>JACPRA010000028.1 GCA_016190215.1 Candidatus Omnitrophota bacterium
AAGCCAAAGAACGCTTGGAAAAGGTCAAGCAGGAGTGGAAGAAGACCAAGGGCGACGCGATGCCCACGATCACGTCGGAAGAGATCGCCGTGATCGTCTCCAAGTGGACCGGCGTGCCGCTGGCCCGGCTGGAAGAGAAGGAAACCGAGCGGCTCCTGCACCTGGAAGGCGAGCTGCACAAGCGGGTGATCGGCCAGGAGGAGGCGATCGTGGCCATCGCCCGGGCGATCCGCCGCTCGCGGGCCGGCATCAAGGACCCCCGCCGCCCCATCGGCTCGTTCGTGTTCCTCGGCCCCACCGGGGTGGGGAAGACCCTGCTGGCGCGCGCGCTGGCGGAGTTCCTCTTCGGCGACGAGGACGCCCTGCTGCAGCTCGACATGTCCGAGTACATGGAAAAGTTCAACGTCTCGCGGCTCGTCGGCGCCCCGCCCGGCTACGTGGGCTACGAAGAAGGCGGCCAGCTCACCGAGCGGATCCGCCGGCGGCCCTACTCGGTCGTCCTGCTGGATGAAATCGAGAAAGCGCACCCGGACGTCTTCAACCTGCTGCTGCAAGTGCTGGAGGACGGTCGGCTGACCGACAGCTTCGGCCGCAAGGTGGATTTCCGCAACACCGTGGTCATCATGACGTCTAACCTCGGCGCGGAGCTGCTGAAGAAGCAAGGCAGCATCGGCTTCGCCGCGGCCAAGGCGGACGCCTCCTTTGAGAGCATGAAGAGCCAGCTGATGGACGAGGTCAAGCGGGCCTTCAAACCGGAGTTCCTCAACCGGATTGACGACGTGATCGTCTTCCGCCCCCTGACGCGGGAAGACCTGGACAAGATCGTCGAGCTGGAGATCTCTTACGTGATCCAGCGCCTCTCGGAGCACGGCATCACCGTGCAGGTGGATGCCGAGGCCAAGGCCTTTCTCGTCGAGAAAGGGTTTGATCCGGTGTTCGGCGCCCGGCCACTCAAGCGCATCATCCAGCGGTTCTTGGAAGACCCCCTGGCGGAAGAGGTCATCGCCAAACGGTTCAAGCCCGGCACGCCGGTGCGCGTGTCCCGCAAAGGCGACGCGCTGGATTTCGCAGGCGAGCTTCTCGTGCCGCACGCGGCCTCCTCGTAATCCCGGAGCATGGGCGCGCGCCTGCTGGCCCCCCTCGTTCAGACGGCGGCGATCGCCGGCGCGTGGATGGTCGCCATCGTCGAGTATGCCGGCCAGCTCGGCGTGCTCCTGGCGCAGGCGGCGGGCGGCTGCTGCGTGCGGCCCACCCGGTGGCGCTCGGTCCTCTACGAGCTATGGAAGATCGGGACGCAATCCTGGCCGATCGTTTCCCTCTGTTCCATCTTCATCGGGATGGTGCTGGCCCTCCAAAGCGCCTACCAGATGCAGCGCCTGGGGGCGGAGATTTACATCGCCAGCCTCGTTTCCCTCTCCGTGGTGCGCGAGATCGGCCCGGTGATGACCGCCTTGATCGTGGCGGGGCGGGTCGGCTCCGCCATCGCCGCGGAGCTGGGCACCATGAAAGTCACCGAGCAGCTCGACGCCATGGTGACCCTCGCGACCGATCCGGTCCGCTTCCTGGTGGTCCCGCGGCTGCTTGCGACGGTCGTCGCGATGCCGCTGCTCACGCTGTGGGCCAATGGGCTGGGGATCCTCGGGGGGTTCGTCATCGGCACCATGAAGCTGGGCATCCTCCCCAACATCTATTGGAAGATGACGACGCTGCCGCTGGTGTTCAAGGACCTCGGCTCCGGGTTGCTGAAATCCTTCGTGTTCGCGCTGATCATCTGCATCGTCAGCTGTTTCGAGGGGTTCCGCACCCACGGGGGAGCCGAAGGCGTCGGGCGGGCGACGACCACCGCCGTGGTGTCCTCCTTCCTGTTCATCATCGCCGCCGACTGTCTCTTCACCGCGATCTTTTACTTCGTGTGGCATTAATGAGCACACAGCACACAGAACTGCAACAGCGTAGATTCTCCTGTGTGCTGTGTGCTGTCGGCTGCCCCAATGATTGAAATCCTCGACCTGGCGAAGTCGTTCGAGGACCACCTCGTGCTCAGCGGGGTCAACCTCACCGTCCCGACCGGGAAGACCACGGTCATCATCGGCCGCTCCGGCTGCGGCAAGTCGGTGCTGCTCAAGCACATCGTCGGTCTGATCAAGCCGGACCGCGGGACGATCGCCATCGACAGCATCGACATCACCCAGCTCTCCGGACGGTCGTTGGACCAGATCCGCAAGAAATTCGGCGTGCTGTTCCAGAGCGCCGCGCTGTTCGATTCGATGACGGTGGAAGAGAATGTCGGGTTCGCGCTGCGGGAGCACACGACGATGCGCGCGGAGGCCGTTCGGGAGCGGGTGCGCGAATGCCTGGCTCTCGTGGGGCTGCCCGACGTCGAGCAGCTCAAGCCTGCCGAGCTCTCGGGCGGGATGCGCAAGCGGGTCGGGCTGGCGCGCGCCATCGCCATGAACCCGGAGATCATCCTCTACGATGAGCCCACGACGGGCATCGATCCGATCATGGGCGATGTGATCAACGATCTCATCATCGCGCTGCGCGACCGCCTGAAAGTGACCTCCGTGGTGGTGACGCACGACATGCGCAGCGCCTACAAAGTGGCGGACCGCATCGCCATGCTCTACAATGGAGCGGTGATTGCCGAGGGGACGCCGGAAGAGATCAGGCGGTCGCCGCATCCGGTCGTCCGCCAATTTGTCGAGGGCCAGGCGACCGGTCCGATCCAGGAAGGCTTGCCGGACCGCCGGATCCTCTCGCGCTGGCCGAACCGCGCGAGCCGAGGCGCATCCACAGGACGGGGGGGACCGCAGACCGCATGACGCAACGCGTGTCACTGGAATTGAAAGTGGGCGCGTTTATCGTCACCGGGGTGGCGCTGTTGGTGGTGTTTCTCTTTGCCATCGGCGATGTGGCCACCTATTTCCAGCCCGGCCAGGCGTTGCGGGTCGTGTTTGATTCCGCCAACGGGATCACCCGCGGGTCGCCGGCCCAGTACGCCGGGGTCGAGGTCGGCAAAGTCGAAGACGTGCGCATCGTGGCGGGTGTCGGCGGCCCGCCGAAGGTGGAGTTGGTGGTGCGGGTGCCCAAGCGGATCGTGATCCGGTCCGATGATTCCGCGTCCATCAGCACGTTCGGGTTGCTCGGAGAAAAATACCTGGCCATCCTGCCCGGCTTGGGGCAGGGCCAGCCGCTGGTGTCCGGCGACGTGCTGGTGGGCAATCCGCCGGTGTCCACCGAGCAGGTGATCGAGCGCTCCAATGAAGTGCTCTCGGAGCTGAAGCGCACGCTGGAGGGCATCAACAGCGTCGTCGCCGATCCGGAAGCCCGCCTCTATTTGAAGGAAACGCTCCAGGAAGCCCGGGATGCCACCCGCAATTGGAAGCTCCTCGGCCAGCGCTTGAACCTGGCCATGTCGAACGTGGAAGCCGGCGAAGGCAGCCTGGGCCACCTGCTCTACGACGACGAGCTCTACCTGCGCGTGGTGGGATTTGTTGACGATCTCCAGCGGCACCCCTGGAAGCTCCTCGTGCGCCCGAAGAGTAGCAAGTAACTGCGACCAGACGTCAGAGATCAGAAGACAGAGGTCAGAGACCAAAGATCAGAAGTCAGAGGTCGGACGTCAGAAGACAGCCGTCGTGTTCCTGATAATTAATCTGACCTCTGATATCTGATTTCTGACCTCTGGCCTCCGCCGTCTGATTCCTTCTTAGCCTACATGCCCAAGCTCAAATCGTTTTTCATCTGCCAGCAGTGCGGATACCAGGCCGTCAAGTGGTCGGGCCGCTGCCAGGGCTGCGACGCGTGGAGCACGTTGGTGGAGGAGGTGGCGGAAGAGCCTTCCCGGGCCGCCGCCGCGCTTCGCGCCGAGGACGTCCGGCCCACCGCCTTGGCGGACGTGACGGTGGAGGCGAGCCTCCGCATCCGCACCAGCATCGGGGAGTTGGACCGCGTCCTCGGCGGCGGGCTCGTGCCGGGCTCCGCCACGCTGCTCGGCGGCGAGCCGGGGATCGGGAAATCCACCTTGTTGCTCTGGATGGCGGGCCGGTTGAGCGCCTCCGGCTTGCGGGTGCTCTACGTCAGCGGCGAAGAGAGCATCCGCCAAACCAAGCTGCGCGCCATGCGGTTGGGGTTGGGCGAGTCGAGCCTCCAGCTCTTGGCGCAGACGCAGCTCGAGGCGATCATCGAGGCGGCGCGCCAGACGGCCCCGCAGGTGCTGATCGTGGATTCGGTGCAGGTGCTGGAAGCCGAGGTCCTCAGTTCCGCGCCTGGCTCCATCGGGCAGATCCGCGCCTGCGCGCATGCCTTGATCCATCTGGCCAAGCGCAGCCACTGCGCGCTGCTGCTCGTGGGCCATGTGACGAAGGACGGCTCCTTGGCCGGCCCCAAGGTGCTGGAGCACATGGTGGACACCGTGCTCTACTTTGAGGGCGAGGCGACCAGCGGGTTCCGGCTGCTGCGGACCACCAAGAACCGGTTCGGCGCCACGTACGAGCTGGGTATTTTCCACATGGCCGCCGAGGGGCTCGTCGAGGTGACCAACCCCTCGGAGCTGTTTTTGAGCGACCGGCAGGAGCCGCTGCCGGGCTGTATGGTGACGGTCAGCGTCGAGGGTTCGCGGCCGCTGCTGGTGGAGATCCAGGCGCTGACGGCGCCCTGCTCGTTCGGCGTGCCGCGGCGGAAAACCAGCGGGGTGGAATACAACCGGCTGGCCATGCTGCTGGCGGTGCTGGAGCGGCGGGTGGGGCTGAAATCGCTCGGCCAGCAGGACGTGTTCGCCTCGTCCCTGGGCGGCGTGCGCGTGACCGAGCCGGCGAGCGACCTGGCCATTGCCATCGCCATCGCCTCCAGCTTGAAGGAGCGGCCGGCGTCCCAGGGGGACGTGGCCATCGGGGAAGTGGGATTGACGGGCGAGGTGCGGCCGGTCCTCAATTTGGCGCAGCGGCTCCACGAGGCCAAACGCGTGGGGTTCCGCCGCTGCCTGATCGCGGCGACGAAGTCTCCCATGCGCGTGGACGGGTTGGAGATCGTCGGCGTGCGGACCGTGCAGGACGCCATTGCGAAGGCGTTGGTGTTGTAGGCAGTGCATCATAACGAACGGGGCCATCGGCCCCGGGAGGCGGTCATATGGATCTACGGTTGATTCGAGCGGGGTTTATTTTGCTCGGCGGATTGTTGGGGTTGCAGGTGGGGATCGGGATGCCCACGACCGCGTTTCCCTGGTGGATGCGGTTGGGCATCGGGTTGTCGGTCGGGGGGCTGTTGGTCGTGATCGAGATGTTGCTGCACCGGTTGGGCCGCGTGTCGGTGCGGGGCTCCTCCGCCGCGATCTTCGGGCTGCTGTTCGGGCTCATCATGGCCAAGCTGCTGGCGGATGCCATCAGCCTTGCCGGCCTCGATGCCAGCACCATGGGCTTCGTGCGCGTGCTGGTGACGTGGGCGCTGGCCTACTTGGGCATGGTCATGGCCATGCGCGGGCGGGACGAGTTCAACGTCATCATCCCGTACGTGCGCTTGGCCCGGCATGATCAAGGCGAGGAGCTGTTTTTCGTGGACACCAGCGCCATCATTGACGGGCGCATCATTGACCTGTGCAAGACGCGCTTCCTCGAAGGGCGGCTGTTGATCCCGCGCTTCGTGCTGCGCGAGCTGCAGACGGTGGCGGACAGCGCCGACCCCATCAAGCGCAACCGGGGCCGCCGCGGGCTGGAAGTGCTCAACGAGCTGCGCAAGCAGACGCACGTGGACGTGCGCATTCACGAGGAAGACGTGGAGAACATCACCGAGGTGGACGCCAAGCTGGTGCGGCTGGCCCAATTGGCCGGGGCGAAGGTCATCACCACGGATTACAATTTGAACAAGGTCGCCCAGCTGCAGAACGTCTCCGTGCTCAACGTCAACGAGCTGGCCCAGGCGTTGCGGCCCGTGGTGCTGCCCGGCGAGGCGCTGGAGGTCAAGCCGATCAAGGAAGGCAAGGAGTCCAACCAGTCCGTCGCGTATCTGGAGGACGGCACGATGGTCGTCGTGGAAAGCGGCCGCCATCTGATCGGGCAATCCGTCCGCGGGGTGGTGACCAGCGTGCTCCAGACGGCGGCGGGCCGGATGGTGTTCATGCGGCCCGATGGGGTGCCTCCGGCGCGGGATCGGCGGCCTGCCTAAGAGCGCCTATTGGCGCTCTCGGTGAAGGGTCAAGGGTGTAGGGTGAAGGGTAAAGACTTGAAGAAACATACGGACCTGTTCATGCGCACTGATCCTGTTTCTCCTTCACCCTTGACCCTCCACCCTTCACCCAGAGTAGTTGATGGCTGCGCTGATATGCGCGCAGCTGTAGGAGCGGTGGTGCCGGCGGCCGGCCTGGGGCAGCGCCTGGGTGCTGGGCAACACAAGGCGCTCATTCCGCTGCGCGGCCGCCCGCTCGTGGTCCATGCGCTTGAGGTATTGCAGGGCGTGCCGGCCATCCGCTGGGTGGTCGTGGCGGCCCATTCGCGGGATCGCGAGCGGCTGCAGGACGTGGTGCGCCGCCGCCGGTTGAGCAAGGTCACGGTGGTGGACGGCGGAGCCTCCCGTGCGGAATCGGTGGCTCGCGGGATCGCGGCACTGCCGCCTCAGGCGCGCTGGGTGCTCGTGCACGACGGCGCGCGGCCGTGCCTGTCGCGCCGGCTGGTCGAGGCGACGCTGCAGGCGGCGCGGCGGTTCGGCGCGGCGGCGGCGGGAGTGCCGGCCGGCCTCACCGTGAAGACGGCGGATGCCGCCGGGTTCGCGCGCCTGACGTTGGATCGGGAATCGCTCTGGCTGATGCAAACGCCGCAGGCGTTCCGGCGCGACTGGGCGGAAGAAGCCCTCAGCCGGGTGAATGGCCGGCTGGCCGCCTTCCCGGATGACGCCGCCCTGCTGGAATGGGCCGGGTTCCCGGTGAAGATGGTGCCGGGCGACGCGTGGAATCTGAAGGTGACAACGCCTGAGGATCTGGTGTTTGCCAACACGATCCTCAGCGCAAAGTTCAGAAGTCAGAAGACAGATGTCAGAAGTCGGGTGAAACACCGACGTATTCTAACCTCTGACCTCTGATATCTGATGTCTGAAATCTGGCTTCTGCAGGAGTTGTCATGAGAGTAGGCATTGGCTACGATAGCCACCGGTTCAGCAAAGCGCAGCGTCCCTTGAAGCTGGGAGGGGTGACCATCCCGGACAGTCCTGGGTTAGAGGGTCATTCCGACGCCGACGTGGTGCTGCATGCGGTGGCGGATGCGCTGTTGGGCGCGGTCGGCGGGCCGGACCTAGGCGAGCTGTTTCCCTCGTCGGACCCGCGCTACCACGGCATGCCCAGCCGGCGCTTCATCGCGCAGGCGCTGCGGCGGGTGCGCGAGGCCGGCTGGCGCGTGGGCAACGTGGACATGACCGTCGTCGCGGACCGGCCGACGCTGGCCCCCTATAAGGTGAAGATGCGACGCGCCATCAGCGGGTTGTTGGGCATTACCGAGGACGCGGTTTCCGTGAAAGCCAAGACCGCCGAGGGATTTCCCCCGAAATCGCAGGGGATCATGGCGTACGCCGTGGCGTTGTTGGAACCGGCGGGCAAGCCCGGGCGAGCGCAAAGGACGTGAGCATGCTTCCAGCATGGGTGATGGCGCTGTTGAGCGTCGCGGCGGTCCTCGTGGCCCTGCGCGTGGCATTTGCCCGGGAAATCCGCGCGTGCATCGAGCGGGACCCGGCGGCCCGCAGCAGCCTGGAAATCCTGCTGGCCTACCCCGGGCTGCACGCGCTGATCGCCTACCGGGTTGCGCACGGGCTGACCCGCATGGGGGTGCCGCTGCTGCCGCGGGTGATCATGTCGCTGGTGCGGTGGCTGACCGGCATCGAGATCCACCCGGGCGCGTCGATCGGCCGCGGGCTCTTCATTGACCACGGCATGGGGGTGGTCATCGGCGAAACCGCGGTGATCGGCGAGGACGTCACGCTGTTTCAGGGTGTCACGCTGGGCGGAACCGGCAAGCAGCGCGGCAAGCGCCATCCCACCCTCGGCAACCGCGTCGTGATCGGGGCCGGGGCGAAGGTGCTGGGCAACATTCTCGTCGGAGACGACTCGATGGTCGGGGCGAATGCCGTGGTGGTGCGGGACGTCCCGGCGCATTCCACCGTCGTGGGCGTGCCGGGGCGCATCACCCGGATCGCGGACCGGCACTTTCCCGGCATCAGCCTGGAGCACAGCAACCTGCCGGATCCGCTGACCGAGCGGCTGCAGAAGCTGCAGCACGAGATTGACGCCATCGAGCAGCACTTAAAAGAGTTTCGGGCGTCCAAGCTGCCCCACCATCCGAAGCATTCCTAACAGGAGAGCCATGCAATGAGCTTGCCAGTGACCATCGTGGCCGCCTATGGCGCGTTCAGCATCGTCGGCGGCATCATCGGTTACGTGAAAGCCAAGAGTGCCGCGTCGCTCCTGGCCGGGGTGGCGTCCGGGTCGCTGCTGCTGCTGTGCGCGTATGGCATGGCCCAGGGCCTCCGGGCGCCTGTGCTGGCCAGTCTCGGCATTGCCCTCGCCTTGGGCGCGCGGTTTCTGGGGACGTGGCTGAAGAACCACCGCCTCATGCCGGATCTGCTGATGGTTCTCTTCAGCGCCCTCACGGCAATCGCGGCCGGGTCCGTGTTGTTGCCGTAAGCGCCCATGGGCCGCTCGCTGGCGTTTGCCCGGTCCCCGCACACCCTCATCTTCGGGACGGTCTTCCTCGACCTGATCGGGTTTGGGATCGTCATCCCGGTGCTGCCGTTGTACGCGGAGCGGTTCGGCGCCACGCCGTTGGCCGCGGGGTGCTTGCTGGCCGTCTATTCCGCGATGCAATTCCTGTTCGCGCCCATCCTCGGCCGGTTATCGGACCGCGTCGGCCGCCGGCCCGTGCTGCTGGTGAGCGTGATCGGCACGGCGGCCGGGTTTCTGCTGATGGGATTGGCGAATACCTTGTGGCTGCTGTTTGTCGCCAGGGCGATTGACGGCATCACCGGCGGAAACATTTCCACGGCGCAGGCCTATATCGCCGACATTACTCCGGAGGAGCGCCGCTCCCGCGGCATGGGGTTGATCGGCGCGGCGTTTGGCTTGGGCTTCATCGTCGGCCCGGCCATCGGGGGCCTGCTGAGCCATATCTCGCTGGGCGCGCCCTTCATCTTCGCCGCCGCCTTGGCGGCGGCCAACGCGCTGGCGATCTATTTCCTGTTGCCGGAAAGCCTGCCGCCGGAGCGCCGACATGAAGCGCGGGAGCGCGCCTCCATCGCCGCCGTGTTTCAGCAGGCGAATCGGCGCCGGCTCGGGATGATCCTGGCGGTCTATTTCTTCACGACAGCGGCGTTTTCGCTGCTGACCGCGACGTATGCGCTGTTCACCGAGCGGCGGTTCGGCTTCACGGCCGCGCAAAACGGGTTCATCTTTGCCGGGCAGGGCTTGGTGGGCGCGGTCATCCAGGGCGGGCTGCTGGGCGCGCTGGTGAGCGCCCTGGGGGAGAAGAAGCTGGTCATCGCCGGCACGGTCATATTGACGCTCACCCTGTTCCTGTTGTCGGGGAGCGCGACGAGCGCCGCGTTGCTCGCGGTGACCACCGGCATGGGCATCGGCCACAGTCTGGTCATGGCCCCGCTGAACGGCGTGGCCTCGAAAAGCGTCGGCGCGGCGTCGCAAGGGCGCGTCCTGGGCCTGATGCAGTCGTCGGCCAGCCTCGCGCGGATCGTCGGGCCGGTGCTGGGAGGCTGGCTCCTCAATTACGACGCGCTGCATGCGGCGGACGCGTTTGGGCGCTCGCCGTATTCGGCCGGCGCGGTGATCGCCGCGCTGGCGGTCGTCTGCGCGCTGGCGTTGTAGCTACTCGAGAGCACAGGAGGGGACGCGATGGGTGTCGAAGAGACGAAGAAAGACTTGATGCTCAAGCGGATCCAGCTGACGATTGCGATTCTCGTCGGCGTGGTGACGCTGGCGGTGGGCGTGTACAACGCCAAGAAGACGCTCTTTGCGAAAACCGGCCCCGGAGGCGTGACCATCCAGGTGCGGACCGACAAGGGCCAGCCGGCGTCCCAGGCGTCCATCGAGATTGCCAAGGTGCACGGCGGCGTGGTGGCGGCGGCTGAGACTCGGCCGGACGGCACCTATGCGAAACAGGGGTTGGAGCCGGGCAACTACGCGGTCAAAGCCGGCAAGAGCGGGTTTCAACCCGCGATGCTGGTCGTCGCCGTCGAGCCGGGCCAGACCGCCGAGCTGAACGTGACGCTGGCGCCTTCCTCGAGCCCGCTCCGGTCGGCGGTGGAAGAGGTGGGGGCCTCCTGGCTGAAGAATCTCGGCGCGCCGCGGAGCGCTCCGGAAGGCGCGCCGGAGTCGAACCCGTAACGGCGGATATGCACGCAGGAACCATCAAGATGCATCAACATCACGATGTGATTCGGGCCATGGCGGGCTTCGTCGGGGAGTACCTGACCCAGCTCAATCCGGTCGAAAAGAGTTGGCAGCCCAGCGACGTCCTGCCCAACCTGACGGCCGGCGACTGGCGCGAATCAGTCCAGCAGCTTCGGGAGAGGGCGGCCGGGCTTTCGGACGAGCTGCTCGTCGTGCTGGTGGGCGATACCATCACCGAGGAAGCGTTGCCCTCGTACCAGACCATGGTCAACCGGCATCCCGGCGTGGCGGATGACACCGGGGCGAGCGAGTACCCCTGGGCCCGATGGACGCGGGGCTGGACCGCGGAAGAAAACCGCCACGGCGAAGCGCTCAGCACATATTTATACCTCTCCGGCCGGGTGAACATGCGCGCCGTGCAGGTGACGACGCAGCACCTGATCCGCAACGGCTTCGATCCGCAAACGGCCAACGATCCGTACAAAGGCCTGATCTACACCTCCTTTCAAGAGCGGGCCACCCGGGTGTCGCACGGCAACGTGGCCCAAGTGGCCAACCAGAGCGGCGACGCCCTGCTCGGAAAAATTTGCAATCTCGTAGCGGGAGACGAGGCCCGGCATGAGGAAGCCTACAAATCGTTCGTCAAGAAATTGCTGGAGCTCGATCCGAACGGGACGCTGACGGCGTTTGCGGAGATGATGAAAGCCAAAGTGGTGATGCCCGCGCGATTGATGGCCGACGGTGTTGAGCCGGACCTGTTCGCCCGGTTTGCCGTGGTGGCGCAGCGCATCGGCGTGTACACCGCCCGCGATTACGCGGACATCATCGGGCACCTGGTGGCGTATTGGCAGGTGCCGGGGATGACCGGGTTATCCGGCGAGGCGGCGGAAGCCCAGCACTATCTCTGCGGCTTGGCGGCGCATTACCAGCGCTTCGCCGAGCGCATCGAGGGCCGGCCCGCGCGGCAAACCCGGGCCCCCTTGAGCTGGATTTTCGGCCGGTCCGTCTAGGACGCCTACAATCCGAGGGTGGAATTGAACGCGGCCGTCATGGAGCTCACCATGCGCCGCCCGGCGTCAATCACGACGACGGTATAGAGCAGCGTGATTCCCACCAGGACCCAGCGCATCCGGGGCGACAGGCGGGGGTTTTTCACGATGAGCGGCAGGGCCAGGGGGCCGAGCACGAAAAAGATCATGACGAGGATGAACCCCACGCTCTGATGCCATTTGGCGCGGGGCGAGCCTGCCGGGGCCAGCGGCTTGCCGCACCGGCTGCAGAACGCGGCGGCCGCGTCCGCCGGAGCCTGGCACGCCGGGCAGGCCTGAGAGGGTTGCGGGCTGTCCATTCCGGTATTCTAATCCCCTGTCACGGGCGTGGCTAGCGCCAATCCAGGCACAACTTCCGTGGTACAATACACCGCCTCCCATGAGTATCCGACTCTACAACACCCTCACGCGCACGATCGAGCCGTTTGAGCCCCGCCGCCTTGGCGAGGTGACGATGTACGTCTGCGGCCCGACGGTGTATGACGAGCCGCACCTGGGCCACGTGCGCAGCGCGTACGTCTTCGATGTGCTGCGCCGCCACCTGGCGCGGACGTTCCGCGTGCGTTTCGTGCGCAACGTCACCGACGTGGACGATAAGATCATTGAGAAAGCGCGGCAGGAATCAGCGCAATCAGCACACAGCAGACAGCACACAGCAGACAGCGAATTGAAGGCCAAGTGCGCGGACGTGGCGGAGCGGTACCTGGCGAGCTACCACCAGGCGCTGGGGCAGTTGGGCATCCAGGCGCCGGACGTTGAGCCGAAGGCCACGGAGCACGTCGTCTCCGACGGGCAGGACTTCAGCTCGATGGTGGATCTCATCGCCAAGCTGGTGGCGACGGGCGCGGCGTACGAAACCAAGGGCGGCGATGTGTACTTCGCCGTGCGCAAGTTCCCGCCCTATGGCGTGCTGTCCAACCGGACGGTGGACGAGCTGCAGGCCGGCACGCGGGTCGAGCCGGGGGAGGGCAAGCAGGATCCGCTGGATTTCGCCTTATGGAAGACGGCGAAGCCGGGCGAGCCGTCGTGGCCCAGCCCGTGGGGCCAGGGCCGGCCCGGGTGGCACATCGAATGCTCGGCCATGAGCACCAAGTACCTCGGCGACGCCTTCGACATCCACGGCGGCGGCCTGGACCTGTTCTTCCCCCACCACGAGAACGAAATCGCCCAAGCCCAAGCCGCCGGCAAGCCCTTCGCCAAATACTGGGTCCACCACGGCCTCGTCACCGTCAACGGCGAGAAGATGTCGAAGTCAGTGGGCAATGTGACGTCAGTTGAGGAGGTGGTGAAGGCCGGCAGCGGTGAGCCGGATGTGCTCAAGATGTTTTTCCTCAGCGCCCATTACCGAAGTCCGATTGACTACAGCCCGCGGAGCTTGCAGGCTGCCTTAGGCCGCTACCGCCGTGTGGTCAATTTTTGCCATCGAGTGATGAACACCGATGCGGCGACCGAGCCGGGTGATCTGCCGTTGGCCCCCAACGCGCTTGCGCTGCGGGAGGAATTTGTGAATGCGCTCAATGATGACCTCAACACGCCTAAAGCGTTAGCGGCATTGGACGCGTTGGTGACCGCGGGATATGGGGAAGCAGAGCAACCGCGCCGAATGGTCATCGCGAACACGATATTTTCACTTGGGAAAACACTCGGCCTATTCGACAGATTCGTCGGTACTCGGCTGAACGAGGAGCAGCAGCAGCGTCTACGTAAGCGAGAAGACGCCAGGCAGCGCAAGGATTTTACGACAGCCGATCAAATCCGCGCCGTGTTTTTGACTGAACGCCTTGCTATCGAGGATACGCCCGAAGGTCCGGTGGTGCTGCCGACGTCATGAGCTCAACGCGCGGGTTCTTCATCACGCTGGAAGGCATCGAGGGGTCGGGGAAATCCACCCAGGCCAAGAAGCTGGCGGCGGCGCTGCGGCGGCGCGGGTATCGCGTCGTCTTGGTGCGCGACCCGGGCTCGACCGCGTTAGGCCGTGGGCTGCGGCGCGTGCTGCTGCACAGCCGGCAGGCGCTCTCGCCGCTGTCGGAAGCGCTGCTCTTTTTCGCCGCGCGGCTCCAGCTTGTGGAAGAGCAGATCAGGCCGGCGCTTTCGCGCGGTTCGATCGTGGTGTGCGACCGGTTTCATGATTCCACCATCGCGTACCAGGGCGACGCCGGCGGGGTGGACCTGGCGTGGCTCGAGCAGGCGGGACGCCGCGTGGTCGGGAAGAGCATGCCGGACCTCACCCTCGTGCTGGACGTGCCGGCCGGCGTGGGATTGAAGCGCTTGGGCGGCACGCATGACCGTATCGAGGGCAAAGGCCGCGCGTTTCACGAGCGGGTGCGCCGCGGGTTCCGCCGCCTCGCCCGTCGAGAGCCGAAACGAATCGTCCTGGTGGACGGCACTCAGCCCACATCCGTACTCCACCGGCAGATCTTAGCACTCGTGGTTGCCCGGTTCACCCATCACCCATCACCCATCACTCGTCACCGGTCCTAATGGCTTGGTCTGCAATCCTCGGACAACCGTTTGCCATCCGCCTGCTGCGCGCGCACGTGCAGCGCAAGCGCCTGGCGTCGGCCTACCTGTTGATCGGGCCGGAGGGCATCGGCAAGCGCGCGCTCGCGTTGGAGCTGGCCAAAACCCTCAATTGCGAGCGCGCCTCCGATGACGCCTGCGACCAGTGCGGCCCCTGCCGGCGCATTGCCAAAGGCAGCCATCCCGACGTCCACATGGTTAGCCCCCAGGGCAATGCCCAGACCATCCGGATTGACGACGTGCGGGCGGTGCTCCATCGCGTGGCCCTGCGCCCGTTCCAGGCCCGGCACAGCGTGGCGGTGCTCGACGGGGTGGAGCGGCTGACCGAAGAAGCCGCCAACAGCCTCTTGAAGGCGCTGGAAGAGCCGCCGGCCCATGCGACCTGGGTGTTGCTGACCCCGCAGCCGGCGAACGTGCTGCCGACGATCCTCTCGCGCTGCCAGGCGGTGCGGTGCCGGCGGCTGCCGGCGTCGCTCATCGAATCCTGGCTGGCGTCGGAGCAGGGTTGTCCGGCCGAGATGGCCGCGGCCGCGGGCCGGTTAGCGCAGGGCAGCTTGGCCTCCGCGAAATCGTTCGCGGACCGGTGGCAAGCCTACAGCGAGATGACCGCGCAGTTTCACGCGACGGCTCCCCTGCAGTGGCTGCAATGGGAGACGCCGGCGGATCGCAAGGCGCTGGAGCCGTGGATGTCCGGCACCATCCATTGGATGCGGGACCTGATGGTGGCTTCGCACGGGGCGGAGGCGCTGATCCAGCACGCCCATGCCGCCGACGCGGTGCGGGGGCAGGCGGCTCGCGTGGACCCGGAGCGGTGCGTGACGGCGCTGCTGCGCTGCGTGGATCTGTGGGAGTCGTCTCAGCGGATGGTCAGCCCTCGGGCGATCGGCACGCTGCTGCGCGAAGAATGGCTCCAACTGCTGGGGCAAGGGGCAGGAGACGAGGGGCAGGGGAACCCACGCCCCATGCCCCACGCCCCATGCCCCTCCTAGAAATGTCTACACCCGTCTATCTCACCACACCGCTCTACTACGTGAACGCTGCGCCGCACATCGGTCACTCGTATACCAACGTGGCGGCGGATTGCATGGCCCGCTATCATCGCCTGAACGATGAGGAGGTCTTCTTCCTCACCGGCACGGATGAGCATGGGCAGAAGATCGAGCAGGCGGCCATCGCCGCCGGCAAGACCCCTCAGGCCTTTGTGGATGACATGGTGGAACAGTTCAAAGCGTTATGGCGGCTGTTGGGGATCTCCTACGACGATTTCATCCGGACGACGGAGGAACGCCATCAGCGTGTGGTTCGCGCGTGCCTGACGCGTCTCCATGACGAGCACACGTTGCTCCACACGACCTATGAGGGCTGGTACTGCACACCCTGCGAGACGTTTTGGACGCAACACGATGTCGAGGCATCGGTTGTTTCAAGGGGGGTGACTGCCTGCCCGAGTTGCAAACGTCTGGTCGAAGGGGTCACGGAAGATGGATGGTATCTCCCCTTGCGCGAGAGCCAGCAGTGGCTTCAGGGCTTCCTGCGAAGTCATCCGGCCTTGATCCAGCCATCGTCCCGCTTCAACGAGATCGCGAGCCTGTTGGAGCAGCCGTTGCCGGAGTACCTTTGCCTCACGCGGCCGCGCCAACGCGTCGGGTGGGGGATCCCGGTGCCGTTCAGCGAGCAGCACGTGACCTATGTGTGGTTCGATGCGCTGCTGAACTACATCAGCGCGGTCGGCTATGGGGAAGACCGTGACCGGTTTGCGGCGCACTGGCCGGCCGACGTCCAGTTCATCGGCAAAGACATCCTCCGTCATCACGCGGTCT
>JACPRA010000002.1 GCA_016190215.1 Candidatus Omnitrophota bacterium
GCCCACGCGTTCTCCAGCCGACCGCTCCAGCGCGTTGATGAGCGCTGCGGCCTGCTCATACTGTGTGTTCCGTTCGATCAATCTCTTGGCCTCGTTGAGTGTTGCCCGGACCTCCGGCAAGACCACCTCACGAGCCCGCTGCTCTTGCTGGCGGCGCATCCAGTCCATCATGTCTCGGTTCATTTGATCGAGCATCCGCCGCGACTGCTCCATCAATAGCAGCTGCTGCGTCTGATCCAGCGGCTGGCCCTGCGGCTCCGGCACCGTCGTAGCCCCGGGCCCGGCGGCCAGGCCGTCCAGCCGGATCCAGGGACGAGTTGGGTCCACGACGCCCGGCGGCAGGTCGGGAGCCGGCGGAGGTGTCACCGTCACGCTGGTCTCAAAGCGCAGCGGCTCACGCTGGTCTTCATCCGTAGGCGGTCCGCCTGCGGCGGGTGTTTGCGGCGGTGTAGGCGGAGGCCCGGAAAGTCGTTGCGCGTCCAAGGACGCGAGCCACTTTTCGACTGCGTCCACCCGCGACTTGGCGTCCTGGTCACCCACGCGCGCCCGGAGCCGGTCCAAGGCCACCCGCGCCTCGAGGCGCTGTTGCGGCGTGCCGGTCTCGGCTAAGCGCTCCCAGTGGTGGATGTCGGTGAGCTCTTGCATCGAGAGCCGGGCGGTTCCCGGCGCCAGCCTCGTGAGGTCCCCGGCTTCCACCCCAAACGGCGAGAGGAGACGATGGGTAAACTGCTCCCCGGACCCCAGCACGCCTTCTTCCCCTTCGATGGACATGACCGCCGCATGAGACGCCGCCGTAATCTCGCTCATCGCCGTGAGCGTCGCGACTTCGAGGCCGACGAGGTGCACACCTTCGAGCCCGAAGGCCGGCCAGAAAGCCGAGCGCCAGATTCTTGCTTCGCCGGCTTCAGGGTGCTCGAAGCTCCTGGGCACCTTCTTGAAGCGCGCGAGCTCCCACAGCGCCTGGCCGAAGGCGCGGGAGTACCGGATTCGCTCGCCCTTGGCCTGCGCGGCCTTCCGGATATCCCGGGCGCGCTTGGTGACGCCCATCCCGACCGCAAGCGCATACGAGCTGCCGATGCCGAATAGCGAGAAGACCTGCACCGCGGCTCCGCTGATACCGCCCTGGTGCGCGATCGAGTAGGCCTGGTTCGCATCCATCCACGGCGTGAGCGTGAGGAGATTCAGGTTCAACATCCAGCTTAAGGTGGACAGCGACGCGCCGGGTTCCGCGCCGGACATCCAGGCGTACGCGCCCAGCGCCGAGGCCAGGAATCCCACCAGGATCGCCTGCGTGACCGTGCTCAGCGCTTTCAACCCCAGCCGCTTGCTGAGGATGGCCGCGGTGGCGAAGAACGGCAGCAGCACGAACCGCACCGAGAGATACGGAATCCGCGCGAAGACCCGCTCGATCCGAGAGACTTCATGCTTCGTCGCCTGCTCCAGTTCCGCGAGGGTGGTGCCGCTGGCCAGGCTGATGAGCCGGTCAATGCGCTCGAAGCCGAAGCTATACATCGTGTGGGCCAGTCCCACCGGCAGATGGACCAGCTTGGCCAGCTTAGACGAACGGGCCTTGACCGGCTCGACGAACGCCGCCTCATACCATTCGAATCCGCCGCGGATATGCTCATGGACGCCAGGCACAAATCGCGCCGCGGCTGTCAGGCCGGTGAGGAGCATGACCGCGTTACCCGCGAACGAGAGGCTCCAGGAAATGGCGCCTAAGAGAGACGTGGCCGGAGCCGCCACCACGAACGGCAGGTCCGTAATCAGAGGCGACAGGATGAGATCAATGAAGAGCTGAAGGCCGGGGATGCCCCAATAAAAGAGGGAGGCGCCCCACAGCGTCAGCGGGATCAGCACCAGCGAAGAACCAAGATACGGTCGGATGACAGCAATCCGCTTGATGAGGGACTCAGGCAGGAGATCAGCGAGGTCAGTCGTAGCAAGATGCTTGAGGGAGTTCGTGACCGAGCCAACGAAGTCATCTCCGACGAGTACCGGAGGCGACAGGATGCTGCCGGCGCCGGTGTGCAACCCGACGGGCGCCAGCGCGAACTGCCGGTACGCATAGAGCGTCAGCAGAGCGGTCAGCGCCATCCCCAAGAACATTGGTGAAGCCGTCACGCTCGTCGTCAACGCCAGCAGACCAAGACCGCCACCCGTTGCACCAGTCGCCGCGCCGGTGAAGGCCAAGAGCGGGGTGACGAAGGCCGGGACGAGCGAGATGATGACCGCAATGACCAACACCTTGGTAGTCCGCAAGCGGAAGAGGCGGCTGAGGAGGCGGCGCCATCCCTGCGGCGGGCCGGCCGGGGGTGCC
>JACPRA010000003.1 GCA_016190215.1 Candidatus Omnitrophota bacterium
CGGCGATGTGCGTCAGGTGCTTCGCCCATACCACGATGACGCACGCCAGCACGGTGAAGGCGATGAGGGAGACATAGGGGGTCTTAAACCGGGGGTGCAGCTTGTAAAAGACCCGGGGCAGCGTAAAGTGCTCGCTCATCGCGAACGTCAGGCGCGACGCCCCGATCAGCCCTGCGTTGGCGGCCACGAACAAGATGGTCGCGCCAAGGAACCCCACCCAGGGGGCCAGGTACTGCCGCCCGAACGGCATGGACGCGGCGATGCCCGCGATCGGGTCCTCAAGGTACGCGCCGGTCAGCTCCCTCGGGTTGAGGGCGGTCAGCGCGATCAGGGAAATCCCGAAGTACAAGATGAACAACGTCACCATGGTCCCGATCATGGCGCGGGGCACGGTCCGGTTCGGATGGCGCGCCTCTCCGGCCAACTGGGAAATGGATTCGATCCCGATGTAGGCCACCATGGCCATGCCGATGCCCTTAAAAAAACTGGGCCACGTGGGCGACCACACCGGATCGGCCCCGCCGATTTGCATGTGCATCCACAGCTGCCGGAGATGCTCCACGAACGCGGCCGGCTGGGCCAGCTGCATCAGCAGCACCAACCCGATGGTGATGATCGCCAGCTGCGTCGCGATGTCGAAGATGGAGAGGGTCAGCGACACCCGGGTGGATTCCTTGATCCCGAACACGTTCAGCGCCAGCAACACCCCCAGCACCACCATCGTGAAGGGGATGTTCCCCATGGAGGTCTGGAGAGCGGGGATGAAATTCTTCAGGTACGGCCCGATGGAATAGGCCGAGATGGCGATGGTCACGATGTAGTCGAGCAGCAGGGCCCAGCCGGCGATGAAGGAGAGCAGATCGTTGAACGCGTGGCGGGCGAAGCTGCAGGAGCCGCCGGATTCCGGCATGGCGGCCGACAGCTCCGCGTACGTGAGGACGGTGCAGAAGAAGACGATGCCGGCCAGCGCCAGCGCCAGCGGGGTCGCGCCCAGGGCATAGAGCGCAGTCACGCCCAGGGCGTAATAAATGGACGACCCCACGTCCCCGTAGCCGATCGCGAACAGCTGGGGCGTGCCGAGCACGCGGTGCAAGCCGCCCTTATCCAGCACCGTCACGCGGGCGGAGGGCGGCTCGGAGAAATCAATCGTGCTATGGTCGGCCATGCGTCTTCACGCGCAGACCCTTCAACTCAAGCCGACTTGGCCGCGGCCCGTGTTGTGGATCCGACGGCCGATGCCACCAGCTCGTCGAACGCTTTGACGTCGTGGATCGCCAGCTCGGTGAGCTGCTTCCGGTTCAGGCCGATCTTGGCCCGGCGGAACGCGGCGATCAGCTCGCTGTATTTCAATCCGCGCGACCGGGCGGCGGCGTTCAGCCGGATCACCCAGAGCGAACGGAAATCGCGCTTGCGCGCAAAGCGGTCGCGGGTGGCGAAGGCTTCGGCCCGGATGACCGTTTCTTTCGCCTTGCGGACATTGCGTCCGCGCGCACCCCAGTAGCCCTTGGCTTTCGCCAGCAACCGTTTGCGTCTCCCACGAGACGCCACCGCCCACTTCACCTTCGCCATTGTTCGTTACTCCTCTAGGTATGAGTTTCCAACGCTTCCTGCTTATTGATACGGCAGGAGCCGCCGGAGCCGTTCTTCCACTGCGGGCGCAATCGCTGCGGACCGTCGTTTCGGGCGCATGCTCTTGCTGGACTTGCCGGTCAAGAGATGGCGCCGCCCGGTTTTCATCCGGCGGAGCTTTCCCGTCCCCGTCACCTTGATGCGCCACTTGGCGCCCTTGTGGGTCTTGAGTTTCATATAGCCCCTCGTTCGTTCGCCGGCTGCTCGGGCGCGGCCGGCTGGGTGACCGCCGGCGCGGCCTTCGCCGTCGCGCGTTGCTGTTTCGCTATGCGTTTCAATGCCGCCGGGTCCGGCGCGTAGATCATGGACATGAACCGCCCTTCCAAGAGGGGATCGCGCTCCACCCGCGCGACATTCAGCAGATCCGTATTGAGCCGGTCCAGAATGCGCCGCCCCAGATCCAAGTGGCTGAGTTCCCGCCCGCGGTAGACCATGGTGACTTTCACCTTGTCTCCCCGCATGAGGAACCGCGTCAGCTGCTGGAGCTTCACCTGATAGTCGTGCGCTTCGATGTGCGGCTTGAATTTGATCTCTTTCAGCCGGGCGATGTGGTGCTTGCGCTTCGCCTCGCGGTCCCGCTTGTCCTGCTCGTACCGGAACTTGTTGTAGTCCATGATCCGGCACACCGGCGGGGTGGCCAACGGGGCCACTTCCACCAGGTCCAGGCCGCGCTCCCGCGCCAGCGCCAGCGCCGCCGGGGGCGTCATCACCCCCAACTGGGAGCCGTCGTCGGCGATCACGCGGATCTGGTTGATCCGAATCCGCTCATTGACCCTCAAAGACTTGTCGATGGATTCACCTCCACATGAGGATGGCTGCCGTCCCCGGGCCGTCCCGTGTTGTTGTTGGCAATCTGCTGGGCGGGCATGGGCTCGGCCTTCAGCCGCGCCAGCAGGGCGTCCACGGCCATGGGGCCGAGGTCGCCTTCCTTGCGATGGCGCACCGCCACGGTGCCCGCGCTTTCTTCCTTGCCTCCGACGATCAACATATAGGGAATCTTCGCCAATTGCGCGTCGCGGATTTTCGCCTGCATCTTTTCGTTGCGCTCGTCCACGTCCACGCGGACGCCGGCCGCGCGCACAAGTGCCGCCACCTGCTTCGCGTAGGGCACGTGCTTGTCGGTCAACGGGATCATGACCGCCTGCACCGGCGCCAGCCAGAACGGAAAGGCCCCGGCATAGTGCTCGATGAGCATGCCGAAGAACCGCTCGAAGCTGCCCAGCAGCGCGCGATGGATCATCACCACGCGGTGCAGCTTGCCGTCGGAGCCGGCATAGGACAGATCGAACCGCTCCGGCAGGGCGAAGTCGCACTGCACGGTGCCGCATTGCCAGCTGCGGCCGATCGCATCACGGATCTTCAGGTCGATCTTCGGGCCGTAAAACGCGCCCTCGCCCGCGTGCACGGTGTAGGGAATCTTGTTCGCCTCCAGCGCGCCGCGCAGCGCCGCTTCCGCGGCGTCCCAGCTCTCCGGCGAGCCGATGAAGTGCTCCGGCCGCGTCGAGAGCTCCACCTCGTACTGCTCGAACCCGAACGCGCGCAGCACTTCAAACGCGAAATCCAAGATCTGCCGCAGCTCGCTGACGAGCTGGTCTTCCCGCAGGAAGATGTGCGCGTCATCCTGGGTGAAGCCCCGCACGCGCAGCAGGCCGTGCAGCACGCCGGACTTCTCGTTGCGGTACACGGTGCCCAGCTCGAACAAGCGCACCGGCAGCTCGCGGTAGCTCTTGGTCGAGGAGGCGAAGATCAGGATATGCCCGGGGCAGTTCATCGGCTTGACCCCGTAGGGCATCCCCTCCGACTCGAACAGGAACATGAAATCTTGGTAGTGGTCCAGGTGGCCCGACCGCTTCCACACGTCGGTGCGGAAAATGTGCGGGGTCGCCACCGGCTCGTAGCCGCGCGCCAGGTGGAGCCGGCGCACGTAATCTTCGATGATCCACCGCACCCTGGCACCCTTGGGGTGGTAAAACACCACCCCAGGCCCGGCCAATTCCTCGAAGCTGAACAGCCCCAGCTCCTTCCCCAGCCGGCGGTGATCGCGCTTCTTGGCCTCCTCCAGCCGCAGCAGGTGCGCCTGCAGCTCTTCGGAGGTGAAATAGGCCGTGCCGTAGATGCGCTGGAGCTGCTTGTTGCGCTCGTCTCCGCGCCAGTAGGCGCCCGCCACGGCCAGCAGTTTGAACGCTTTCACATCGCTGGTGGCGCCGATGTGCGGGCCTTCGCACAGGTCGGTGAACTCTCCGTCGGTGTAGAGCGACACCTGCTCGTCGGAGATGCCTTGGATCAGCTCGATCTTGTAGGGCTGCTCCGCAAACCGGCGCGCGGCTTCCGCTTTCGTGATCGAGGACCGCTGGAACGCATGATTTTCTTTGATGATCTTCGCCATCTCCGCCTCGATGGCGGGCAGGTGCTCCTCCGTCAGCGCCGTCGGCAGGTCCACGTCATAATAAAAGCCGTCCTCGATGGGCGGGCCGATGGCCAGCTTGGTCTGCGGGTAGAGCCGCGTCACCGCCTGCGCCATAATGTGCGCCGCACTGTGCCGCAGCGCAAACAGCCGCGCGTCTTGTTCCTTGAGTGCGTCTTTGCTTCCTGCGTGTCCCATCAATCCTGCTTGGAATCCCTTGTTGGGCGATAGAGGACTCGGTGCCTCTATCGTCTTACCGAAAATACGTGGGCGATAGAGGACTCGAACCTCTGACCTCATCCATGTCAAGGATGCGCTCTAACCAACTGAGCTAATCGCCCGCAATCGCTGCCGTAAGCCGTCTTCTCCCACGCCCACAGCGCCCAAAACCTGCCGGGGGAGAGAGTCGACCTCTCATGTCCTTTCGGACAGGTGATTTTAAGTCACCCGGGTATGCCATTCCCCCACCCCGGCGCCCGCCTGCCGATCCCATTCCTAGAGGGAAAATGGAGGCGACGACCGGATTCGAACCGGTGAATAGCGGTTTTGCAGACCGCCGCCTTGGACCACTTGGCTACGTCGCCGATAATGCGGAAGCCGGCTGCCCGCCCCGGTACGAATATGTGTCGGCGGGCCGGGGCGGCGGATCACGTCACGGATCGGGGTCGGCGGTTAAAACTGGCCGCTCTGCTCAAAGGCGACCTGGCCGCCGGCGCGAATCGTATTGATGCCGTCGGGGTGGTTGTCGTCCTTGTCTTCGAGCAGCGGATCGGTTGACTTGCCAGCCGGAGACAGGCCGGCGTTGTACTCATAGTCGCCGCCGGACGGCGAGGCTGGGACAGGATTTTTTGACGAGGGGCACTTGAACACCGCCAGGTCATCCAGATAGCGGTCGTACAGCTCGTCCAGGTTGGCCGGGTATTGTTCGCTATGATCATCGCGATACGCGGAAATGGCGTAGTAAATCTGCTTCAAATTGTTTTGACACTTGGAGCGGCGCGCTTTTTCCCGCATCTTCATGGCGCCCGGCGCCAAAAACCCCACCAAGATGCCGATAATGGCGATCACCACCAGCAATTCGATCAGCGTAAACCCCAGCAGCCGCTTGCGGCGGAGCTGGCGACCGAGGCCGGTGAACGTAAAATGAGTCGTCATGATGCGTTAGGCAGGACGCACGCGCCCTGGGGAGTCAGCGTAGCAACGTCTCTCGATTTCGTCAAGCACAGCGCGAGCTACCCTGGGCTTCGATGCGTTCCTCAGCACCCGCGGCGGCCCCTGCTGTGAAAGGAGGGAGGCGGTCACCGGCACGCGGCCGAACGGAACGCCTGTGCGATCAAGCGGTTGCGCCACAATCAGATCCAATCGTTTCGCCAGCAGCTTCCGCGTGGCCTGCCGGAGGACATCGCCCGACTCGACCGCGAATCCCACGATCACCTGTCCGCGCCGCCTGGGCAGCGTGCCGATGATATCCGGTGTGGCTTGCAGCTGCAGCCACCACGTCTTCTCCCGGCGCGCCTTGCCGCGCACGACGGCTCGGGGAGCAAAATCACAGACCGCCGCGGCCATGACGACGGCGTCCGCGCCGCGCGCGTGGCGGCGCAGGGCGGCTTGCATCTGGTCGTTCCGCTCCACCGGGATGACCCGAGCGCGCGCCGGCAGCGGCGCCGTCGCCGGCCCGCTCACCACCGTCACCCGGTGCCCGCGGCGGATCGCTTCTCCCGCCAGGCATGCCCCCATGAAACCGGTGGAGTAATTAGAGAGAAACCGAACCGCGTCTACCGGCTGCCGCGTCGGCCCAGAGCTGATCAGCAGGCGAAGCGGCCGGCGCGTCACGCCGGCCTGAGCCGGAGCAGCCATGCCCGCCCGGTTACCGCCGGCGCTTCTGCGCGCCGCTGCGGGACGCCGAGGCGCCCGGACGCGGCTTGGAGGCGGGCGACGCCGACTTCGGGGCGGACATCCCCAGCAGCGGCAGGGCCGCCCGGATAATTTCATCCACGTCGGCGATATGGCCCAGCGCTTCGTAGCCGCACGCGAGCGACCCCAGGTTCGGGCCGACCACGTGGTAGCGCAGCTGCCGCAGCCGCCGCAGGTTGTCCTGCACGGCGGCGTGCTGGTACATATGGACATTCATCGCCGGGGCGAGCAGCACCTTGGCTTTCGTCGCCAGCGCCACGCAGGTGAGCATGTCATCCGCCAGGCCGTGCGCCAGCTTCCCGATGACGTTGGCCGTCGCCGGGGCGATAATCAGCAAGTCGGCGCGGTCCGCCATGCGGGTATGGATGACGTGCGGGTCCTCCAGCGTGAAGAGGTCCGTGTAGACCCGCTGCTCGGACAGCGTCTGCAGGGTCAGCGGCGTGATGAAATGCTCCGCCTCTTTGGTCAGCAGGCACGTGACCGTGCAGCCGTGGTCCCGCAACCGCCGGACCAGGTCCGCCGCCTTGTACGCCCCGATGGAGCCCGTGACCCCGAGCACCACATGTCGCGCGTCCGTATTCATGGCGTGTCCGCTCCCTCCTTAGATGGCCTTCCGGCGTTATGATTTCTTCTTCTTCGCCGCGTCCCGCCCGCCGTTCGACTCCGCCGGCTCCTTCGCGGCGCGCTTGCGCTTGGGGCTCTCGGCCTCAGCCGCCTCGCCGTCGACCTCGCAGGACACCTTGCCCTGGCGGATCTCCTCGAGCGCGATTGTGGTGATCTTGGGGCCGCCCCCTTCGATGAGCTTCGGCGCCCCTTCGTTCAATTCCTGCGACCGCTTCGACGCCAGCACCACCAGCTTATAGGCGGTGCGGCACCGTTTAATGAGCTCTTCCATCGGAATCCGCGTCGTCATGCTTCGTGCTCCTTCCTCGGTGTTGCGGCGGCTCGTTCGCCGAGGCCGCCGCGCTGAATTTTTTCGTCGCCGCAAACACGTCCGCCCCGCTGCGCAAGCGCAGGCGCTCCGCGAGCACGATCGCCCGGACGTCCTCGACGGCCTGCTCCACGCGCCGGTTCACGACCGCATAGTCGTAGGTCGCCAGCCGCCGCAATTCCTTTTGGGCCGCGCTCAACCGTTGCGCGATGGCGTCCGGCGACTCGGTCCGCCGGCGCACCAACCGCGCTTTCAACGCCTGCAGCGACGGCGGCAGCAGAAAAATCAGCACGGCCCGGTCCTTCAATTGGCGCCGGACCGCGCGGGCGCCTTGCACATCCAGGCTCAGGATGACGTCCGTGCCCGCGGCCAACGCTTGCAGCAGCGGCTCGCGCAGGGTGCCGTACTCGGCGCGATGCACCTGCGCCCACTCCAGCAGCTTGCCGTCCTCCCGCAGCCGCAGAAACGTGGGCCGGCTGACAAAACGGTAATCCACGCGGGAGCGCTCTCCGGGCCGCCGCATCCTGGTCGTCACGGAAATCGAGCGCCGCAGGCCGGACATGCTGTCCACCAGCGCGCGGACTACGGTGGTCTTGCCGCCGCCGGACGGCGATGACACCACAAACGCCACCCCCCGGCCGTGCCGGACCGCTGCCGGCTCCTCGCGGGGCTGCGCCGGCCGCGGGGGCACTGGGGCTGCCGCCGTCTGGCCGCTCCGCCGCCGCTCCTCCTGCGGCTGCGGCAAACCCCCGCGCCGGCTCCGCCGTGGGCTCATCCGCGGGTGATCAACTCCGCCAGGCGCTGGGCCACGGTCTCCGGCTGCACGCTCGAGAGCACGACGTGGTCCGAATCCATGATCACGAGGGTGCGCGTCCGCCGCCCGTTCGTCGCGTCAATCAGTTTGCGGTGGCGCAGCGCGGCATCGCGCAGCCGCCGGCTCGGCGACGGGTCCGCGGACACCACCGCCACGATCCGGGCGGCGGACACCACGTTATCGAACCCGACGTTCAGCAGCGTCATGCGAGGCGATGGTCCGACCGGGCTTATTCCAGGTTTTGCGCTTGCTCGCGGATCTTTTCGATCGCGCTCTTGATCTGGATGACTTCACGGGCGATGAAGGCGTCCTCCGCTTTCGCGCCCAGCGTATTGGTTTCGCGGGTCAGCTCCTGGGCGATGAAGTCCAGCGCCTTGCCCATCGCTTGGCTGCCGGAGAGCGCCTGCCGCAAATGGACCAAGTGGCTGTCCAGCCGAACCAGTTCTTCGTGCACGTCCGCGCCTTTGACGACGGAGAGCGCCTGCTGCATCTGCGACGGCGTCAAGCTGGCGCTCGATCCCACAATCGCTTTCAACCGCTCATAGAGCCGCTGCTGCTGCAGGCGCGCGTTCTTCGGCAGCGCCGCGCGGATCACCCGCATCCGCGCGCGGATCACCTCCGCCTGCGCTCGAATGTCGTGGATCAACCGGCGGCCTTCTTGCCGCCGCGCGACGATCAGCTTGGACACGGCGGCGAGCAGCGCGCGCCGGATGGCCGGCCACAGGACCTGCGCGCGATCCTGCCCGTCCCGCAGCGTGAGCACCTTGGGCAGCGAGAGCACGTGGGCCAGCGTCACCGGCTCGGTCAAGCGAAGCCGCGCGCGCAATTCCGACAGCTTCCGGTAGTACGTTTGCGCCAGGGGGGCGTCGAGCTCCACCTGCGCGCCGCGCCCTCCGGCGCCTTGCACCGCGACCGAAACGTCAATCCGCCCCCGGCGGAGCCGCTGGCGCAGCAACTGCACGACTTCGCTCTCATAGACGGCCAGCCCGTCCGGCAGCCGCTGGTCCACCTCCAGATAGCGGTGGTTGGTGCTCCGCAACTCCACCGTCACGGTGCCGGCCGCTGACGTCGCCGTCACGCGGCTGTAGCCGGTCATGCTCACACTCATGGTTCGACTCCGCTCACCATGATCCTGAGCAAGGCCCAATGGCCGCGTCGAAGGATCATGCGCGCCCGGCCCTGGCGGATGACTCGGCGCGCTTGCGCGGCGCAGACAGCGGGATGAGCAATTCTTCCGGTCGGAACCACAGCGCGATTTCCCGCGCGCTCTCCTGAGGATCCGACGAAGCGTGGAGAATATTTTCCATGACGCCGTTGGTCGTATTGCGCCCGAAGGCCCCCCGGATTGAGCGGGGATCCGCGTGGTCCGGATTGGTCGCTCCAGTCAGCGTCCGCACGGTGTCAATCGCGCCCGGCCCCACGTACACCAGCGCCCACACGTAGTCAATGTCGTGCAGCTCCCCGCACAGCAGTTGGATCAGCTCTTCAAAAAACGGCCTGTCGCGCAATCGCTGATAATGCGCTTCGGCCAGCGCCCGGTTGACGCGCGTGATCTTCGCTCCGACGAGGCGCAGCCCAGTGTGTTCCAGCCGGGTCAGCACCGCCCCGGCCAACCCGCGCTTGATCGCGTCCGGCTTGATCAATACGAGCGTCGCTTCTTCCGCCGCCATCCGTGAGACCCTTCAGGCCCCCGCGGTCAGCCCCATCGCCTGCGCGATGCGCGAGAGCTCTTCGGTTGAAAAATAGTCAATGACGATGCGGCCGCCTCTGGCCCGCGGAGAGAGGCGCACCTTCGTGCCCAGCAACGCCCGCAGGGATTGCTCCACCGCCTGCAGGTGCGGGTCGGCCGCGGCCGGGCGCCGTCGGGAGGACGCCGGCCGGGCGTCCGCGGCCAGCGATTCCAGCTGCCGAACCGACAGTTGCTTGCCCAACGCGTCCTGAAACAGCGCGCGTTGCTTCGCCACGTCTTCAAGCATGAGGAGCGCTTTCGCGTGCCCGGCGGTCAGCTTCCCCTCGCTGATGGCGTGCTGGATTTCCTCCGGCAGCTTCAACAGCCGCAGCGCATTGGCCACGCTGCTGCGGTTTTTCCCCAACGCCTCGGCCACGGCTTCCTGGGTATAGCCGAACTCGTTGATGAGCCGCGCGAAGCCTTTCGCCTCCTCCAGCGGGTTCAGGTTTTCCCGTTGGACGTTCTCGAGGATCGAATGTTCCAGCGTTTCCTGATCGCTCAGCGCCCGGATGAGCGCGGGGATCTCGCGCAATCCCAGCGCCTTCGCCGCCCGCCAACGCCGCTCTCCAGCCACCAGCTCATACGTGCCGTGCGCGATCGGCCGCACGATGATCGGCTGGATGACCCCGCGCTGCTTGATGGAGGATTTCAACTCCTCAAGCGCTTCCGGGGCAAACACTTGGCGCGGCTGAAACCGGCTGGGTCGAATCTGCTCCACTTGCAGCAAGACGCAATTCGGGCTGGCCTGGACCGAGGCTTGAATGATTTCGGCGAATCCTTTGCCGAGACGCTTATTCATTCGACGATCCCGCCTCCATCGGTTGGGCATCCAATCCGCATTTCACCGTCAGCTCTTTAGCGAGCATATCGTAAGCTATTGCACCACTTGAAGTTGGATCATACATACAAATGGGTTTGCCGAAGCTTGGGGCTTCGGCGAGACGAATATTGCGCGGAATGGACGCATCAAACACCAGGTCCTTAAAAAACCCGCGGACTTCCTGCGCCACTTCGCGTGTCAGATTAGCGCGGAAATCCACCATCGTCAAGACAATCCCGCCGATCTTCAGGGAAGGGTTCAGGGACTGCCGAATGGTTTCCAGCGACCTCAGCAATGAATTTAAGCCTTCCAGCGCCAGATATTCGCATTGCACCGGGATCAGCGTCGAGTTGGCCGCCGCCAACGCGTTGACGGTCAATAGCCCCAGGGACGGCGGGCAATCAAACAGCAAGACGTCATACTGCGACCGAACCGGTTCACAAATCTTGTGAAGCAATCGCTCCCGCTCCGGCTCATTCGCAAGCTTCCAATCCACCAGCGACAGGTCTGGATGCGATGGGACGACGTCAAAGTCTGGAAGCGTTGACTTGGCAATGGCGTCCTGAATTGAGCGTTGATTGAGCAGGACATCATAGAGGGTGATGGTGGAGACTGCCCTATTCACCCCGCACGATACGGTGGCATTGCCCTGCGGATCCAGATCAAAGAGCAGCGTTTTCTTGCCGGAGAGCGCCAAATACGACCCGAGATTCACCGCGGTCGTAGACTTACCAACCCCACCCTTCTGATTGCAAATCGCTATGGCTTGGGACATTAGCGTGCCTTGTTCCACGTGGAACACGCGATTTCCACACCTGTGAATAACTTGTGTGGTTCTATGATACCGCCACCCGATACCAAAAAATTGATACCAAGCTGTTGGTCAGCCAATAGAGGACAAGCCCGGACGGCACCTGATAAAACATCACCAGGAAGACCACCGACATCAACGGGCCTGAAAACGGGCTTTTTGCGCTTTGTGACGCCTGCTGAGACAGCTTCGTTTGGATAAACATGGCAAGACACATAAGGATCGGCAATAAGTTCAGATCAAGCCCGAATGGCATTTTGGCCAGGCGATCCGGGAGAGACAGATCCCTAATCCAGAGAAACTCCGCTCCTCGCAACCCTACAAAATGATTCACGGCGGACCAGAGCGCAAAAAATATCGGCAGCGGCAACAGCATCGGCAAACAGCCGCTCAATGGGCTGACTTTATGCTCCTGAAACAGCGCCAGCATTTCCTTGTTGGCGCGCTGCGGATCATTTTGATGTTTCTGTTTGATGGTATCCATCATCGGCTGAAGTTGTTGCAGCTTCTTCATGGATTTAAAGCTGATGATGGTGAATGGTGCCAGCAGAAAGGTGATGATGGCCGAGAGGAGGATCAGCGCCACCCCGTAGTTTTTCACGATGCCGGCGATGCCTTTCAACATCATCATGAGAATCAGCCCGATTTTCGACAACAACCCAACTTGGAACGCCCCATCAAACCCGGCTTCTCGTAAATGGAAGAAGTCGCGCGGGCCGGCATAGACAGAAATGGACTGAACCACCCGATCTCCAGGATTCAAGTCAACCGCGGTCATGAGTCCGGCCGAGATCACTTGCTGTGGGGCTGGATTAATCTGCGCTGTGGCCAATTGAGATTCATCCGGTTTCATGGAGAGGCAAAAATACCGCTCTGAAAGCGTCAGCATGCGTGTTCCACGTGGAACATCAAAAACTTTGGATTGGCCTTCGTGGTACCTCAGATACGTTCGTTGCCAACTCCGCTGTTTTTCCACCTTGAGGACGGCCTCGAGCGGGTTGGTTTGCCGAGAGAGCTCATCGCTTCGTTCCCAAGCTCCATGCACAGCCAACGGGGCGTGCTGTGGGTTTGCGCTTTGGTTCGCCGTCTCAATCCTAACGAGAAAGGTCGGCTTATGTTCATCCAACTGCAGCTCAATCAGCTGCTGCACGCCGCTCGATAACGTTCGGCTCCAGCGAGCCGTCCGTTCAGCATGTTCAAGCAGGTTCCAATTGGCGTCGTCTTCAGGGGCGATTGCCAATACGGGAACCCTCCTGCCGAATTTCAGCACAATGCCGGTGTTTTTCTCGGCATATGCCTTCAGCGCCACCGAATGGATCGAAGCGGTGGACGCCCCAACCGACAACCGAAGCTGATCAGACTCAAGCTCCACCTGTTCTTCGCGAAGCTCGGACAACGGTTTGACCAGTGGACTTGATTGAACAATATGGTTTTCAATAGGTTGCGTGGGTGATGGCACGGCGGGTGGCGTGGATTTTCTGAGGATTTGGGAATACGCCATCAACACGACGACAGAGAGCAGCGATGCGATCCACACGCGCTTTTCAGCTTCCATGAGTCACCGGATCAAATCCGCCTCGGTTAAATGGGTGGCAACGCAATAGCCTGGCGACGGCCTTCATTCCTCCGCGCCACGGCCCATGAATGGTGATGGCGTCTTCGGCAAACTTGGAACATGATGGAACGAACCTGCATGATGGTAACATTAACGAAGACAATATGTTATGGTATATGTAAGACAGTGTTTTGAGCATCATTTCGCGAGGACGCCGAGAGAACGGCAGGCGGTGAGGAAATCCTTGGCGAGATGGTCCTGGGTCACGTCCGCGGTCTTTCGAAGCACCACCACAACGTCATACCCAGGGGTCAGCGCAGTCTTATGGACTCGGTACACCGACCGGAATACCCGCTTGAGGCGATTGCGAATGACGGCGCCTTTTGTGCCGCGCTGAACGCGAAGCCCCAACCGCGTCACTGTAAGGCGATTGGGGAGAGCTCCGACCGACATCCAGCGTCCTCTCGCCCACCGTCCGTCCCGATGAATCGCGGAAAACCGCGCAGTCAGGCACAAGCGCTCGTTGCGACGGAGGGTTGCGGAAATCAGCTGGGGATGAGTTGCCACCGGCCTTTTTGCCGACGACGATTGAGGGTGTTTCGTCCTCCGCGCGTTTCCATGCGCTGGAGAAAACCGTGCGTTCGCTTGCGCTTGATATTGGACTTGGGACGAAGGTGCTTTTTCATGGGTTTGATATTATACCGTCTCCACCACGGGGAATCAAGGGGCGAGATCGCCCTTGAGCCTCGAGAGCCGGCTTGTTATAATGTATCTCCCCCCTGTGCAAAACGTGTGGATAGTGTGGAAAACTTATGCCATCAAGCTGGAATGACGCTGTTGAAGCCCTCCGGGGCCGCCTAGGCAACGAGATTGTGGCGCGGTGGATCGCCCCCCTCAAACCCCAAGAGCTGTCTCACGCCGCGGTGGTCCTGGAAGCGCCGGACACCTACTTCCGCGATTGGGTCGTTTCTCATTATCACGACGCCATCCAGGAAAGCCTCGGGGGACGAGAGCTCCGCATCGTCGCTGCCGCCACCGTTGCCGTTCCGGACACGGCGGCCCCGCCGCCGTCGCTGAACGAGCGCTCGGCCCCGCCGGAAGGGGCGGCGCACGGGCTCAAATACACCTTCGACCGGTTTGTGGTGGGGCCCAGCAACCGGTTTGCCCATGCGGCCTCCCTGGCGGTGGCGGAATCGCCGGCCCGAGCGTATAATCCGTTGTTCATTTACGGCGGCTCCGGGCTCGGCAAGACTCACCTGATGCAGGCCATCGGACATGCCGTGATTCAGCGCAGCTCCGCCGCCAAGGTGTTTTACTTATCGAGCGAGCAATTCACCAACGAGCTGATCTCCGCGATCCAGACGCGCACGACCGCGAAATTCCGGGAACGGTACCGCACCGCCGACGCCATTTTGATCGACGACATTCAATTCATCGCGGGGAAAGAATCCACTCAGGAAGAATTTTTCCACACGTTCAACACGCTCTACGACGCGCACAAGCAATTGGTCATTTCCAGCGACCGGCCTCCGAAAGAGATCCCCGGCCTGGAGCAGCGGCTGGTGTCGAGATTCGAGTGGGGGCTGGTCACTGATATTCAACCGCCGGATTTTGAAACGCGCATGGCCATCTTGCGCAAAAAGGCGGCGGAATCTTCCGTCGAGGTGCCGAATGACATGCTGGATTTTATGGCGCGGCAAATTACCTCCAACATCCGCGAGTTGGAAGGCGCGCTGATGCGGGTGGTGGCGTACAGCCGGTTCTTTTCCCAACCCATCACGCTGGGGGTGGCCCAGGAAGTGCTGCGGGATATGGTGCGGGAGGTGGGGGCGCGCATCACCATTGATGTGATTCAACGGCGGGTGGGAGAATACTTTCAGTTGTCGATCGAGGAGCTGAAAAGCAGCCGGCGCCAACGCTCGGTGCTCCACCCGCGGCAACTGGCCATGTATTTGTGCCGCCGGCTGACGGAATCCTCTCTGCCGGAAATCGGCCGGGCGTTCGGCGGACGCGATCACTCGACCGTATTGCATGCGGTGGAGAAAGTTGAGGGGGAAATCGCCCAGGATGACCACAAGAAACGCACAGCGGATTACCTGGTGCAACTCATCACAACCGCTTCGCCTGCCGCCGGTAAGTGAGGTTGGTAAAAGTTACGCGGCATTCCAACAGCGCTTACTACCACAACGACTAAAGTTTGGTGTAGTACACACAACACATAGTAACAGCACTAGAGGGGTGGGGGATGTTGTTGACCATTGACCAAGCGAGATTGCTGCGAAGCCTCCAGTTGGTCGAACGGGCGGTGAATGACCGTAGCGCGATGCCGATTCTGGCCAACGTGCTGTTGGAAACCACCGAGAAAGAGCTGGTGATCACCGCCACGGATTTGGATGTGGGCATGAAGTACCGCCTCCCGCTTCTCCAACCAGGAAAACAGGGTGCGATCGCCTTGCCGGCCAGGCGGCTCACGACGATTGTGCGGGAATTGCCGAATGAGGTGATTGTGCTTGAGGCCAAGAAAAACCACACGGCGACCGTCTCGTGCGGATCGAGCCATTTTCGCTTGCCGGGGTTGCCGGCGGAAGACTTTCCCATGTTCCCCCCCATCGAACCGCGCCACACCTTGAGTATTCCACAGGCCCTGTTGAAAACATTGGTTGAGACCACAACGTTCGCCATGTCGCTCGAGGAAACCCGTTTTATCTTGAACGGCACGCTCCTGCAGGTGCAGCAGGGCACCGTGACGCTGGCGGCCACCGATGGGCGGCGATTGGCGGTGGCCACGGCGCGTGATGTCGAGGGCGCGGACTGGAATACCCGCGTGGTGGTGCCGGCGAAAACCATCCGGGAGCTGGGGCGAGTGCTCCAAGACGGCGAAGGGATCGTGCGCGTGACGATGTTGAGCGATAATCAGCTGGCGTTTCAACTGGAAGAGGTCACGGTGGTGTCGCGGCTGCTCGAAGGGCAATTCCCGGAATATGAGCGCGTCATCCCGCCGCCGGTGGCCACTAGCTTGACATGCAACCGCGACGCGCTGGCCAACGCGATCCGCCGCGTCAGCTTAATGACCACCGCCGCATCGCAGGCGGTGGTGTTTGAGCTGACCGCCGACCGGTTGGTTGTCTCAAAAGAATCGGCGGAGCTGGGGAGCGCCCGCGAGGAACTGCCGGTCCGGTACACGGGGCAGCCGATGTCCGTGGCGTTCAATCCGGAGTTTTGGCTGGACGTGTTGAAGGTGATGGAGGCCGACGAGGTGACGGCGGAAATCGCCTCCCCGGACAAGCCGGCCATGATTCGCCTGCCCAACTTACTGTATCTTGTGTTACCCATGAAATTGGCATGACCCGGCAGAAGCGCCGAGAGGTTGATCCGCTCGGCGCGCTGCTGCCCGGGATCCTGAAGCAAGCCGGGGCGCGGCAGCAGGCATTGCAGCAGGTGCAGGCGGCGTGGGCCGCGGCGGTCGGCCGGGCGATGGCGGCCCACACGAAGCCGGTGAGCATCCGGCGCGGGGTCGTCTACGTGCAGACCGACGAACCGGGCGCCAGCTTCACGCTGACGTTTGAAAAAACGAGATTAGTCCGCGCGCTGCAGCAGGCGGCACCCGATGCGAAGATCGAGGACGTCGTGCTGCGGGCCGGACACGTGCCTGGCGCGGCCTCCACCGACGAATGATCGGGTATTGGGTGGACCGGGCGCAGGCGTTTTGGGGGGAGAGCGTGGTCGCCATTTTGGCGATCCGCCAGCGCGGGGCGCGCAGCCGGATTCTGCTGTCGGACGGCAGTCTGGTGCAGACGCTGACCCGCTGCCCGACCATTCAACGGAAGCTTCGCACCAACCATCGCGGACTGAAGGGGGTTGTATGGCCACAAAACGGGTGACATCCTCGAACAAACCGGCGGCCGCATCGGGCGGCTCCGGGTACGATGCCAGCTCGATCCAGGTGCTCGAGGGGTTGGAAGCCGTCCGGCGCCGGCCGGCGATGTATATCGGCGACACCGGCGCCAAAGGGCTGCATCACCTGGTGGAAGAGGTGGTGGACAACTCCATTGATGAGGCGATGGCGGGGTTTTGCACCGCGGTGCAGGTCATCATTCATCCGGATAATTCCGTGACGGTCATTGACGACGGACGCGGCATCCCCGTGGACATGCACAAGACCGAAAAGCGCTCGGCGCTGGAGGTGGTGCTGACCAAGCTGCACGCCGGCGGCAAGTTCGACGCGCGCACCTACAAGGTCGCGGGCGGGCTGCACGGCGTGGGCGTGTCCGTGGTGAACGGGCTGTCGGAGTGGCTGGAGGCCGAGGTGCGCCGCGACGGCAAGCTGCACCGGCAGCGATTCGCCCGAGGCAACCCCGCGTCGCCGATGAGCGTCATCGGGAAAGCCTCAGGGACCGGCACGCGCATCACGTTCAAGGCCGACGCGGCCATTTTTACCGGGGGTGTGGTGTACGCCTACGACACCTTGGTGAACCGTTTCCGCGAGCTGGCCTTCTTAAACAAGGGGCTGTCCATCAGCCTCACCGACGAGCGGAACGAGAAGTCCGTCACGTTCAAATTCGACGGCGGCATCGCCGAGTTCATCGCGTTCCTGAACAAAAGCAAAACGTCGCTGCACCCCGTCGTGGCTTTCTCGGACACCCGCGACAACGTGGCGGTGGAAGTGGCGCTGCAGTACAACGACGAGTTCAGCGAGCGGATCTTCTCCTTCGCCAACAATATCAACACGGCGGATGGCGGCACGCACCTCTCCGGCTTCAAGTCGGCGCTGACGCGGACGATCAACCAGTACTGCAAAGCCAAGAACCTGTTCAAGGGCGACGACCTGACGCTGGAAGGCGAGGACGTGCGCGCCGGCCTGACGGCGGTGGTGAGCGTCAAGCTGTCCCAGCCGCAGTTCGAGGGGCAGACCAAAGCGAAGCTGGGCAGCTCGGAGGCCGAAGGGGCGGTCGCCTCGATCGTCAACGAGCGGCTGGGGGAATATTTCGAGGAGCACCCCGCGGTGGCGAACAAGATCGCCGACAAGTGCGTCGTCGAGGCCCGGGCGCGGGAGCGGGCGCGCCACGAGCGCGAGCTGGTGCGGCGCAAAGGGCTGCTGGAATCCAACACGCTGCCGGGAAAACTGGCGGACTGCTCCGAGCGGGACGCGGCGTTGTGCGAGCTGTACATCGTCGAAGGCGACTCCGCCGGCGGCTCAGCCAAGCAAGGACGGGACCGGCGGTTCCAGGCGATCCTGCCGATCAAGGGGAAGATCCTCAACGTCGAGAAGGCGCGGCTGGAGAAGGTGCTGACCAACGAAGAAATCCGCACCGTGATTACCGCGCTGGGCTGCAGCATCGGCAACGAGCAGGACCTGGCGAAGCTGCGCTACCACAAAGTCATCCTGATGGCGGACGCCGACGTGGACGGCAACCACATTCGCACGCTGTTGCTGACGTTCTTTTACCGGCAGATGCCGAAGCTGATCGAGAACCAGCACATCTACATCGCGCAGCCGCCGCTGTTCAAGATCAAGCGTGGCAAGCGCGAGGAGTACATCGAAACCGAAGACCAAATGTCCAGCATGCTGCTGGAAATGGGGGCGGAGGGGCAGGAGCTGACCTACCTCAAGAGCAAGCGCAGCTATAAAGAGAAAACCTTGCTGAACCTGCTGAAAATCCTGACGGAGATCGAGCGGCTCTCGAAAGGCATCCACCGGCACCGCGTGGACCCGGCGAGCTATTTCGCCCGCGCCGACAAGAAGAAAGGGCTGCCGCTCTACCGCATCCGCGTGGACCGCGAGGAGCACTTCCTCTATAACGACGAGGAGCTGGCGGCGTTCGCCGAGAAGCACGACCTCAACGTGGAAGAACTGGAGAAGCCCGGCGCCAACGGCCACGTGGTGTTCGCCGAGCTGTTCGAGGCCACGGAGCTGACGACGCTGGCCGGCGAGCTGGCGAAGCTGGACCTGAGCATCCAAGAATATTACCCGTCGGGGGCCAAGCCGCTGCTGAAGCTGTCCGAGGACAAGCAGGAGCGGGCCTTCACCGGATTGCGGGAGGTGCTCGTGGCGATCGAAGAATCCGGACGGAAAGACCTGGCCATCCAGCGGTATAAGGGGTTGGGGGAGATGAACCCGCAGCAGTTGTGGGACACGACGATGGACCCCGCCAAGCGGACGCTCCTGCGGGTCACGGCCGAGGACGCGGTGGAGGCCGACCGCATGTTCACGGTGATGATGGGAGAGGCCGTGGAGCCCCGCAAGCAATTCATCGAAGAGCACGCGCTCGAAGTCAAGAACCTCGACGTCTAAGCACATCCAGCGATAAAGGATATCCGCATGTACGCCCAAGGCGAAAAAATCATCCCGCGGCAGATCGAGGCCGAGGTCAAAGACTCCTACCTGTCGTACGCGATGAGCGTCATCGTCGGGCGCGCGCTGCCCGACGCGCGCGACGGCTTGAAGCCGGTGCACCGGCGCATCCTCTATGCCATGCGCGAGTTGGGACTGGACGCCGGCAAGCCCTACAAGAAGAGCGCGAGAATCGTCGGGGAAGTGCTGGGGAAATACCACCCGCACGGCGACATGGCGGTCTACGACGCCATGGTGCGCATGGTGCAGGACTTCAGCCTGCGCTACCCGCTGATTGACGGCCAGGGCAACTTCGGCAGCGTGGACGGCGACGCGCCGGCGGCGATGCGTTACACGGAAACACGATTGGCGCGCATCGCCGAAGAGCTGCTGGCGGACATTGATAAGGACACGGTGGAGTTCGCGCCGAACTTCGACGGCTCGCTGACCGAGCCGCGCGTGCTGCCCTCACGATTGCCGAACCTGCTGGTCAACGGCTCCAGCGGCATCGCCGTGGGGATGGCCACCAACATCCCGCCGCACAACCTCACCGAGGTGGTGGACGCGCTGGCCCTGCTCATTGACGAGCCGGATGCGGACGCGAAAGCGCTGATGAAATGCGTGCGGGGTCCGGACTTCCCGACGGGCGGCATCATCTGCGGACGCCAGGGCATCTCGGACGCCTCCCAGACCGGGCGCGGCAGCATCAAGATCCGGGCGAAAGCGCACGTCGAGCAGCTCAAGGGCAACCGCGAAGCGATCATCGTGACGGAGCTGCCCTACCAGGTCAACAAGGCGACGCTGATCGAGCACATCGCGAAGCTCGTGCAGGGCAAGAACATGGACGGCATTTCGGATCTGCGCGACGAGTCCGACAAGGACGGCATGCGCATCGTCATCGAGACGAAGCGCGACGCCAACGCCCAGGTGGTGCTCAATCAGCTCTATAAGCAGACCCAGCTGGAAAACAGCTTCGGGGTGATCATGCTGGCCCTCGTCGAGGGGCGGCCGCGCGTCTGCTCGCTGAAACAGCTCCTGCAGCAGTTCCTCGAGCACCGCAAGGAGATGGTGATCCGGCGCACGCGCTACGATTTGGCCAAGGCGCAGGAGCGGGCGCACATCCTCGAAGGGCTGAAGAAGGCGCTCGATCATCTGGACGCCATCATCAAGGCGATCCGCCAATCCAAGACGCCGGCGGAGGCCAAAGAGACGTTGATGAAGCGCTGGGACTTCAGCGACCGCCAGGCCCAGGCGATCCTGGAAATGCAGCTGCAGCGCCTCACCCATTTGGAGCGGGAAAAGATCGACCAGGAATACCTGGAGCTCCTCAAGAAGATCGCGTTCTACCAGGCGATCCTCGCCAGCGAGCGCAAGGTCTTCGAGGTGGTGAAGGAGGAGTGCCTGGACCTCAAGAAGCGCTTCGGCGACGAGCGGCGCACCGAGATCGTCGGCGAAGTGAAAGATTTGGAAATCGAGGACCTCATCACGGAGGAGAGCGTCGTCATCACCATCACCCACACCGGCTACATCAAGCGGCTGCCGGTGTCGTCCTACCGCAAGCAGCGGCGCGGCGGCGTGGGCGTGACGGCGATGGAAACCAAGGAAGAGGATTTCGTGGAGCATCTCTTCGTGGCTTCAACGCACGAGACCCTGATGTTCTTCACCAACCAGGGCCGCTGCTACTGGCTGAAGGTGCACGAGATCCCGCAGGCCGGCCGGTACGCCAAGGGAACGGCGATGGCGAACCTGCTCTCGCAGCAAAAAGACGAGAAGCTGGAAGCGTTCGTCGCCGTCAAGGCGTTTGAGCCGGAGCGGTTCGTGGTGATGGCCACGAAGCAGGGCGTCATCAAAAAGACGCGGCTCGACGCCTACGCCAACCCGCGCAAGGCCGGCATCATCGCCATCACCCTGGACGCGGGCGATGAGCTGATCGAAGCCAAAGTCATCGGCGCCAAGCCGGAGCTGATGCTCGTGACGCGCAAGGGGCAGGCCATCCGATTCTCCGCCGAGGAAGCGCGGGAAGTCGGCCGCTCGGCGCGCGGCGTGCGCGGCATCCGCCTCGCCAAGGGAGATGAGGTGGTCTCCATGCCGGTGGTGGATCCGGACGCGACGATACTGACGGTGACCACCTTAGGATTCGGCAAGCGCACCCCCATCAAGGAATATCGCGTGCAGAGCCGCGGCGGCAAGGGCATCATCAACATCAAGGTGACGGCGAAGAACGGCGAGGTGGTCAGCGCCAAAACGGTGACCGACCGCGACGAGCTGATGCTGGTGACGCAGGACGGCATGATGGTGCGCTGCCCGATCAAAGACATCCGCATGACGGGCCGGGGCTCCCAGGGCGTCCGGCTCATCAGCATGAAGGGCAAAGATCGCCTGTCGTCGGTGGCCAGCGTGGCGCCCGAAGAAGAAGAGGTCAAGCCCGTGGAAGCGGCCGTGCCTGACGCTCCTGCCCCGGAGGCCGCGCCGGAAGCAGAGGAGCTGGCCGCGCCCGCAAGCCCGCCGACGGCGTCCAAGAAACCCAAGCGCGCCGCGCCCAAACCGAAGCGGAAAAAGTAGCAGGGTGGGCGTACAATAACCATTTGTCTGTCCCCATCGTCTAGTGGCAGGACAACAGCCTTTCGAGCTGACAACGCGGGTTCGATTCCCGCTGGGGACATGTTCTTCTCTCCATGCCCACACTCCCGGTAACCTGCCTGACGAACGGGCGGCTGATCACGCCGGCCGGCATCATCTCCGGGGCTATTGCGATCCAGGGCCGCCGGATCGTCGAGATGTCCCGTCGTCCCCCGCGCAGCGCCCGCCGCGTGGATGTCGGGGGCCGCTACGTCGCGCCGGGGTTCATTGACCTGCACGTGTGGGGCGAGCCGGCCCTGGTCGCCCAGGACGCAGCCCGCGCCGGCACCACGGCCTTCCTTTCCGCCATCGGTCCGGCGGCCCCGCAGGCGCTGGCCCAACAGATGATCGAGCGCGCCTCGCTGCGATACGACGGCGCGGAATGCCTGGGATTCCATCTGGAAGGCCCCTTCATCAACCCCCGCCGCGCCGGGGCGCTGGCCAGCCGGTGGCTACGGCCGCCCCTGACGAAGGAGTTGGCCCAGCTCAACCGGGTCGGCCACGGAGCGCTGAAGATGATCACGATCGCCCCGGAGCTGCCGGGCGGGTTGCGCGCGGTCCGCTGGTGCGCCCAGCACGGTATCATCGCCTCGCTGGGGCACAGCCTGGCGAGCGCGGCGCAGGCCGCGAGCGCCGCGGACGCCGGCGCGCGGGCGGTGACGCACGTCTTCAACGGCATGGCGCCGTTCCATCATCGGCAGCCCGGCCTGATTGACGCGGCGCTGACCGATGATCGCCTGACGACGATGGTGATTCTCGACGGTGTCCACGTCAGCCCGCAGGCGTTTCGGCTGCTGCTGCGATGCACGGGGCCGGAGCGCATCGTGCTGGTGACGGATTCGATCCGGCGCCAGGCCGGCTCCGGCGGGACGGCGTCGCTGCGGTCGGCGCGCTCGCGCGGCGGGGCGTTTTATACGCCGCAGGGCACCCTGGCCGGCAGCCGCCTGACGATGCTGGAGGCGGTGCGCAACGCGGCGCGCTTTGGTAAGATGAAGCTCGACGACGCGGTCCGGCTGGCGACGGCCAATCCCGCTCGGCTCTTGGGGTTGGAGCGAGCGCGAGGCGCGCTGGCGCCGGGCCAGCGGGCGGACCTGGTGGTCTTTGACGAACGGTTCCGCGCCCACATGACGTGGGTGGCGGGACGCATCGTTTATCAACAGAGGTTTTGAGCATATGGGAAGATGCGTCGTGTCACCTGTCACCTGTCACCTGTCACCCATCACTCTGCGAGCGTAGCGAGTACCATGTGCGGCATTGTAGGATATATCGGCAAGGCACCCGTGGTCAGCACGGTATTGGACAGCCTCAGCCGGCTGGAGTACCGGGGGTATGACTCCGCCGGCATCGCCGTGTTCAACGGCCGCGGCATCCAGGTGCGCAAGCGCGCCGGCAAGCTCAAAGAGCTGGCCTCGTCGCTGAAGCGGCAGCCGCTCGAGGGGCGCCTGGGCGTGGGCCACACGCGATGGGCCACGCACGGGGAGCCCTCCGAGCTCAACGCCCATCCCCATCGGGACTGCACCGGCGAGCTCGCGCTGGTCCACAACGGCATCATCGAAAATTACGCCGAGTTGAAGTCGGAACTGCTGGGGCGCGGGCACCGGTTCCGGTCGCAAACCGACACGGAAGTCATCGTCCATTTGATCGAGGAGCACGCGAAGCAGCTTCCCTTGCCCGAGGCGTTCCGCCGCGCGCTGAAGGAGCTGCGCGGGTCGTACGCGGTGTGCCTGATTGCGGCCTCGGACCCCAGCCGGTTGTACGGCGCGCGGTGCGGCAGCCCGCTCATCGTCGGCCTGGGCCGCGGCGAAACGCTGCTCGCCAGCGACGTGCCCGCCGTCCTGTCGCGGACCCGGCGCGTCCTGTACCTGAACGACCAGGAGATCGCCGAGATCAGCGTGGAGGGCGCGCGCGTGACGACGCTGGAGGGCAAACCGGTGGTCCGCAAGCCGGTGGTGGTGGACTGGGACGTGGCCTCGGCGCAAAAGGACGGCCACGCGCACTTCATGCTCAAGGAAATCCATGAACAGCCGGCTGCGATCGAGCAAACGCTGACCGGCCGCCTGGGCCACGCGCAGATTACGTTCGACCGGCGCACCAGCGCCTTCCTCAAGGAGCTGAGCCGGACGGAGCGGCTCATCATCCTCGGCTGCGGCACGGCCTATCACGCCGGGCTGGTGGGCGAATACATGCTGGAAGAAGTCGCCAGGCTCCCTGTGGATGTCGATCTGGCCAGCGAATTCCGCTACCGCGGCGCGATGCTGGACCGCGACACCACGGTGGTGGCGATCACGCAGTCGGGTGAAACGGCGGACACGCTCGCCGGCGTCAAGCTGGCCAAAGAGCATGGCGCCAAGGTGCTGGCCATCTGCAACGTGATGGGGTCGTCCATCGCGCGCCAGGCCGACGCCGTCCTCTATACCCATGCCGGGCCGGAAATCGCCGTGGCCTCGACCAAAGCCTACACCTCACAGCTGACGGCGCTGTGCCTGTTGACGCTGGCGCTGGGGAAGCTGCGCGGCGCGATCCCGGCGGCCCAATGGCGGCGCCATCTTGCCGGATTGCAGGCCGTGCCAGGGCTGGTCCGAAACGCCCTGCGCGCCGAGCCGGCGATCAAGCAGGCGGCGCGGCGCTACGCCTCCGCCCGGAACTTCTATTACTTGGGGCGGCGCTACAATTATCCCAGCGCCCTCGAAGGCGCGCTCAAGCTGAAGGAAATCTGCCCGCTGATCCATGCCGAAGGCTATGCCGCCGGCGAAATGAAGCACGGGCCGATCTCGCTGATCCGCCCGGGCTGGCCGGTGGTCTTCCTGGCCACCGGTTCGCCGGTCTATGAGAAAATCGTCTCGAACATCGAGGAGGTCCGCGCGCGCAAGGGCGCGTGCATCGTCATCGCCTCGGAGGGCGACCGCGCCATCCGCCGCCACGCGGACGCCGTGATCTCCGTCCCCAAGACGGAGGAGTTCTTCTCGCCGATCGTGAACGCGGTGCCGCTGCAGCTCTTCGCCTACCACGTGGCGCGCGCCAATAAGTGCGATATTGACCAGCCGCCCAATTTGGCTAAAAGCGTCACCGTGGAATGAGCACTCAGCAGACAGCACACAGCACACCGAATCGACCAACACGACGGGGTAGGTGTTGAATGCTCTGTGTGCTGTGTGCTGTCTGCTGAGTGCCATGCCAGGCACGCTCTATCTAGTCGGCACGCCCGTCGGTAATCTTGGGGACATCACGCTGCGGGCGATCGAGACGCTGAAGTCGGCAGCCGTCATCGCGTGCGAGGACACGCGGCAGACGGCGAAGCTGCTCCACCACTACGGGATTGCCACCCCGATGACGAGCCTGCATGAGCACAACGAGCGCGCCAAGACGCCGGCGCTCATCGAGCGATTGAAGGCGGGCGAGTCGGTGGCCCTCGTCAGCGACGGCGGCACGCCGCTCATCAGCGACCCGGGTTGGTGGCTGGTCCATCGCGCCATTGAAGAAAGCGTGCCGGTATCCTGGGTGCCGGGCCCGGCAGCGCTGATCGGCGCGCTGGTGCTCTCAGGGCTGCCGGCTGAGCGGTTTGTGTTCGAGGGGTTCTTGCCGGCGACGAGCGGCCGTCGGCGCGCGCGATTGGAGGCGCTCACGCATGAAGAGCGGACCATCGTGCTGCACGAGTCGCCGCACCGGCTGCTCAAGACGCTGGCGGAGATCCGCGAGACCATCGGGGATGTGCCTGCCGTGTGCGTCCGCGAACTGACGAAAATGTTCGAAGAGGTGCGACGCGGCCGCGTCAGCGAGCTGCTTGCGCACTTCGAGCAGAAGCCTCCAAAGGGGGAATTCGTGATCGTACTCTCAGCACGGAATCGCGATGAATAACATCCACCCCGGCGCCCAGGTCGGCACGGGCGTCCGGCTCGGCGAGGATAACCAGATCGGGCCCGGCTGCGTCATCGAAGACGGGGCGGCGCTGGGCTCGCGCAACAGGCTGTGGATGAACGTCTACGTCGGGCCGGGGACGACGCTGGGGGACGACAACCAGCTCCACATGGGCGCGGTCATCGGGCACGCGCCCCAAGACCTGGCGTTCACCGGCGAGCCCACCTTCACCCGCATCGGCCACCGCAACACGATCCGCGAGTACGTCACCATTCATCGCGGCACCAAGCCTGGTTCCTCGACGGTGCTAGGCGACGACAACTTCCTGATGGCCAACGCGCACGTGGCCCATAACTGCCAGGTGGGCAACAAGGTGATCCTGGTGAACCTCGCCAGCCTGACCGGCCACTGCGTGATCGAGGACGGCGCGTTTCTCTCCGGCATGGTGGGGCTGCACCAGTTCACGCGCGTGGGGCGGCTGGCGATGCTCAGCGCCCTTTCGGCGATCAACAAGGACGTGCCGCCCTACATGCTCTGCGGCGGCCGCCCGGCGGTCGTGCAAGGCATCAACGTCGTCGGCCTGCGCCGCGCCGGGTTCTCCGCTCAGGTGCGCGGCGAAATCAAGCTGGCGTACAAGCTGCTCTACCGCTCGGATCTCAACGTGCCGCATGCATTGGAGGCGATTGAGCAGCAGTGCAGATCCGAGGAGGTGAAGCATCTGGTCTCTTTTGTGAAAGCTTCCACGCGCGGCATCTGCGCCGGGCTTGCGTCAACGGACGAGGGCGCCGAAGAGGGGGAATCGCTGCTGCCGCGCAAGCCCCGCGCCTCGGTGGAAGATCCCGCATGAACTGGCGGGGGATTTGACGGCGGCGCGTTATTCGGCTATACTCGTTGAAGTGTTCACCCTTTAAACCTCGTCCTGAGAGACGGGAAAGGCGAGCGATGCATTCTTGTGTCTACGACATTCTGATAGGTCATACCATAGCCTCGAGGCGACCTCGGGGCTTTTTTGGCGCCCGATGACGACTCCGGCCGCGCGCGTCAAAGCCAAGCTCATGGACGCCGATGCCGTCCGCCGGGCGGTGGTGCGGATCGCGCACGAGATCGTGGAGCGCAACAAAGGCGTCTCCAACCTGGCGCTGGTGGGCATCCGCACGCGCGGCGCGGTGCTGGCGAAGCGCCTGGCCCGAGAGATTGAGGCCATCGAGCGCCAAGCGGTGCCGGTGGGGGCGCTGGACATCACGCTCTACCGCGACGATCTCTCCCGCACGACCCATCAACCCGTCGTGCAGGCCACCGATTTCACCTTCGACATCGCCGAGCTGCGGCTGATTCTGGTGGACGACGTCTTGTTCACCGGGCGCAGCATCCGGGCCGCGTTGGATGCGCTGATTGATCTAGGCCGCCCGACGCTGATCCAGCTTGCCGTGCTGATTGATCGAGGCCACCGGGAGCTGCCGATCCGCGCCGACTACGTGGGCAAAAACCTGCCCACCGGCTTGGCCGAGCGCGTGGACGTGCGGCTGGAAGAAACCGACGGGGCGGACGAGGTCGTGATGATCGAGGAGCCCTCCCATGGCTGAGGCCGCCGTCGCGCGCGAGGCCCAAGGCCTCCAGTGGACCAAGAAAGACCTGCTGGGGCTGGAGGACCTCTCCGCCGAAGAGATCCGGCTGGTCCTGGCCACGGCCGAATCGTTCCGCGAGATTTCCCTGCGCCCCATCAAGAAAGTGCCGGCCCTGCGCGGCAAGACGGTGGTGAACCTCTTCTTCGAACCCAGCACCCGCACGCGCACCTCCTTCGAGCTGGCGGCCAAGCGCCTTTCCGCCGACATGATCAATATCACCGCCTCCGCCTCCAGCCTGACCAAGGGGGAGACGATCCTGGACATGGTCCGCAACCTGGAAGCGCTGAAGGTGGACGTCCTCATCATCCGCCACGCGGCGGCGGGCGTGCCGCATACGATCGCGCGCCAGACGAACGCCTCCGTCATCAACGCCGGCGACGGCGCGCACGAGCACCCCACCCAGGCGCTGCTGGACCTGCTCACGATCCAGCGGCAGAAGGGCCGGATCGAGGGATTGAAGGTGTCCATCATCGGCGACATCGCCCACTCGCGCGTGGCGCGCTCCGACCTGTGGGGCCTGACGAAGCTGGGTGCTTGCGTGACGCTGTGCGGCCCGCCGACGCTGATGCCCTCGCACATCGAAGACCTCGGCGCCCGCGTCACCTGGGACGTCGCTGAGGCCATCACGGATGCCGATGTGCTGATGCTGCTGCGCATCCAGCACGAGCGGCAGGAGGCGGCGCTGGTGCCGAGCCTGCGCGAGTACCGGCTGCGCTACGGCTTGGATGAAGCGCGGCTGCGCTCCGCCAAACCCGACGTGCTGGTGATGCATCCGGGCCCGATCAACCGCGGTGTCGAGCTGGATTCCTACGTGGCGGACGGGCCGAACTCGGTGATCCTGGATCAAGTGACGAACGGGGTGGCCGTGCGGATGGCGGCGCTGTTCTTGGTGTCCGGCCCGCCCAAGGTGGAAGAATGAGCGAAGGAAAGCTGCTGATTTCCGGCGGGACGGTGGTGGACCCCTCGACGAAGCGCGAGGGACGGGCCGACGTGCTGATCGAGGACGGGAAGATCACGGACATCCAGCCCTCCATCGCCGCGCGCAACGGCCTGCGCCGGTTCGACGCGTCCGGCAAGCTGGTGATGCCGGGGTTCGTGGACCTGCACGTGCATTTCCGCCAGCCGGGCCGGGAGGACAAAGAAACCGTGGAAACCGGCTCGCATGCCGCGATCCGCGGCGGGTTCACGGCGGCCTGCCCGATGCCCAACACCTCGCCGGTGATGGATCACCGCGGCGCGGTGGAATGGGTGCGCCAGGAAGGCCAGCGCGTGGGCCTCATTGACGTGCGGCCCATCGGCGCGCTCACGCGCGGCCAGCAGGGCGAAGAATTGACCGATTTCGGCGAGCTGTTCGAGGCCGGGTGCATCGCGCTCTCCGACGACGGCAAGCCGCTCCTGAGCAGCCTGCTCATGCGCCGGGCGCTGGAATACGCCAAGGTGTTCGGCCGCCCCGTCATCCAGCATTCGGAAGACACCTGCCTGAGCGCCGGCGGCGTGATGCACGAGGGGTTGGTGTCCACGACGCTGGGATTGCGCGGGGCGCCGTCCGAGTCCGAGACGGTGATGGTGGCCCGGGACTTAGCGCTGGCCGAGCGGACCGGCGGCTGGCTGCATGTCGCGCATCTGTCCACGGCGCGCTCCGTGGAGCTGATCCGCCAGGCCAAGCAGCGGGGCGTCCATGTCACCTGCGAGGTGACCCCGCATCACCTGGCACTCACCGACGAAGCGGTGCGCGGTTTTAACACGCTGGCGAAGGTCAATCCTCCGCTGCGGACCGAGCAGGACCGGCTTGCCCTCATCGAGGGACTGAAGGACGGAACGATTGACTGCATCGCCACCGACCACGCGCCGCATACGGCCTGGGAGAAAGACGCGGATTTCGACGCGGCTCCCTTCGGCATCGTCGGATTGGAAACGGCGCTGGGCGTGTGCGCCACCGCGCTGATCGGCCCCAAGCATCTGACCTGGAGCCAACTGGCGGATCGCATGGCCATCGCGCCGGCGCGCATCGCCGGACTCAAGGACCACGGCCTGGCCGTCAGCCAGCCAGCCAACCTGACGATCGTGGATCCGGCCGCGGCCTGGACGGTGGACCCCGCCTCGTTCGCCTCGCGGTCCAAGCGCTCGCCTTTCGCCGGCCACCGGTTGACCGGGAAAGTGGCGGCGGTGATCCGCCACGGCCTGGTGGCGTGGGACGCGTCAGCATGACGGCTACGTCCGCCTGGCTGGTGCTGGAAGACGGCACCACGTTTCCCGCCCGCTCCGTCGGCGCCGACGGGGAGCGGTTCGGCGAAGCCGTCTTCAATACCGCCATGACCGGCTACCAGGAAATCCTCACGGATCCCTCGTATAAGGGGCAGATCGTCTGCATGACTTACCCCCACATCGGCAACTACGGGGTGAACGAGGAAGACGTGGAGTCGGCCCGCCCCTGGGTGGAAGGGTTCGTGGTCCGGTCGCTCTCCCCCATCGTCAGCAATTTCCGCGCGCAGATGTCGCTCGAAGCCTATCTGCGGCAGCACCAGATCGTGGCGGTGGACCAGGTGGACACCCGCGCGCTGACCTTGCACCTGCGCCGCGAGGGCGCCATGAAGGCGGGACTCTCGACCGTGGAGACCGACCCGGGGCGGCTGCTGAAGCGCGTACGGGAGGCCCCGAGCATCGTCGGCGTGGATTTGGTGCGCGAGGTGACCTGCAAACAGCCCTACGAATGGCCGGCCGGCGGCACGACTCCGCTGGCCACGCCTGCGCGCTCCGGGGCCGCGGCGGCCAAGTACCACATTGTGGTGATTGATTACGGTGTCAAATACGGCATCCTGCGGCAGCTCGCCGGCCTGGGCTGCTATCTCAGCATCGTGCCGGCGACGATGCCGGCGCGCGAGATCCTGGCCAGGAAGCCGGACGGCATCGTCCTATCCAACGGCCCGGGGGACCCGGCCGCGGTGACCTACGCGATTGCGACCATCCGCGAGTTAATGGGCTCCACCCCCATGCTGGGCATCTGCCTCGGCCAGCAGTTGCTGGGGCTGGCCTTCGGCGGCAAGACGTTCAAGCTGAAATTCGGGCATCACGGCGCCAACCACCCGGTCCAGGACCTGGCGACCGGCAAGGTGGAGATCACGAGCCAAAATCACGGCTTCGCCGTGGACCTCGACTCGATCCCGCAGCAGCAGGCGGAGCTGACCCACGTGAACTTGAACGACCGCACCGTCGAGGGCATGCGGCACCGCACGCTGCCGATCTTCAGCCTGCAGTATCATCCGGAAGCCAGCCCAGGCCCCCACGATGCGCAGTACGTGTTCGCGCGGTTCATCGAGGCGGTCGAACGCGCGGCCAAGGCGCGCTGACACCCATGCCGGAATTCGTCGCGGATTTCCACATCCACTCGCGGTACAGCCGGGCCTGCTCGAAGGACCTGTGCGTCAAAGAGCTGGCCAAATGGGCCAAGCTCAAAGGCATCGGCGTCCTGGGCACGGGCGACTTCACGCACCCGTTGTGGCTGCAGGAGCTGAAAGAGATGCTGCAGCCCACCGGCACCGGGCTGTACGAGTACGACGGGCAGCGGTTCATGCTGACCTCGGAGATCAACACGCTCTTTTATCAGCGCGGCAAAGCCCACAACATCCACCACGTGCTGCTGGCCCCCTCCATCGAGTCGGTGGAGCGGATCAACACGGAACTGGCCGCGTTCGGCTCGCTGGAGATGGACGGCCGCCCTATCCTGCACGTGGAGGCGTGGCGGATGGTCGAGATCGTGCTGGGGATCGAGCCGCGCTGTCTCATCGTGCCGGCGCACGCCTGGACGCCGCACTTCGCGCTCTTCGGCTCCAACTCCGGCTTCAACTCGGTGGAAGAGTGCTTCGGGCCGCAGGCCCACAACATCTTCGTGCTGGAAACCGGCTTGTCGTCGGACCCGGCCATGAACTGGCGGCTCTCCGCGCTGGACCGCTATGCCCTGATCTCGAACTCGGACTCCCACAGCGCCCGCCGCATCGGCCGCGAGGCCAACGTGTTCAACTGCGCGTACGACTACGACGAGATCATCACCGCCCTCAAGACCAAAGACCGGGAGAAATTCCTCTACACCGTCGAGTTTTTCCCCGAAGAGGGGAAATATCATCTGGACGGCCACCGTAACTGCAAGGTGCGCTGGACACCGGCGGAGACCAAGCGCAATAACTTCCGCTGCACGTCCTGCGGCCGGCGGGTCACGGTGGGCGTGATGCACCGGATCGAAACGCTGGCGGATCGGCCCGAAGGCGCGCAGCCGCCGGGGGCGATCCCGTTCAAGAGCACCGTGCCGCTGGACGAGATCATCTCCGACGTCTTGGGAGTGGGACGGGGCACCCAAACCGTGGACCGGGAATATTTCGGCCTCCTCGAGCGGTGCGGCACCGAGTTCGACGTGCTGCTCAAGACCCCGGAAGAGGCGCTGCGCCGAGCGGCGCCGCCCAAGATCGCCGACGCGATCCTCCGAATGCGCAACCGCGAGGTCAGCATCGAGCCAGGCTACGACGGCGAATACGGCACGGTCAG
>JACPRA010000029.1 GCA_016190215.1 Candidatus Omnitrophota bacterium
AGCGCCAAGCCGGTGATCTATGTGGCCAACGTGGATGAAGCCGCCCTTCGCGCGCCGACCGACGCGGTCAAGCGGCTCGCCGAGGTGGCCGCGCGCGAGGACGCGCTGCTCGTGCCGTTGTGCGTGCGGCTCGAAGCGGAGCTGGCCGAGCTCGACGCCGCCGATCGGGCGGAGATGATCCGCGAGTTGGGGTTGGAAGAGGCCGCCCTCCCGCGGATTGTCCGCGAAGCGTATCGGGCGCTTGCCTTGTTGACCTTTTTTACCACCGCCTCGCGGATGCTGCAGGCGTGGACGGTGAAGCAGGGCACCAAAGCTCCGCAGGCCGCCGGCGTGATCCACACGGATTTTGAGCGCACCTTCATCCGCGCTGAAGTCATCAATTGGGAAACACTCGTGAACCACGGCGGGGAAGCGCCGGCCCGCGCGAAAGGTGTCTTGCGGCTCGAAGGAAAGGACTACGCGGTACACGATGGCGACGTCATCCACTTTAAAGTCGGCGCCTAAGCGCCCTCGCCAATCCGCGCCGCGCGCGCAGCGCACGACGCTGCTCCTCACGCGCCGCGACGTGGAGCGGCTCGTCTCCATGAAGCTCGCCCTGCGCGTCGTGCGCCAAGCCTGCATCCAGCACGCGCGCGGGCAGGTGACCATGCCGTCGAAAGTCTATCTCCCGCTCCCAGGCGGAGGCGACTTCCGCGCCATGCCCGCCGCCCTCGTGCATCCCGCCTGCTGCGGCATCAAATGGGTCAACGTGCACCCCGGCAACCGCGCCAAAGGCTTGCCCACCGTCATGGGGACCCTCGTCATCAACGAGGTGGCCACCGGCTTCCCTCTCGGCATTCTGGATGGCATGTCCATCACCCGTCTGCGCACCGGCGCTGCCGGCGGAGTCGCCGCCAAAGCGCTGGCCAATCCCGGCTCGCACACCGTGGCGTTAGTCGGCTGCGGCGCCCAAGCCTTCACGCAGCTCTGGGCTTTAACCGAGAGCGTTCGCGTCAAACAGGTGCGCGTGTGGGGCTACCGGCCTGGCGAGGCCGCGCAGTTCTGCCGCACCGCCCGCGCCAAGCTCCACGTCCCCTGTGAGCCGGCGTTCACCGTGCAGCGCTGTGTTGAGGATGCCACCATCGTCGTCACCATCACGCCGGCTCGCAAGCCGGTCGTGCAGCGCGCCTGGATCGCCCTCGGCACCCACATCAACGCCATCGGCGCCGACGCTCCCGGCAAGCAGGAATTGGATCCGCAGATCTTGAAGGACGCCGTCGTGGTGGTGGACGACCGCGACCAAGCCCTCCACGGCGGGGAACTCAACGTCCCCATCAGCCAAGGCGTTATTGAGCCCAGCATCATCCGCGCCACCCTCGGCGAAGTCTTAGACCGCCGCACCCCCGCCCGCACCACCCGCGATCAGATTACCGTCTTCGACTCCACCGGCATCGCCATCCACGACGTCGCCCTGGGTTTTGCCGTCATTCAAGCTGCTCGAGGAGGCAGCGTTGGTCATTCCATCCGGTTGTTTTAAACCCCATGATGGAAACCGGTGCCATCCTAAGTAGGAACGCTTAGGCTGGGTAGGACGGCACGATTAACGCGGCACCAGATTTTCCTGCTCTCTTGGCGGCATCACGGTTGACATGGCTCCTTGAAATCAGCTATAGTGCTCTAGGGGAGAAGTAAGAAAATCTTACAGGAGGGAATGCTCATGAGTAGCGCGCTGGATGTTACGACCATGTCGTCCAAAGGCCAGGTTGTCATTCCCACGGATATTCGTAAGGAGCTTGGGTTGCTGACGGGTGCCAAGTTGATGGTGTTGACGGACGGCTCGAATTTGCTGCTGAAACCCATGCAGACTCCGAAGCTGCAGACCTTTCAGGCCTTGATTCGACGAAGCCGGCATCTTGCTAAAATCGCTGGTCTGAGGAAAAGCGCTGTCGCGAAAGCGCTTCGAAAAATCCGACATGAAGGTCGTGCTTGATACGAACGTGCTGGTTTCAGGCGTGTTCTGGGCTGGGTCGGCCGGCCGCATCCTCGAACTGTGGGCCAAGGATAAGTTCGAGGTGGTCGTCAGTCCGGAGATCTTAAGAGAATATACCCGCCTGCTTGCTGAGTTTGAGCGAGCGGACGTTTCCGGATTGGCCGATGCGTGGACCGTATTTATCGCTCAGCACGCCACGGTGATCAATCTGACAGGACACCCGCCTAGATTGTGCCGAGACCCTGATGATGACAAATTCCTCCATTGCGCGCTGAGTGCTGGGGCGCGGTACGTGGTGAGCGGAGACAAAGATCTCCTGTCCCTCGGACGGATCGGTGACAGCGCAATTCTGACACCGACGGCCTTTCTTCAGCATTATCATAAGTGATCGCTCGTCTCGCTCCCTGTTGTGTGGTTTGACCTTCCCGACGGCGTACGATATCATGAATGTTTCCATGCGCCGTCCATCTCTCCCTCAGTCTCAGCCGGACCGCCGTGGGCATTTTGGGCCCTTCGGGGGGAAGTTTGTGCCGGAAACCCTCATGGCGGCACTCGATGAGCTGGAGCGCGCCTTCCGCGGCGCCCGGCGCGACCCTGCCTTTCGCAAAGAGCTGCAAGGCTACCTGCGCGATTATGCGGGACGGCCAACCCCGTTGACCTTTGCGCGGCGCTTGAGCCAAACGATTGGGCGCGGTGTTCGCATCTACTTGAAGCGGGAAGATTTGCTGCACACCGGCGCGCACAAGATCAACAACGCGCTCGGCCAGGCGCTGCTGGCGGTGCGGATGAAGAAGCGGCGGCTGATTGCCGAAACCGGGGCGGGGCAGCATGGCGTCGCCACCGCGACGGTGGCAGCACTCTTCGGCCTGGAGTGCGACGTCTTCATGGGCGAAGAGGACATGGAGCGCCAGGCGCTGAATGTCTTCCGCATGCGGCTGCTGGGCGCCACTGTGCGCCCGGTGACGGCCGGCACCAAGACGCTCAAAGACGCCTGCAGCGAAGCGATCCGTGATTGGGTGACCAACGTGCGCACCACGCACTACTGCATCGGCTCCGTCGTGGGGCCGCATCCGTATCCGTGGATGGTGCGCGTGTTTCAGTCCGTCATCGGCCAGGAAGCGCGTCGGCAGATGTTGGCGACCGTCGGGCGGCTGCCGGACTATGCGGTGGCCTGCGTGGGGGGCGGGTCTAATGCCATTGGGTTGTTCGCGCCATTTGCGCGGGACCAGCGCGTGAAGCTGATCGGGGTCGAAGCCGGCGGGCGGGGCAGCGCGCCGGGGGCGAATGCGGCGACGATTGTCCACGGCTCGCCCGGCGTGCTGCACGGTATGTTCAGCTATTTGCTGCAGGACCGCGCCGGGCAGATTCTGCCCACGCACTCGGTGGCGGCGGGATTGGATTATCCCGGGGTCGGCCCGGAGCACGCCTACTACCGCCGATTGGGGCGGGCGACGTACGTGGCGGTGTCGGACCGCGAAGCGCTGCAGGCCTGCGAGTTGCTGGCAAAGACCGAGGGCATTCTCCCCGCCATTGAGCCGGCGCATGCGCTGGCCTACGTGGCGAAGGCGGCGCGGACATGGCCGCGCGGCAGTATCATTCTCATCGGCCTCTCCGGTCGCGGCGATAAAGACGTGGGCACAATGGCAAAGCATCTGGGTCATGGACGCACTCCAGCTCACGTTTAAGCGGCTGCGCCGCGCCCGGCGCACGGCGCTGATTCCCTTTGTGATGGCCGGGGATCCGGATCTGCGGACGACGGAGGCCTTGGTGCCGGCGTTGGCCGATGCCGGCGCGGATCTCATTGAAATCGGCCTGCCGTTCTCGGATCCGCTGGCGGATGGGCCGGTGATCCAGCGCGCCTCCTCGCGCGCGCTGAAGGCGGGAGCGACGCCGGCGCGCGTGCTGGAGCTGCTGGGACGCGTGAGCCGCCGCGTGACCACACCGCTGGTGCTGCTGACCTATTGGAACCCGATTGCGCAATACGGCGGAACTTCCGGCAGCGGCGCGCCGTTTCTGCGCGCGGCCAAGGCCGCCGGGGTGGCCGGGCTCATCGTGCCGGACCTGCCGCTTGAGGAAGGGGAGCGGTTCCGGCGGCTCGCTACGCAGGTCGGCATCGCGGATATTCTGCTGGCCTCGCCCACCACCTCGCCGGTCCGGCTGGCGCGCATCGCTCACGCGGCGCGCGGATTTATTTACTACGTCTCCGTCACCGGCACGACCGGCGTGCGGCGGCAGTTGCCCGCCGATCTATTGACCGGTGTGCGGCGGCTCAAGCGGTTGACAAAGACGCCGGTGTGCGTGGGCTTCGGCATTTCCACTCCGGCCCAGGCGCGGCAGGTGGCGCAGGCGGCGGACGGCGTGATCGTCGGGAGCGCGTTGATCCACACGATGGAGCCCTGGCAGCGGCAGCCGGTGCGGGCGATCAAAGCGGCGGCGCAGTTCGTGCGCCAATTGCGCTGGGCTCTGGGGTAATGCCGCAGCCGGTGGGGTGCGTGATTATGGCCGGCGGGCGCGGGGCGCGCTTGTGGCCGATGGTGCACTCCGAGATGCCGAAAGTCTGCGCCACCGTGAACGGCACGCATACGCTGCTGGATGAAACGCTCGCGCGCGTGGCGCCCTGGTGGAAGCAGGGCCACGGGCTGATCGTGACCACGCAATCGTTGGCTGCGCCGATCCGCCGCAGCTTATCGCCCGCCGTCCGTCGGAAATTGCTGGTGGAGCCGCAGCCGCGCAACACCGCGGCGTGCATCGCGCTGGCGGCCTCGGTGCTGGCGGAGCGCGATCCGCAGATGGTGATGGTGGTGCTGCCGGCGGACCATTGGATGAAACCCGCCTCGACGTTTCGCCGCAACGTGCACGCGGCGGTGGACGCGGCCCGGGCCAGCGGGCGCATCGTGACCATCGGGCTCAAGCCGGCGCGGCCGCATTCCGGACTGGGCTATCTCTGCGCCGGGGCCGCGCGCGAGATCCGGCGCGGCTGCCGCACGTTCGAGCTGACGCGCGTGGTGGAGAAGCCCACCGCGGCGGTTGCCGCGCAGTTGATCCGCCAGGGGCGCACGTATTGGAACACCGGCATTTTCATCGGGCGCGCCCAGACCTTCCTTGACGTCATTGCTCGCTGGCTGCCGGCGCATGCGAAGCTCATCCATCCGCTGGGGCGGCTGGCCGGCCGGGCGTCGTTTGCGCGGGAGGCCGCCGCGGTCTACCGGAAATTGACGCCGGTGTCGTTCGACCACGGCGTGATGGCGCATCTGCGCGAAGGCGAGATCATCGAGGGCACGTTTGCCTGGGAAGACTTGGGCAGCTGGGACAGCTGGATCCGCATCAGCCGCCACGTGAAGCCGGCGCTGGAAGTGGCCAGCCGCAACGTGCACGTGATGACCACCAACGGCCACCTGGTGGCGACGGTGGGATTGGACGACGTGGTGGTGGTGCAGACCTCGGACGCCACGCTGGTGTGTCGCACCAAAGACGCGCAGGCGGTGTACGACGTGGTTGCCCATCTCGAACGCGACCCGCGCCTGGCGCGCTACCTGTGAGCGGGGGCATGACCGCGGCCGGATCGGTGGGGCGCATCGTGGGGTTGGACCTCGGCGAGCGCCGGATCGGTGTGGCGCTCAGCGATCCGCTGGGGTTGTCGGCGCAGCCGCTGGAGGTGCTGGAGCGGCGCGGGCCGGTGCAGGATGTGCGCGCGATTGCGGCGCTGGTGAAGACGCACGACGCGACGGCGGTGGTGGTCGGCGTACCCTACACGCTCAGCGGCGGCGAGAGCGAGCAGACGCAGCGGGTGCTGGCGTTTGTTGAACGATTGCGCGCCGTCATGCAGGCCCCCATTCATCTGGTGGATGAGCGGTTGACCAGCGTGCAAGGCGAGCGCGACCTCATTGCGATGGGCACGCGCCGGGAGGCTCGCCGGAAAGGGCGGGTGGACCAGGTGGCCGCTCAGTTGATCCTGCAAACGTATTTGGAGATGCATCGTCATGCCTAAAGTGTCAGACATGTCCCCGGTCCCGAAGGCGAAAGCGAAAAAGAAGACGGCGGCCTCGCCCTATCACCTGGAGCGGCTGCCCAACGGCCTGGTGGTGGGCGTGCGGCCGATGCCGCAGATGGAATCCGCCGCGATCGGCGTCTGGGTGCGCGCCGGCGGCCGCTACGAGACGAGCCGCCTCGCGGGCGTGTCGCACTTCTTGGAGCATCTGCTGTTCAAAGGCACCCACACGCGCAGCTGCGAGCAGCTCAAACAGGCGGTGGAAGGCGTGGGCGGCAGCCTCAACGGGTTTACCGCGGAAGAGTTCACCTGCTACGTCGCCAAGGTGCCCGCCCGCCATGCGCAGAAAGCCACCACCATCTTGTGCGACATGGCGTTGCACCCGCGCTTCGCGCCGCGGGACATCGCCAAAGAGCGGGAAGTGATCCTCGAAGAGATCCGCATGTACGAGGACTCGCCCGGCCAGTATGTGCACGAGCTGCTCAACACGCTGCTGTGGCCCAATCATCCGCTGGGCCACTTGCTGGCCGGCAGCCTTGAGACGGTGCGCCGCATGACCCGCACCGAGATCACCCGCTATTGGCGGGACCACTACCACCCGCGCAATCTGCTCGTCACCTGCGCCGGCGCGGTGGAGACGGACCAGGTCGTGGCGCAGTTGCGCAAGCTGTTTGCCAAAGCGCCGAGCGGGCGGACGCACAAGTTTTCGCCGGCCCCGCGCTCGCCGCGCGGCCCGCAAGTGCATGTGATCCACAAAGCCACCGAGCAGACGCACGTATGCCTGGGCATCCCGACGATCCCGCGCACCCACCCGGCGCGGTTCGCCGTGGAATTGCTGCACGTGATCCTGGGAGCCAACATGTCCTCCCGCTTGTTCCGGGAGATTCGGGAAAAGCGCGGGCTGGCCTACGAGATCGGTACGCAGGTGAAGCGCTACAAAGACACCGGCGCGTTCGTCATCTACGCCGGCTGCGACGCCGCCAAGCTGCAAACGTCGGTGGAGACGGCGGTGGGCGAGCTGGCGCGCATCAAGCGGGAGCGCGTGCCGGCCGCGGAGCTGCGCCGGGCGAAGGACTTTTACGCGGGACAACTTTTGATGGGGCTGGAAGACTCGATGGAGCACATGATCTGGATGGGTGAGCAGCTCGTGACCGCCGGCGGCGTCTCGTTGATGAAGGACGTGATCGCCTCCGTGGAGCGCGTGACGGCCGAACAGGTGCAGCAGGTGGCGCGGATGCTGTTTGTCCCCTCGCGGTTGTCGTTGGCGGTCATCGGCCCGGTCCCGAAGCAGGACGCGGATCCGTTGGAACGCGCCTGCCAGCGATGCGCATGAGCCGCCACCCGGTGGTGATCGCCCCCAGCCTATTGGCGGCGGATTTCGGCCGGCTCGCCGAAGAAGTGAAGGCGGTGGAGCAGGCCGGGGCGGATTGGCTGCACCTGGACGTGATGGACGGCCACTTCGTGCCGAACATCAGCTTCGGGCCGGTGGTGATCGAGGCGGTGCGGAAGGTGACGCGCATGCCCTTCGACGCGCAGCTCATGATCGAGCACCCGGAGCAGTACACCGACGCCTTTGTGAAGGCCGGGGTCAATCACCTCACGGTGCATGTCGAGGCCGAGGGCTTGCGCGATCCGAACGTGCTGCGGAAATATCTGCGCGATCTGCGCAAGCGCGGGGTGATGCCGGGTTTGTCGGTCAAGCCGGCCACCCCGGTTGAGGCGCTGCGGCCCTTTGTTGACGACATTGACCAGCTGCTGGTGATGACCGTCGAGCCCGGGTTCGGCGGGCAGGCGTTTTTGCCAGCCATGGTGGAGAAGATCCGCGAGTGCCGCCAATGGTTCACAGGGATCATCTCGGTGGATGGCGGCATCACGCCGCAGACCGCGAAGCTCGCGGGCCAGGCCGGGGCCACCATGCTGGTGGCGGGCACGTCCATTTTCCGGCAGCCGGACTACCGCGCGGCGATTGCCGCCTTGCGCGCGGCCGCCGCATCATAACGACGAATTGATCGGGAGGAACGACGCATGGCGATTGTCTTCGGCACTGAAGGATGGCGGGCCGTCATGGCCGATGAGTTCACCGTTGCCAATGTCCGCATCGTGGCGCAGGCGATTGCCGAGCATTACCTGGCGGCGACCCCCGGGGCCGCGCCCCGTCTCGTCGTCGGCTATGACACGCGGTTTCTCTCCGACCGGTTTGCCCGCGCGGTGAGCGAAGTGCTGGCGGGGAACGGCATTGCGACCATCCTCTCCACCTCCCAGGGGCCGACCTGCGCGGTGAGCCAATACATCGTCCGGCACAAGCTGACGGCGGGCGTCATGATCACCGCCAGCCACAACCCGCCCGTCTACAACGGCATCAAAATCAAGGAAGCCTTCGGCGGGTCCGCCTCGCCTGAAGTCGTTGCCTCGGTGGAGAAGCGCTTGGGCGGGCAGCCGCCGAAGATCCTGCCGCTGGACGACGCCGAACAGCGCGGCCTGGTAACGCGGCAGCCCTTGATGCCCGACTACGTGAAGGGCCTCCGCGCCGGCGTCAATCTGGCGGCGATCCGGCGCAGCACGCTGCGCGTGGTGGTGGACCCGATGCACGGCGCTGCGGGCAATTTGACGGAGCGCCTGCTGGCCGGGGGGCGCTGCAAGGTGGAAACGCTGCATGCCAACCCGGACCCGCTCTTCGGCGGGCAGGCCCCGGAGCCCATCGCGTCGCATCTCGTGGAGCTGAGCCGCCGCGTGAAGCAGCTCAAGTGGGACGTCGGGCTCGCCACCGACGGCGATGCGGACCGCATCGGCGCCATGGCCCCCAACGGCGTGTTCGTGTCGCCGGGGCAGATTTTGTGCATCTTGCTGGAGCATTTCATCACGGCAAAGGGCTGGACCGGGCCGGTGGTCAAGACCGTGTCCAACACCTCCATGATCACCCGCATGGCGCAGCACTACGGCTTGCCGCTGCACGAGGTGCCGGTGGGCTTCAAGCACGTCGCCAAGCTGATGCTGAGCGAGGACGTGCTGATCGGCGGGGAAGAGTCCGGCGGGATCGGCGTGCGCGGCTATTTGCCGGAGCGCGACGGTGTGTACCTCGGCTTGCTGCTGCTGGAGGCGCTGGCGGCGCAAGGCCGCGGGGTGCTGGAGGTGTTGAAGCGCCTGGAGCGGCGGTTCGGCGCCTGGCGCTATGCGCGGCAGGATCTGACCCTCTCCATGCCGCAGGTGGAGCGCGTGTTCCAGCAACTGCGCGGCAGCCCGCCGCGCGACCTCGTGGGCGCGCCGGTGCGCGAGGTCAAGACGCTGGATGGCGTGAAGCTCATCGCCGAGGATGAAACCTGGCTGCTCTTCCGCCGCTCCGGCACCGAGCCGATCGTCCGCGTGTATGCCGAGAGCTTGTCGCCCACCCGCCTGAAGCGGGTGCTCGCCTACGGCGTGGAGCTCGCGCAGCGGGCCTAACCGCATTGTGACAGTCGAGATGGACCAATCCCTCATTCGGAATTTCTGCATCATTGCGCACATTGACCACGGCAAATCCACACTGGCCGACCGGCTGCTGCAGATGAGCGGCGCGGTGGAAGACCGGAATTTCCGCGACCAGATCCTGGACGACATGGACCTGGAGCGGGAGCGTGGCATTACCATCAAGGCCTCCTCCGTGCGCCTGCCCTACAAAGCCGATGATGGCCGCGAATACGTGCTGGACCTCATTGATACGCCGGGGCACGTGGACTTTTCCTTCGAGGTGACAAAGAGCCTGCAAGCCTGCGAGGGCACGCTGCTGGTGGTGGACGCTGCCCAGGGGGTCGAGGCGCAAACCGTTGCCAACTTTCTGCTCGCCTATGAGAAGGGGCTGACGGTGCTGCCGGTCATCAACAAGGTGGACCTGGGCCACGCCCAGGTGGAGCGCACCGCCCACGAAATCCAGCAGTTGATGCAGGACCCGGACGTGGTGATCACCCCGGTGAGCGCCAAGGCCGGGCTCGGCATTCATGAGCTGTTCGAGCGGATTGTCCGGGAGATTCCGCCGCCCACAGGCGATCCCGCGGCCCCGCTGTCGGCGCTGGTGTTTGACTCGACCTATGATTCCTATAAGGGGATCATCGTCTTCGTGCGGATCGTCGAGGGCACGCTGCGCCGCGGCATGACCATTGTGTTCATGGGCCGCGCGGCGAAGTTCCAGGTGCAGGAGCTGGGGATCGCGACACCCGGTCCGCAGCCGGTGGACAGCCTCTCCGCCGGCGAAGTAGGGTACCTCACTGCGACCATCCGCGATCCGCATGACGTGATCCCCGGCGATACCGTCACCGAGACGGACCGTCCCGCGGCGGCTCCGCTCCCCGGGTTCCGGCGGTTGAAGCCGATGGTGTTCGCCGGCATTTATCCCTCCAGCACCCAAGAGCTCAACACGCTGCGCACCGCGATGGAAAAGTTCGTGCTCACCGACGCGGCATTCCAATTTTCGCCGGAGCACTCCGAAGCGCTGGGCCAGGGGTTCCGGTGCGGGTTCCTTGGATTGCTGCACATGGAGATTGTGCAGGAGCGGCTCGAGCGGGAATACAACGTGGACCTCGTGCTCACGACGCCCAGCGTCGTTTACCAGGTGACCAAGCGCAACGGCCAGACGATGGAAATTGACAGCCCGGCCAAGATGCCCTCGGCCATGGAGATCGCGCAGATCCAAGAGCCCTACGTGCAGGCAGTGCTGCTGATGCCGGCCGACTGCCTGAGCGTGGCCATGGAGCTGGTGAAGCACAAGCGCGGCACGCACCGCTCGACGGAGTTTTTGAGCGAGACGCGCGTCAAGCTGATGGTAGAGCTGCCCTTGAGCGAGATCCTGGTGGATTTTTACGACAAGCTGAAATCGCTCTCGCGCGGCTACGGGTCCTTCGATTACGACCTGGTCGGCTTCCGCCCCGCGAACCTGGTGCGGCTGGATATCCTCATCAACGGCGACATGTGCGAGCCGCTGTCCATGCTGGTGGTGAAGGAGAAGGCGCACGAGCGGGGCAAGGCGATGGTGGAGCGGCTGAAGGGGCTGATTCCGCGCCAGCTCTTCGAGGTGGCGGTGCAGGCCGCCATCGGCAGCCACATCGTGGCGCGCGATTCGATCCGGGCGCTGGCGAAGAACGTGACAGGCAAGTGCTATGGCGGCGACATCACCCGCAAACGCAAGCTGTGGGACAAACAAAAAGAAGGCAAAAAACGGATGAAACAGTTTGGCCGCGTGGAAATTCCGCAAGAGGCGTTCCTGGCGGCGTTGAAGCTGTCATGATGCGCCGAGCGCCGTTCATCAAGCTCTCGCCGGAAGTCCGGGAGAACTTGGAATCCATTCTCTGGGCGGTGGCCCTGGCCGTCGTCATCCGCACCTTCATCATCGCGCCCTTCAAAATTCCTTCCGGCTCCATGCGCCCGACGCTGATGGAAGGCGACCGCATCCTGGTGAGCAAGTTCCTCTACCGGTTCCGCGAGCCCACGCGCGGCGAAATCATTGTCTTCCGCTACCCGGAAAACCCCAAGCGCCCCTTCATCAAGCGGCTGGTCGGCCTGGGCGGCGAGCAGGTGGAAATCAAGGACGGGCACGTGCTGATCAACAACCTGCCGCCGGAGGAGCTGATGCTGCAGGCGTTTTACTACCACAACCAGGGCGAGTTCGGGCAGGAAGGGGACGTGGTGCAGGTGCCCGAGGACTCGTATTACGTCCTGGGAGACAACTCCTCCTCGTCGCATGACAGCCGGTTTTGGGGGTTCGTGCCCAAGCCCCTGATGATCGGCAAGGCGCTGTGCGTTTTCTGGCCGCCGCACCGCATTCGAATACTTCATTAAGCGGTGGGGCGCTTGCGTTTAGGGTAGGTTCGTGCTAGAGTGAGTACGTCTCTGGAATTTTTCTCTTAACCGATAGGAGGTGCCTGATGTCCCGCGTCGCTGCAGCAGTCGTTGGCGTGTGCGCATTCGCGCTCGTTGGATGCGAATCAATGGGAACGGCGGCTCAATCCAAAACCACGCAGGGCGCGGTGCTCGGCGGCTTGGTGGGGGCGGGCACCGGGGCGATCATCGGCAACCAGTCTGACCATGCCGGGGCCGGCACGGCGATCGGCGCCGGCTTAGGCGCGCTGACCGGCGGCTTGATCGGCCGCGCCATGGAGCAGAACGACCAGCAAGCTCAGCAGCAACAGTATCCGCCGGCGTCGTCCTCGTCCTCAACGTCTGTGAGCAAGACCAAGTTTTGTCCGGTGGGGGGCGAAACCTTTGCGGAGGACGTGAAGTATTGCCCGACCCACGGTGTCGAGCTGAAATACAAAGAATAAGCTGACCGTGTTGTCAGCCGGTTGTCGCGGGAGGAAGCGCAGTCCGCTTCCTCCCGTTTTCTTTCTCCCATGACCTCATCATGAACCTGGCGAACAGGCTCTCCCTTGCGCGCTTGTTGCTGGCCCCCTGCGTCGTCGCCTCCTTGCTGTATTACGATGCGCAGCACGAGCAGTTTCGGTACCTCGCCCTCGCCTGTTTTCTGGCGGGCATGCTCCTGGATGCGGCGGACGGGTTCATCGCGCGCTTCCAGCACCAGCAATCGCAGTTGGGCACCGTGCTGGACCCGATCGCCGACAAGTTGCTGATCATCAGCGCCTTGATCAGCCTCTCCACCATCCGCGCGCTGCCGGACGCCATGCGGGTGCCGGGATGGTTCAACCTCATCGTCATCAGCCGCGACGTGGTAGTCATCGTCGGCACGATGCTGCTCTTCGCGTTCACCGGCAAGTTTACCGTGAAAACGAGCTGGCTGGGCAAATGCACGATCGCCGCGCAAATGGCCGTGGTGCCGGTGGCCTTGCTGGGCTGGCCGATCAAGCCGCTGGTCCTGGGGGTGGCGGCGGTGCTGACGGTGCTGTCGGGCCTGGGATATTTGCGGCTGGGCATGCGAGTGCTCGATGCCTGAAACTCTCCGGATGTTGGCCGGGCTCATCGTGAGCTATGTCGCGGGGTCGCTGCCCACCGCGTATCTGCTGGTGAAGTGGACGAAAGGCGTGGATGTCCGCACCATCGGCAGCGGCAACGTCGGCGCGACCAACGCCGGGCGGGCCGCGGGCCGCGGCGTGGGGATCGCGGTGCTGGCGATTGATATGCTCAAAGGCGCGCTCGCTGCGGCGCTGATTCCGCGGTGGTTCGCGCCGGGATCTTCCGCGGTCTTCTCGCTCCTGTGCGGCGTGGTGGCGGTGTGCGGCCACACGTGGTCGTGCTTCCTGCGGTTCCAGGGCGGGAAGGGTGTGGCGACGACGATCGGGGCGCTGCTGGGCTACGCGCCGGCCGTGGCCGGAGGCGTCGTGGGCGTCTGGCTGGCAGTCTTCGCGCTCTCGCGCTACGTGTCGGTGAGCTCGATGCTGGCGGCCGTGATGCTGCCGGTGCTGCAATTGGCCGTCCATCGGGACACCCCGGAAGTGCTCTTGGGCGCGTTCTTGGCGCTGGTGATTGTGGTGCGGCATCGCTCCAACCTGCGGCGCCTGATGCAGGGCGTGGAGCATCGCGCCGGCGGGAAGCCCAAGCATGGTTGACGTCGAGACGGGCGGTCTGTATAATACTTCACTATCCACCCCATGACGATCGGCGAAGATCACGAGAGCCAGTTGGAGCTGTTTCAGGCGCCCTCGAACCGCGAGGCGCGCCCGGCATGGGCGTCCGCGGGCAGCGTGCATATCCGCCAGGACCATTTGGTGCTGTGGGGCATCATCACGCTGATCGGGTTGTCGGTGGTATTCGCGGCGGGAGTGGAGCGGGGCAAGCGGATCGTGGCAGCCGAGCAGTTACTGCTCGGGCCCGTGTCGTCCGCCCCGGCCCGCGCCGCCGAGCCGGTTACGACCTCGCGCGCGGAGAGCCGCAGCAAAAACACAGAAGCAGCCTCCGCTGTGCCGGCCTCGACGACGCCCAGCACGGCGCCGGCTGCGCCGCGCTCGATTCCGCGCAAAGCGGCAAAGTCGATTGTGAAGACGCCGGCAAAAACGCCGGCGGCCGCGGCATCGCGGTTTGCCGTGCAGGTGGTCAGCTACCAGCAGCCCTCGCTGGCCAAGCGCGAGTTGACGCGGTTGAAGCAACAAGGCGAGCCGGCCTTCTTGCTGGAAGGCGAGAAAGCCACCGCGCTGTTGATCGGCCCGTTCACCAGCAAGCAAAAAGCGAAAGCCAAGCTCACCAACTTGAAGACGCAGTATCACGGCTGTTTCATTAGGAGCCTCTGACCCATGTCCATCCATCCTTCGCTTCGCCAAGCCGGCGGCAAGATCGGTTCGCGGCGGAACGTGCTGAAGCGTTTCGAGCGGCTGCGCTTGCTCATCGCCCAGGGCCGCTGGACCGAGGGCGGGTCCATCTTCGGGATGCCGAAGCTCAAGCAAGAGAAGATCCGCGCCCGCAAGGCGGCCCCGAAAGAAGCGGCCGCTGAAGGCGCTCCGGCTGTAGCCGGCGATGCTGCCGCGGCTCCGGCAAAAGGCGCTCCGGCCAAGGGCGCTCCTGCGAAAGCCGCCGCAGGCAAGCCTGCGGCCGGCAAACCTGCAGCGGGCAAGCCCGCAGCGTGAAGCCAGTTCGTCCTTCCGTGTTACCGGTTCGTCGCCTCTCGTCCGCACGCGCGTCCATTCCTGCCGTGTCCGTCGCCCGCATGCAGCGGATTGACCGCCGCGCCATCACGCAGATCGGCATTCCTCGATTGTTGTTGATGGATCACGCGGGTCTGGCCATCGCGGCCTATATCCGCCGGCGGTATTCTCTCTCCCGATATCGGAACGTCTTGCTCTGCTGCGGCTCCGGCTACAACGGCGGGGACGGGCTCAGCGCCGCGCGGCACCTGTTGCGGTGGGGCTACCAGCCTCGCATCGCCGTGGTGGGTTCGCCGGCACGGCTGCGAGAGGAGCCGAAAGTTTTTGCCGCCATCCTGCGCCGGCTGCGCGTGCCGATGTTGGCGGTCACAACGCCCGCGCATCTGCCGCGTCTGCGCCGGCTCCTGCGGCAGTCCACGCTGGTGGTGGATGCGCTGCTGGGGATCGGCCTGCGCGGGGCGCTGCGGCCGCTGCAGGAGCAGGTGATTGCGCAGATCAATCGCGCGGGCACACCCATCGTGTCGGCGGACGTGCCCTCCGGCCTGGATGGCGATTCCGGCCTGCCGCATGGCGCGGCTGTGCGGGCGTCGGCCACGGTGACGTTCGGCGCGGCCAAGCGCGGGTTGCTGGACCGGCGCGCCCGGCCGTATGTGGGCCGGCTGCTGGTTGACGATGCCAGTTTTCCACCACAGGTGCTGCCCTCATGACCTCATCCATTCGCGTGTCGCTCGGCGAGCGGTCGTACTCCATCGTGACCGCGCCGTCGTACGCGGCGCTGCCGGCCCAGCTGGCCCGGCTGGGCATGCCGGCATGGGCCTGTGTCGTCTCGCACCAGGCGCTTTTGGACCGGTTTGGGCCGGAACTGCTCGGACCGCTGCGGCGGGCCGGCTGGCAGGCGGACACCATCACCGTGCCGGAGTCGGAGCGCAGCAAGTCGTACGCGATGGCGGAGCGGATCATGCGCCAATTGGCCCGGCGGGCCCTGATGCGCGAGCCGCTGCTGCTGGCCTTCGGCGGCGGGGTGATCGGCGATCTGACCGGCTTCGTGGCTGCGGTGTTCCGGCGCGGGGTGCCCTACGTCCAGCTGCCGACGACGCTGCTTGCGCAGGTGGACTCCGCCATCGGCGGGAAGGTGGGGGTGGACCTGCCGTTCGCGAAAAACTTCGTCGGGGCGTTCCACCAGCCGCGGCTGGTGGTCAATCATGTAGGCGTGCTGCGGAGCCTGCCGCTGCGCCAGCGCCGGTCCGGGCTGGGCGAGATCGTCAAATACGGCGTGATGGCCGACCCGGAGCTGTTCCGCTACCTCGAAACGCACGTGCGCGGCTGCGTGGCGGGCCATCCGACCGCGCTGCGCGTCATGGTGCCGCGCTGCTGCCGCATCAAGGCGCGCGTGGTGTCGCAGGATGAGCGGGAAACGCGCGGGATCCGCACCGGCCTCAACTTCGGCCACACGCTCGGCCATGCCCTGGAGACCGCCACCGGCTACCGGCGCTTCACGCACGGGGAAGCCATCGCGGTCGGCATGGTGGCGGCGTCGCGGATGAGCGTCGAGATGGGGTTGATGCCGGCGTCCGATGCGGCGCGGGTGACGGCCCTGTTGCGCGCGCTCGGCCTGCCGACGAGCGCGCGGGGAGTGTCCTGGTCGGCGGTGTCACGCGCGCTGCGGTTCGACAAGAAATTTCTTGAGGGCCGGATGCGGTGGGTGCTGTGCCGGGGGATCGGCCGGGTGGTGGTTCGGCACGACGTGCCGCCCGCGCTCATCGAGCGAGTCGGCCGAGCGTGTGTAGCGTAGCGTCGGCCGCCTAGCGGTCGAGGTAGAGCACGATGTCCTGATCGCGCCAGCGCAGCCGCGCGCTGTCCGGCGCCACACTCTCCAGCTTGGCCCCTTCCACCGCATCTCCCACGCGCACGATCACGTCATTGATGATGGCGTAGGACTCGCCCGAGCCGTGCACCACGCCTTGCAGTTTCACGCGGTGCGGGAACGATCCGGCGCGTTGGACGCGCGGCCGGGACGGCACGAGGGCCGGCGCGACCGCCGGGATGGGACGAACCGGATGCGCAGGGGCGGCGGTGGCTGTCGGTAAGAGCGAGGCGGACATGGACGCCACGGTCGGCTGCGAGGGGGCGAAGGCCGGGGTGGTCAGCACGGTGAGGCGCTGCATCCACAGCGTGTTCGTGAGCCAGCCCAGGCCCAAGACGCCTGCACCGACGCCTGCGAGGGCGATGGCCGTCAGCCCGCCGAACCGGCCCGGCTTCGACGATCTGAGCGTGACGCGCGGTTCCGGAGCGGGTCGCGCCGCCGGAGGCGCCTCAGTCGTTCGGCCCTCTTGCTTCGTCAGCGTGGTTTGCGCTCGCTGCAGCGCGTCGTCAATCAAGCTCATGCAGGTTGCTCCATCGGAATGGTGGCGGCGGTTGAGTTGGCGAGGGGTTGGCCCAGCATCTCCTGGCAGCTGCGGCGGATCAGTTCGCGGTCGATGCTCTTGACCCGGAAGACGTAACAGGCGAGCAGGGCGCGGTCGCAGAGCAGGTTGATCAGCCGGGGCACGCCGTGGGAAAACTGGAAGATCTCATCCACGGCATCATCCAGCCAGCGCACGCTGCCGTCCGATCCGGCCAGGCGCAGGCGGTGCTCGATGTACGTCCGGATGTCGTCGGCGTCCAGCGGCAGGATGTGGTAGCGCACCGCGATGCGCTGCTGGAGCTGGCGCAGGGAGGGCTGGTTGAGCTTGTCCCGCAGCTGCGGCTGGCCCACCAAAACGATTTGGATCAGCTTTTCCTTGTCGGTTTCCAAGTTCGAGAGCATGCGGATTTGCTCGAGGAGGCGGAGGCTGAGGTTTTGCGCTTCGTCGATCACCAGCACGACGTTGTGGCCTTCGGTGGCTTCGTCGAGCAGAAAGCGGTTGAGCTGCTGAAAGAGATCCACCCGCGTGTTGCGCATCGGATCGAGGCCGAAGTCCTGCACCACGCCGTGCAGCAACTGCAGCTCGGAGAGATTGGAATGCAGGATCAGCGCGGTTTTCGTGGTGGGATCGAGCTGGCGCACCAGGGCGCGGCACAGCGTGGTTTTGCCGGTGCCGATTTCGCCGGTGATTTCGATGAAGCCTTTGCGCTCGCGGATGCCGTAGACCATGTGCGAGAGCGCTTCGCGGTGGCGCTTGGAGAGGTAAAGAAAGCTAGGGTCTGAGGTGATGGAAAACGGTTTTTCGCGCAAGCCAAGGAAGTCGAGGTACATGTTGGGTTGCTAGTCGGCATTGTATCGTGCCTGGTGTCGTCGTGCAAGCGTTAGTTGTGATCCTTTCGTCGCCCTGGCCAGGGGTCCTGCCGCTGCGCCACCCCACGGCTCTGCCGTGGGGGCCCCGCTGCGCGTCACCCCTGGCCGGACGCGCAGCACTGCAGCACTGTCGGTTGACACTGTATCTAGGTGCATGCTATCGTGCCTGAGTGGAGTAATGCCGGTGGAGGGGGAGGGGAATGGACGAGCGTCGGCGAGCATCCCGGCTGAAGTGCGTGCTGCCCATCCGGCTCTATCTCCAGGATGAGCTGCAGGTGATTGAAACCCTCGCCAAAGATATCGGCAGCGGAGGGCTGAAAGTCCTCGCCAAGTCCGCCACCCCGCTGGCAACACCCGTCTCCTTGGAATTGGTTTTTGGACCGGGGGAATCTCCGGTGCATTTGGAGGCCACGGTGGTCTGGTGCGAGCCGATGACGCAGTCCGACCAGTGCCACCTGGGCATTGAATTTCAGCATTTGACGGTCAAAAATCGTGCACGTTTGTCTACCTACCTCGAAAAGCTCACCAGACGCCTGCACGCCTCACCTGAATAATATTTAATTACCTCAAAATATTATAGTTATATCTCATTACCTTGCCATATTCCGCCTAAATATGGTAACTTTCAAGATAGAGGGCGGGTCTAACCGCAGGAGGTGATGGCTGGATGGCCCTCTAAACTGGCGTCATAGATAGACAAACGTCTGTGAGGAGGTGAGCACCAGATGAAGCTATCAGAGCGGGGGATGGATGTCGTGATCGGCATCGTCCTCGGGGCGACGATCGGGCTCCACTATCCACTCGACGCGTTTAAGCTGTTGTTCGTCGTGTTGAGTGTGATCGGGGTCCTGAAGTTGGCGGTCAAGTAACGCCCCGAGGCTAGTACAAAAGAGGCTGCTCCGCCATTGATGCGGGGCAGCCTCTTTTTTTGTGTCTTGACGGTCGGCAGCGACGGGCGCTAGAATGCCGGCATGTTCTTCTTCAATCCCCGCACCCCGGATTTGCTGCTCGGCTTGATTATTGGGATGAGCTTCGCGCTGACCTGGCACTGGCTGCGCGACGTGATCCATTAGCCGCGTGCTGCCGTCGAAGCCGTTCCCAGTCCGCCCAGAGTTGTTCCCGAAATTTCGGGGGGTGGGGAGCGCCGCGTCGCCGTTCCTGTTGTTTGGCCCGCTGCCACGACGCGTAGGCCTCCTCCTTCGTATGCGCCCGCCGGCCCTTGAAGACATGCGGATGGCGGCGCACCATCTTTCGATGGGTCTGCCGCAGCACATCCGACAGCGTAAACCAGCCGGCCTCTTCCGCCACGATGGTCAAGAAGATGACCGTATAGAGCACGTCGCCCAGCTCATCGCGCATGTGGGCCCGCCGGCGGCTCTTGGAGGCGCAAAACACCTCCCAGGTTTCTTCCACCAGGTGCGGGAGAAGGGTCGCAAACGTCTGGGAGCGGTCCCACGGGCAGCCGCCCGGGCCGCGAAGCCGCCGGTTCAGCCGCACCAGCTTCTGAAAGTGGTCGGTGGTTTGACCCATGCTGCACCTTATGGTATGATACGCCACGACTTAACGTCGGAGGCGCTCGCCTCCGACGCGTCGCTATTGTAACCCATGCCACGAAGTGGTACAACCCTGTTGGGGTCTTCCCCGACGATTGAGGTGACGTATGGCTGAACGACCGGCCGCATGTACGTCGTGCGGCAAGCGTTTGAGCAGGAAACAGTGGTACTACCGCAACGGCCAGTTCTTTTGCAAGAAGCGCTGCTGGACGGAGGCGAAAGCGAAGGCCGCCACTGCGGCTGAAAGCGCCAAAGCCAAAGAAGCCGAAGCCAAAGCGAAAGCTAAAGAGGCTGAAGCTAAAGAGGCTGAAGCCAAAGCCAAAGAGGCCGACAAGGCCGCGGCGTAAGTCCACAACAGGGCGCGCATGAGCGCATGTCTGTTTTGCCGGATCGCAGCGCACGAGGTGCCGGCCCAGATCGTCGCGGAAACGCCTGAGCTATTGGCGTTCACGGACATCAATCCGCAGGCACCGACGCACGTCTTGATCATTCCCAAGCGCCATCTGGGCGGCGTGCCGGACCTGACTGACGAGCACGCCGGGCTGTTGGCGCACGTGATGCGCGTGGCCACTCACGTGGCCCAGGCCTCCGGCATCGCGGCATCAGGGTTCCGGCTCGTCGTCAATTCCGGCCCGGACGCCGGGCAGAGCGTGGCGCACGTGCATTGGCATCTTCTGGGAGGCCGCCGCATGGCGTGGCCGCCCGGATAAGACCCGCAGCGAAGGAGCAGATGACGACCCCACACGCCACACCATCGCACCCCGCCTCACCGGACGATCGCCGGCGCGCTCCCCGGTTGGCCGAGCACTTGCCCCTCACGCTGGGGGACGGCCCCGAGGGCATCAGCGTCCAGACCCACACCAAGAATCTCAGCGCCTCCGGCGCGTACTGCACCGTCAACCGGTTTGTCCGGCCGATGACGAAACTCAAGATCAAGCTGGATCTGCCCGGCGCGCCCGCCGTCCACATTTATTGCGAGGGCGTGGTGGTCCGCGTGGAGCCGCCGCACGAGCAGGCCGGGGTGTCGGAGTACCATATCGCGATTTTTTTCAGTGACCTCGCCGAGCGCGACCGGCTGTTGATTGCCGGGTACGTGCAGCGCCGGTCGCAAACCCCTCCCCGCGGATCCTCGTGATCTGGTGGGGGTGTGCTCTCGCCGTCCTCCTCGCGCTGACGTGGTGGGGCAGCGTGGGCGCGCGCCGCGCGCTGCATCCTCCCGCGCGGTCCTTCGATCTTCCTGCCTCCGTGACGCCGTCTCGCTGCGTCACCCTCGCTTCCGCCAACGGTCCGCGCGAGCTGTGGCTCTTCGATGCGCCGCAGCCGCGCGGCGTCGTCCTCGTGTGCCATGGGTTTTATGGGAGCCGCCGGCAGGTCGCGGCGATGTCCTCGGCGCTCGTCGGCCGCGGCTACACCACGGTGGTGTGGGATTTGCCCGGCCACGGGGAACGGCGGCAGGAGCCGTGCACGTTCGGCGCGCAGGAACTGCGCGATATCGGACTCATCCTGTCCTGGACGGCCCAGGATGCCCGCCTGGCGTCATGCCCGATCGCGTTCCTGGGATGGTCGTTTGGGGGCGCGATCGCTTGCCAGGCGGCCGCGCGGTACCCGGCCTGCCGGGCGGTCGTGTTGGACTCCGCATTCGCGCGGCTGTATCCCACGCTCCAGCGCGCCACGCGCCGGTATGGGTATCGCGTTCCGTGGTTCTCCGGCTGGCTGACCTGGATGGGCGTGCAGGTGGCGCTGCGGACATCGCTGCGGGCGCGCGATCCGGCGCGCCTCGCCCCGAAGCTGATGCAGCCGCTGCTGGCCGTGCACGGCGAAGCGGACCAGACGGTGCCGGCCGCGGACACGCGGGAGCTGTGCGCGGTGTGGGGCGGCCCGACGGCCTGTTGGATTGAGCCCGGCATCGGGCATGTGGGGATGTTCGAAGCCGCGCCGGAGCGCTACATCGAACGCGTGACGACCTTCTTGGACGAATGCCTCGCTCCCAGCCGCCCATCATCGCGCTCCTGACCGATTTCGGCACGGCGGATTGGTACGTCGCCTGCCTGAAAGGCGTGCTGCTCTCCCGCTGTCCCCAGGCGCGGCTGGTGGACATCACGCACGACGTGCCGCCGCAGGATGTCGTGGCAGGCGCCGTGATCCTCGCCTCCGCTATGAGCTGGTTTCCGCCGCGCACCGTGTTTCTCTGCGTCGTGGATCCGGGCGTGGGAACGGCGCGCCCGCTGCTGGCCGCGCAGGCCGGCGGGTACCGATTCGTCGGGCCGGATAACGGCGTGCTGGCCCTGGCGCTGGATCGCGTCTCCACGCGGCGCGTGGTGCGGCTGACCAACCGGCGCATCTGGCTCCCCGCGCTCAGCCATACATTTCACGGACGGGACATCATGGCGCCGGTGGCCGCGCATTTGGCAGCCGGGCGGCCGCTGGTACGGCTCGGCCCGCCGGTGTCCCGCTATCAGCCGCTGGCGATCGCGCCGGTGCGCGCCCGCCCCTCCGGCAGGCTTGCGGGCCGCGTGATCTACATCGATCGGTTCGGCAATCTCATCACCAACGTGCCCGCACAGACGCTGGCTGGGCCGGGCCGGCGGGTGCGCTATCAGCGGCGCGACGTTCGCGTGGTCCAGACCTATGCCGACGGACGCCCGGGAGAGCTGATCGCGCTGGCTGGTTCCAGCGGGTGGGTGGAGCTTGCGGTGCGCAACGGCTCGGCGGCCGCGCGGTGCCGGGCCCGCCGCGGCGAGCAGGTTGAGATGCGGAGCGCTCCTTCGACCGGGACCGCGCGATGAACTGGCCGGCCCGCCCGCTGGTGATCGCGCATCGCGGCGCTTCGGCTGATGCGCCGGAGAGCACGCGGGCCGCAATCCGCTTGGCGGTAGCACAGCGGGCTGATATGATCGAGCTGGATGTGCAGCTCACGCGAGACGGCCGGCTGGTGATATTTCACGATGACACCCTCGAGCGCACGACGAACGGGCACGGGAGGCTGATGGACCATCGGTTCCGGGAGATCGCCCGGCTCGACGCCGGCGCCTGGCGTGGGCGGCGGTGTGCCGGCGAGCGGGTGCTGCTCGTGTCGCAAGCGCTTCGCGCCGCCGGCTCCTGCCGCGTGAACCTGGAGCTCAAGGCCGTTCCGCGACCGGCGATGCTGCTGACCCGCCTAAACCGGGTGCTGGACTGGAGCCGCGCGCGCCGGCGGGTGCTGATCTCCTCCTTCGACCCTGCGCTGGTGCGCGGGATGCGGCGCCGCGAGCCTCGCATGGCCACAGCACTGCTGTGCCGCGAACACTGGACGGCCTCGCTTCGACAAGCCCGCCGATTAGGTTGCGCAGCCATTCACCCCCACATCTCCTTGATCACCTCGGCCCGCGTCCGCCAGGCGCATGCGGCCGGGTTGCGCGTCCATGCTTGGACGACGGACAGCCGCCAGGAAGCCGCCCGGCTGCTCGCGCAGGGTGTTGATGGCGTGGTCACCAACCGGCCCGCCCGCCTCGCGTCGCGCAGGGTGGCGCGATGACGGCCATGGAATTTCCCCGGCCGCAGGATAAGCTGGCCATCCTCAAGCACATTCCCCTCTTCGCCTCCTGCACTGCCGAGCAATTGCAACTGGTGGGCGAGCGCACGCGCCTCATGGAATATAAAAAGGATGAGTGCGTCTACCGGGAAGGGGACCGGGCCGATGCGTTCTACATCGTCTCGTCCGGGCGGCTGCGCGTGTTCTCCGGCGCCGAGGGCCACGAACACGTCCTGACCGTGCTGCACAACGGCGACACCTTCGGCGAAATTTCGCTGCTGACCGGGGAGATGCACTCGGCGACGGTGGAGGCCATCAACGATACGCTGGTCCTGCAGCTGGAGAAACCCGACTTCGACGAGCTGATCAACCGCATTCCCTCGCTGGTGCTGTATTTGAGCCGGCTGCTCTCCAAGCGCCTGCGGACCAAGCAGCAGGGCGGGGGGCCGGCGGACGCCACCGTGATCGCGGTGTATGGCGCAGCGCGGGGGGTCGGCCGGACGCTGTTCTCCGCCGCGCTGGCCACCTTCCTGCGCGGGGAAACCCGCCAGCCCGTCATCGTCGTGGACTTCAGCTCCAAGGAAGGCCTCGCCAATCTCGTCTTGAGCCCGGCGCGCCGGGTGGGCCGCCAATCCGTGCCGATTCGAAGTTTTTGGTCGGAAGAACCCGTCGAGCAAGAAGCGTGGGAGCACCCCTTGGGCTTCCATGTCTTGGACGCCGCCTCCCTCCTGACGGCGGCGGAATCGGAACGTGGGGTGGCCCCGCTGGTGAGCGGACTGGTGACCCGGTATCACTATCTCGTGCTGGATTTGCCCACGGAGCTGAATACCACCGTGCTGAAAGCGCTGACGCAGAGCGATCTCGTCTACGTGCTGACCGATGCGACCAAGACCTGCTTGCTGCGGACGAATGCGCTGATCCAGCAGCTGCGTGAGTCCGGCGGCCATCTGGAAGGGCGGATGAAGCTGGCGCTCAACATGATGGAGACCGCCGAGGAGCGCTTGAGCCCGTCGGAAGCGGCCGCGTCGCTCGGCCGCCCGATTGACGTGCTGCTGCCCGCGATTCCGTCCGCGTCGGGCGTCCTGAGCGCGGAGGAGTTCCTCCAAGGATTATCGGTGCAGGAAACGGCGTATGCCCTCGTCGTGCGGCGCGTGGCCCGGGAGCTGGGCGGGCTGCTCGTCGGATTGGCGCTGGGATCCGGCGCGGCGCTGGGGCTGGCGCACATCGGCGTGCTGAAGGTTCTGGAGCGCGAGCGGATCCCCATTGACCTGATTGCCGGCTCGAGCGTGGGGGCGATGATCGGGGCGCTCTGGGCCTCGGGAAAGTCGGCGGATGAGCTCGAGCAGATCGCCAAGCGGTTCGAGCAGCCGTGGAGGCTCCGTGCCTTGTTTCTGGATTTCGGCATCCCGCTGTTCTGCGTCGTCATCGGCATCTTCGCCGGCGCGCTGGTGATCCGGCTGGCGGGAGTGTGGACCGGCATCCTCTTTGGGCTGATCGTGGCGATGGCGCTCGGGCTCGTCTTCGGCCCGCTGGCCGGCGGCCCGCTGCAAGGCGCGCGGGTGACGCAGTTTTTGCAGGAGCTTCTCGGGGACATGACGTTTGAGGAAACCCGCATACCGTTGAAGATCCTCGCCTCCAACCCGACCTTGCGCGAAGAAGTGGTGTTCGAGTCCGGCCGGCTGGTGGAAGCGGTGCGGGCGTCCATCTCCATTCCCGGCATCTTCAAGCCGGTGCGGGCGCGCGGCAAGGTGTGCATTGACGGCGGCGTCATCAATCCGATCCCGATCAGCGTGCTGAAGAAGGCCGGGGCCAAGCGGATCATTGCGGTCAACGTCTTTCCGACCACGGAAGAGGTGACGATCTATGCCAAGGAGCTGGAGCGCCGCCGCGCCGAGCGGGAGGCGCAGTTGGCCTCCAAGCACTTGTTCGTCCGGCTGGCCTCCTTGCTGCGCCGGGAGCTGCGCCGGTCGGTGACCCCGCTCATCTTCGACGTGATCATGCGCTCGATGCAGTCCATGGAATACCAGATCGCCGAAGTGGCCTGTCATGATGCGGATCTGGTGCTGCGGCCCACGGTGCCGGGGTCGAGCTGGCTGGAGTTCTACCACCCGGCGAAGTTCATCCAGCGGGGCGAGGAGGAAGGCCGCCGCCATCTGGAGGCGATCAAGCGGGTGACGGGTGCCGAGCCTGTTGGATTGACAACGGATTCCTCGACCGGTACCATAACGTCAGCATGAGTGCCGATGTCGTAGTGGTGGAAGGAGTTCGGACACCCCACGGGGTGTTCGGCGGCGCCTTGAAGGAGTTCACCGCGCATCGGCTCGGCGAGATCGCGGTCCGCGGATTGCTCGCCCGCACCGGCTTGAAGCCAAGCGATCTCGAGGAAGTGATTCTGGGCTGCGTCGGCCAAGCCTCCGATGCGCCGAACATCGCCCGGGTGATCGCCCTCAACGCCGGGGTGCCCAAAGAAGTTCCCGCCTTTACCGTCCAACGCAACTGCGCCTCCGGCCTGCAGGCCCTGATCAGCGCCACACAGCAAATCCGCTGCGGCGACCGGGACATCCAGCTCGCCGGCGGCGTGGAATGCATGAGCGCCTCGCCCTACGTCAACCGGGATCTGCGCTGGGGCAAACGGATTCGCCAT
>JACPRA010000031.1 GCA_016190215.1 Candidatus Omnitrophota bacterium
CAGCGGCAGGAACATCGCCACGACGATAAATCCGACGATCCCCCCCACGCCGACAATGAGCAGCGGTTCGAGCAACTGCGTCAGCCCGCTGAGCTGGATATCCACTTCCTCCTCATAGCTGTCAGCGAGCTGCACGAGCATCCGGTCCAGTTGCCCGGTCTCTTCCCCCAGCGCCACCATGCGGGACACCAGCGGAGGGAACGCCCCGGAGAGCTCCATCGGCCGGGCGAGCGACTCGCCGCTCTTGAGGCTGCGCTGGATCTCCTGCAGCGCATCCGTCAGCACGGAGTTGGTGACCGTGGCTTCCACGGTCTCCAGCGCCCCTAAAATCGGCACCCCGCTGGAGAGCAGCGTGCCGAACGTCCGGGAAAACCGCGCGATCAACAAGCGCTGGAGCAGCGATCCAACCACCGGCAGCCGGAGCAGCAGCCGGTCGAACATCCGGCGGCCGGCGGGCGTGCGCAACGCCGAGCGCAGCAACACCACCGCCCCCGCCAGGGCGGCCAGCACGGCCCACCACCAGGTCCGAACGGCGGAACAGGCCACCACCAGGATCCTCGTCGGCAGCGGCAGCGCCGACCCCAGCTCATTGAACATTCCGAGGAACGTCGGGACCACGAAGGCCATCAGGATGATCAGGATGCTGACCGCCGCCACCATCACAAACGCCGGGTACATCAGGGCGCTGCGCACCCGGTCCTGCATCCGGCGCTGCTTTTCCATGAGATCGGCCAGCCGCTTGAGGATCTCATCGAGGAACCCGCCGACTTCACCGGCGCGGATCATGTTGACGTAGAAGGGAGGGAAAAATTTCGGATGATGGGTCAGCGCTTCGGAGAGCTTGATGCCGGCTTCCACGTCGCCGGCCACCTGGGCGAAGGCATCTTGGAGGGCGCACGGTTCCAGCTGGTCGCGGACGGTGCGCAGCGCGCGCAGCAGCGGCATCCCGGCTTTGACCAGCGTGGCCAACTGCCGCGTGGCGATGACCAATTGGCCGCGGCCGCTTCCGGAAAACATCCGCCTTCGTTGAGTCCGCTTCACGTGATGCCTCCTGAGTTCACCCTGCAGGGTAAGTGTATCTCAGGATTGATCGGCGCGGCGAACCACCAGCGGCTGGACCGTCCCTGACGCGCACGGTTACGGCGTGCGTTCACGGGCGGTATCGCCTGGTTGCGGAAATCCAAGCGAACGGGAGCCTTGCACTTCGCACGCGGTCAGCTGGGGCCGCACGCGGGTCGCGACCGCCCGGCCGATCAGCTCCCCGGCTCGAAACAGGTCGAATGCCATGCCGGCTTTCACCCCCTGCGCTTCCCCTTTATCGAGGACCACAAAGCGGTGCGGCTCATTGGCCTCCACGACCCGGGCGGACAGCGGGGCGTCGGCGGCGCGGCGATCCTTTCGGACGACGATGGGAGGCAACTGCACGGCTTGCGAGGCGGGAATCGAAACAGCCGGTTCGGCGGGCGGCACATCCCGGAGCGTCACGGCCCCGGAGTTTTCGGCAGCCGGAAAGGCGGCTTGGGCGAAGCTGGGCGCTTGCAGCGATTCCAGCTTTTCGGAGAGCGCCTGGTAATCGCGCTCCGCCATGGCGAGCCGCTCCCGCAGCCGGGTTGATGCCCGCTCCAGCGTGTCCTTGTGTTGCTCCAGCTCCTGCAGGCGCGAGGAGGCGTCGTCGCGCTCGCCCATGAGCCGGGCCACGCGCTTTTCCAAACGCGCGTTCTCCGCTTCCAGCACGTCCGAGTTGATTTGGAGCGCGGAGAACGCCGTGCGAAGCTGCTGCAGCTCGTGGGCCGAACTCGTCAGCTGGCCGCGCAGGGCGTCCAGGCGCTGCTCGAATTCCCCGCGCTCTTGCTCGATGCCGCCGAGCTGGCGTTGGAGTGTTTGATGCTCGGCCTGAAGCGCTTGAAACGCCCGCTCTTTTTGCTCAAGCTGCCGGCGCAACCCCGACACTTGCATCGTCGAGGTCACCGCCAGCCCCCCCAGCACCGCTGCGACGACCAGCCCGGCGATCAACAACGGCAACCGACCCACAGGCACCTGTGGAGGCATCGTCCATCCCATCAACCCCGGCGGGGGCGAACGCTTATGATTGAATAAAAATTTCCCGAACGATCCAGGACGCCGCGCCCAGCGCCACCGCATTTTCCCCCAGCTTGGCCGGCAGCACATCCACCAAGCTGGAAGGCTCTTCGTAGGCGTACCGCTTCACCGCCCGCCAGACCGGCTCCAGCAGGAGCGATCCGGCCCGCTCAATTCCTCCGCCGATCACGACTACTTCCGGGTTTAGCAAGTTCACGATCGAGGCAATGCGGATGCCCAACTGCAGCGCGCTGTGCTCGATCAGCTCTTTCGCCAGCGGATCATTGCCCTGCGCGGCGCGAATGACCATGTCCATCGTCACGGCTTCGCGGCCTTCCCCCTCAATCAGCGCCGTCATGGCCGTCGGGTTGCCTTGCTCGATCAGCTTCTTCGCCTGCGCGGTCAACCCCAAGTCCCAGACGTTGGACAGCACGAACGCGGGGCTGTTGACCCAGGCGAGGTAATCATCCGCTGAGGTGACCTGCACCCCCACCGTCCCGGCGCTGCCCGACGACCCCCAGTAGACGTGGCCGTGCAGGATCAAGCTGGCCCCGACGTCGGAATACAGATACACCATGTTCTCCACCGGGTGATCCAGCCCCAGGCGGTATTCGCCGTATCCCGCCAAGGCGGCGTCATTGCCGATGAGGACTGGCATATGGAGCTCGGTTTCCCAGCGGTCGCGCTGCGCGACGTAGCTGGTCCGCACCCCGCGCTGCGAAATTTCGCGCACCGTGCCCGCCCGCTCATCGAGAATCCCGCGCACGCCGATGCCCACGCCTTGAATCTTTTGCGCGTCCACCGGGCTGGTGCGCAAGAGCTCGCGGAGAAACGCGCCGGCCTCCTCCAGAATCCGGTCCATGGTGCTGGCGGCGCGCGGCCGCACCAGCCGGTGCACCAAGTTGCCGCGCAAATCGGTGATCACCCCGGTCATCGGCACGCCGCCGTCCGCCGGACCGACGTCCACCCCGACGGCAAAACCGGCCTTGGCGTTGAGTTCCACCAAGACCGGTTTGCGGCCGCCGGTCGAAATGTCGAACCCGCGCTCGACGACCAGCCCCCGCGTGATGAATTCAGCGACGTAGTTGGACACCGTGACGATGTTGAACCCGGTGCCCTGCGACAGCTCCGTGCGGGTCAACGGACCCCGCTGCCGGATCAGCTCCAGCAAGCTGAGGCTCTTTTGTTCCCGCTCGGTCAAGCGATGGTCATCGAGTAAGGCGCGGCGTCGGATCATGCGGGTCTCAGCGCTCATTGGGCCGCGGCCAGCGCCGTGACGTCTGACGCAAATGCCACGGCGATGCCGAAGCGCTCCTCGGACGATGGGTTCTCCCCGGCGCGGCGCCCGCGCGGGATCTGATCAACCCGGACCACCCAGCCGGGCCCGAGCACGCGGGCGAACGGAAAGGTGGCGGCCTGCTCCGAGGGGACCACGACCGTGCAGTGCACCAGCTCCCCCACGCTCCAGGGCACGGGGGCGGTGACGTAGCAATACATCCCGGCCAGGGACAAATCACGCGCCTGCGCCTGAATCGGCTGGGCCCACGACCCATCGAGAGAACCGTCGGCTGAGGCAGGCGTTCCATCCGCGGCCGGAGCGGGACACGCACGCAACGTCACCGGTACGGCGTCCAAGGAGGCGCGACGGAACCGACGGCGTTCGAACAAGTTGCGCATGCTGTGGGTTATTCTAACAAGTCTGACCTCAGTTGCAAGCACTTTTCGCGTTCCGGTGGATGAAAGAAAAAGTCCGCTTGACCGACGTAACTGCTTGGCTTACACTAGGTATCGTTATGCTGATGCGACGCGCGTTGCATGCGCTGGTGAGCACATTTTTTGTCGTTTTAGTCTGCGCTCAACCCGCCTGGGCGGGTGCCTGGACCGTGCCCCACAACCACTGGTACGTGGAATATTTTTACCGCGTGTACCAGGCGAAAAAAGATTTCAATCATAAGGGCAACAGCGGTCGCAAGCCCACCACAGCCTCCTTCCGGGACATCCGCAATGAGTTGAAACTCGAATACGGGATCACGGACTGGTGGAACCTGCTGCTCAGCGCGCCCTATCAATCCGCCCATTACCGGGACGACAACACGGATCTGTTGAACAGCGGGGTCGGTGATATTTACGTGCGCACCAAGCTGCGCTTCCTCAATCTCCAGAAGGATGAGCGGTCGCTGGCCAGCGCGGCGCAATTCAGCTGGAAAATCCCCAGCGCCTACGATCCCCACGTCAGCCCCGGCTTGGGCGACGGCCAGGTGGATTTCGAATCACGGCTCATGCTGAGCGCCTCACAAGTCTTTGAGCCGTACGAAGTGCGCGTGCCGGTGAAAGCCGCCGGAGACACGCCGGCCCGCGTGGAAGCGCAGACCCGCTACTCCAAAGTGGCGTTCGTCAATGTGGAAGGCGGGTTCACCGCGCGCAATGAGGACCCGGCCAATGAATTTCCGATGGTCTTCGAAGCCGGGTTTACGCCGATCAAGCGCATGATGCTGGTCAGCAGCGTGGAATCCACGGTGAGCGTCAACAGCACGAACGAAGACATCGAAAACTTCGCCAAGTGGGGCCTGCGGGCGATTGTGAATCTCTGGGGGGATGGGTTCGCAACGATCTTCCGCACCGGCGAACCGACGGTCAATATGGAACTGGGGTACAGTGACGTGTTCGCCGGACGCAACACCGGCGACGCGTTTGAAGTGTTCGGCAAGCTCTCCGTCTCGTTCTAACTCGTTCGCGTTCCCTACCGCGTCCCGTCAACCGCCTTCGCGCTTCGTCTGCTCGAGCTGCCGCACCATGTGTTTGGCGGCCTCCCGCAACGCGGCCTGCGGATCCGCTTCGTGCAGGATCACCCGCTGGATCGCCGACTCCACGAGGCTGGTGGACTCGTTCCATCCCGGCACCGACGGCGGGCCCTTGGCATCCTGGGCCTGTTGGATGAGCACGGACTTCATGGCGGCATCCATCGGCAGGATCTCCCAGGTTGACATGTTGGGAGGCAGGTAGGCATCCTGGGTCAGCATGGCGGTCTCGTAGAGCTTCACCTGCACCGCAGGATCAAAGAGGTAGCGCACGAACCGCCACGCGTCGTCCCGATGGGGCGAGTTGGCGAAGACGCTGATGACGCGGCCGCCCAAGAATGAGGTCCGCCGCCCGGTGGGCCCGGCCGGCAGGACCCCCACCGCCCAGCGCCCCGCGATATCCTTCACCCCGGACGTCAAGCTGACGATCTTCCAGTTGCCCGACAGGGCCAGCGGAAACTCGCCGGTCCGCAATCCCTGCTCCACCGGAATGGACGTTTTGGGCACATCATAGCGGGTATAGAGGTCCCGGAAAAATTCCAGCGCCCGGACCGCTTGGGGAGAATCCACAGCCGGCATCGCCTGATCGGGGGTGTAGAAATCTCCTCCCGCTTGCCAGAGGAACGGCGCGTAGCCGATCCAGCTGAGGCTGCCCCAGTCAATCAGCATGCGGCGGTCATCGTTCCGAAGCTGGACGAGGAGCGCGGTCAGCTCCTCCCATGTCTGCGGCAGCTTCGGGATCAGATCGGTGCGGTAATAGAGCAATTGCAGCGTCAGATCGAGCGGAATGCCGTAGACCTGCCCGCCCTGCTGGACCGAATCCCATAATCCGGGAAACGTCTCGCGCCGAATGGCCTGAATATCCTGGGGGAACGCCTCGCCGAGATTGACCAGGGCGCCCCGACGGCCAAACTCGGCTCCCCACGTCAACCCCATGGTGCCGATATCCGGCTGGACGCCGCCGGCCACGGCCGTCAGGTACTTGCTGTGCGCCTCGCCCCAGGAAATCGCCTCGCACTGGACACGCACGCCGGTGCGCTGCGTAAAGGGTAGGGCCAGTTCGTTGATCGTCTTGGCTTGCGCTTCCGATCCGACGAGCCACATCGTCAGCTGCGTCTGCGAACTGCTCGGGCGCGAACAGCCCTGCACCAGCCAGAGCAAGCCGAGGACCCACAATCGTCGTCTCATGGGGGGAAGTCTATCGCCGTTGTCCGCCGTTGTCAACGCAAAGCACAACCCCCGCCTTCATCGAAACACCATGAAGGCGGGGGTTGTCACTCACACCACGTTACTTCACGAGCCGCACGTTGTCGACGTAGACGGGGCCCTTGTAGGCCGGGTCCCGGTCCGACTCGATGCGGATGCCGATTTTCCGGATATCCTTGCGGAATCCCTCATCCGGGAAGAACTTCCAGTCCAGGCTGCCCGGCTTCAGGTTCGCGGAAATCGTCGTCCATTGGTCAGGCTTGAGGTTGATGGCCCGGTTCATCTCGGTCCATTGCCACTGCTCCCCGACCGTCAGGATGAAGCGCGCCTTCAGGCCCTCCGGGGCGTCGTAGGGCAGATAAACATCGCCTGCGACCGAGCTGAATTGGCCCCAGTCCGTCACGTACATCACGCGCTCGAGATAGGCGCCGGTCCACTTGCCCCCACCCGGGAAATCCACCATCAACTGCGCGGAGCCCTTGCCGGTGGAGACGAAATCCGCCGCCGGCGTGACTTCTTTGCAGGCATAATCCGCCGAGGTCAGGGCCCAGTTCGGGATCTCCCATTCCTCCAGCCCGTTCTCAAAATCGGCCAGCAGAATATCGGCCGGAGCGGCAGCCGGCTGCTCGTCGTCCGCCCGGACCGACACCGCGCCTCCGGCCAGCAGGATCGCTCCCGCCAACATTCCGTACCACGCACCAACGCGTCTCATCGTTCTCCTCCTTTGCCCGCATGCCAGGCCGGACGCACAGGCCCTGCCATGGGGGTTTGACGGGTCATTCCATCACCCGCACGTTGTCCACGAACACCGACCCGTGATAGGCCGGTTCCTTATCGGATTCAATGCGGATGCCGATTTTCCGCACGCTCTTCCGAAACTCTTCATCCGGAAAGAACTTCCAATCCATGCTGCCGGGCTTCAGATTGACAGCCAACTCCGTCCACTCCCCCGGCGAGAGCGGCAGGGCGCGGTTCATCTCGGTCCAGGTCCACCCTTCCCCCACAGTCAGGATAAAGCGGCCCGTCAGCCCCGTCGGGGCGTCGTCGGGCAAGTAAATGCTGACGACCAGACGGCTGAACGGCGTCCAGTCCGTCACCTCCACTTGCCGCTCGATGTAGGCCCCGCTCCATTGGCCGCCGGGCAAGTCCACGCGTAATTCGAGGGCGGAAGCGCCTTCTTTCGCCTGCGTGGTCGAGGGCGCAATCTCCGTGACGCCGTAATCCGCCGACGTTTTCGCCCAGTCGGGAACGCTCCACCCTTCGGCGTTGCCTTCAAATCCATAAATGACCAATTCCGACGCCTGGGCCGCTGCCGCGGCGCAACTCACGATCAGCCCGATAATGATGCGCTGCCACGCCTGTGTCATGGTGCGTCTATGCCTCCTGAAGAATCTTCCCACGGCACGGGAGCCGGCGTCCCCTCAAACACATCGGACGGAAACAGATCCACCGGCGCATCCATGAAGTACAGATGCCCAAACTGGCTCGGATCCGAATGCAACTTGCCCGACCAGGTCAGGTGGGTCCACAACTGGTCGGCATCCTTATCAACCGCCGAGATGTTAAACCCGATCATCCCGCCGATGGCGGGACGGCACCCTTGCAGCACCGCCCACGGCACGCGGGCTTCCACCAAATAACCGCCGGGCGTCAACGCCGAGGCCACTTCGAGCGCCTGCCGGACCACTTCCGTCTTCGGGTTCCGCCAGACCCATCCCACCGGCGTGTTGCGCTGCGGGCCGGCCGGGGACACCCCGATCTGATACTCATCATCCTGGAAGAGCGTGTGCGTTACCGCGTCGTGCCGGCAATCAAACCAGAACTCCAGGGTGTCATCCTGCCAAATGTCTTCCCCCTCATGCTCGGTCATCAGCTCGTCATCCTCGACCGCGGCCGCCAGATACAGATACGTCGGGTCCCACAGCGCGTAGACGACCGCGCTGAAATCTGCCGGGCCGGACACCGAGCCGGCTTCCACCCGGGCAGTGAGCGTGTTGAGATACATCGGCACCGCCCGCATCCATTCCAGCACGTTGCCGCCCTGGACCTTCAGCCGGGCGGACCAGTCGCTGCGCTCCAGCCGCCGGGCCCATTCTGTAAGTGTACCATCCACTACGATGGGCGTGTAGGTCTGGACCGCCACCCCGGCTTCCTCCGAATGGCCCCAGGAGACCGCCGGCGCCATCCAGAACAGCGCCGCCAGCAGCATCCCCGCCCTCCCGATCGGCCGCATCATCCGCTCACCCATGCTCCCACCAGTGCAGCCGCACCAGCTTCCCGGCCACATCAAACGCCAGGTCCGGCACGCGCAAGACGACGCGGCCCCGGTCCGCCATCACGACATCCGTGCGCAGCACGCGGCCCCGGTACGTATCCCACCACTCCAGGCGGTAGCGCCCGTTGCTTTTCAGTCCGGCCAGCGTCAGGGTGGCCCCGCTGACCACCCGCGGCGGATAGCTGGGAGCGATCGCCGGCGCAGGTTGGCCGCGTTCCGCCTCAAGACGCCGTTTGGCCAGCTCGCACCGGTACGCCAAATATTGGTCCACATTGTGCGTGCGGTTTTTCACCCAGAGATAGGTATGGCTGGAGGTGCCGGAGGCGCACCCGAGCACGTCCGCATCTGACACGACCATGGGAATGCGGTTAAGCGGCTCGTTGAGCTGCTCCCCGCGCCAGAACCGGGTGAGCGGCCGGTAATGGCGGTCCAGTTGCTTGGGATGGATGTAATTGTCCCACCACCACGACATCGCGGAGCCGAGCGACCCGCCCACCAGGCTGGACCACAGGCCGTCATGCAGATGGATGCCGTCCTGATCCACGTCCCGGATAAACTCGCCGATCCACCCGAATTCTCCCACCATGACGGGCTTGCGGAAGAGCGCTTTCATCTCCGGAATGGCGGGGCCGGTAAACGTCTCCGCGAAATCCCGCTGGTCGTAGAGATGGACCTGGATGGTGTCAATGGTGGGCAGCTTCCAGGCCTCATCGCCGCGCTCCCGCTGGAAGCTGACCGTGATCGGCCGGCGGTTGACGTCAATGAGGCGCAAGAAGCGGCTCATTTCCCCCAACCAGGGAAGAAAATCCTCCGACCGGAAGTCGGCGGCATCCCCTTCGTTGAACATCTCCCAACTGGCCAGTTGGGGGCTGTACCCCCACCGGCTGGCCAGGTACTGGAGCAGCCGCCGGAACATGGCCTTCGCGCGCGGGTCGGTGACAAACTCGTTGGGCAGCCGGCACATGCCGCCGAGCTCATGACTGTACGGGTTGTTCTGCCAATCCGGGTCATGCGTCCGGCTGAAGCTGCCGTGGTTCAGCAGGCACAACTGCCAATACAAGCCGGCTTTCTCGCTGCGCTCCAAGAGCTGATCCAACTGCCACGCGCGCGCTTGGTCATACCGGCCCACCCCGGTTTCTTTCGTTTCCAAGCGAAGCGACCACGGGGCCAGCCACACGCGGATGTAGTTGGCGCGCTGCCGGCTCAGCTCCTCGAACCAGCGATCGTAGCTGTCCAGCAGCTGCGCGCTGGGCGCCCACGCCAGGTTCTCTCCGATAGGCACGAACGTCTCGCCGCGGTCGAACCGCAGCGATCCGGTCGCGCGGTCCAACCGCAGAAATCCGCTCCGGGCGGAGGGCGATACCTCCACGGCGCCGCTGGGGCCTTCTATTTCCCGGCCGCGATGCAGCACGCGCACGTGATACACCCAGCGGCCGGTCCGGGTGGGGGTAAACCGCACTTTCCAGACCGGATCACCCGCCGGCTGGATGGCCTGCCCCCCGCGCGAGGTTGTCACCTGCTCAAACGGCTGATAATAAAATCCGTACACCGTCACCGGCCGGCCCCGGGCCGGCTGAAAGGTGGCTTCCAGCGTCAGCTCGTCGGGATCATACGGATTGAGCACGTCGCCCTCGAGCTGAACCGTCAACTCGCAGCGCTCATACAGCCCGATGACCGGCCGCTCCAGCCGGACTGAAGCCAGCCGCACCGGCTCCAACGCCTCCGCCTGTCCTCCCCCCACCACCAGGAGTGCGACGACGATCCACAGGGAAAGCGCGGCTCTACTTCTAGGCAGTTGCGCGGGAGCCAGTGGAGCCGCGCGTCTGATTTTCGCGCGGCCTTGGTGTCCGAGCGAAGCGTGGACGAGCGAGAAAATCAGTCGAGCGCAGGCGCCCACGGTGGGGGCGCCAAGCGATGCGGCGAGCCGGGTCCTTGATCATCGGAGACG
>JACPRA010000030.1 GCA_016190215.1 Candidatus Omnitrophota bacterium
ATCCTCGCGCATCCCGCGATGATCCGCGTTATCGTCAAAACGTTGACCGCTGGCAGCACACAGCCGACAGCACACAGCACATAGCAGACAGCTATTTCATTACGGCGTTTCCTCTGTATGCTGTGTGCTGAGTGCTGTATGCTGCTATGAAAATGACCGAATTTACTTTCCCACAAGGTTTCCTCTGGGGCTCGGCCACGTCCGCGTATCAAGTCGAAGGGCACAACACCAACAACGATTGGTGGGCATGGGAGCAGGCCGGACACGTCAAAGAGTCCTCCGGCGCCGCGTGCGAGCAGTACGAGCGGTTCCGCGAAGATTTCGCCCTCGCCAAGTCGCTGCACCACAACACCCACCGTTTTTCCATCGAGTGGAGCCGCATCGAGCCGGCTGAGGGCGTCTGGGATGACGCGGCCATCGCCCACTACCGCGACGTGGTGCTGGAGCTGCGCCGGCTGGGGATCGAGCCGGTCGTCACGCTGCATCATTTCACCAACCCCCTCTGGCTGGCCGCGAAGGGCGGCTGGACCAACCCCATCGTCGTGGACCGCTTCGCGCGCTACACCCGCAAGATGGCCGAGGCGCTGGGCGACCAGGTGCGCTGGTGGCTCACCATCAATGAGCCGATGGTCTACGCCGTCATGCACTACCTCGAGGGGACCGGCCCGCCTGGGGCGCGCGACCTGCGGCTCATGTCGCGCGTGCGGGAGCACCTGATCCGGGCGCATGCCGCCTCGTATCGCGTCATCCATGAGGTGTCGCGCCCGCGCGGGTGGGCGGCGCAGGTAAGCTTGGCCAACCACGTCGCGCCATTTTTGCCCTGCCGCCGGTGGTGGCCGCCGGACCGGCTGGTCGCGCGCTTGACCGAGCTGGCCTATAACCACCGCTTCATCGAGACGCTGGTGAGCGGCGAGCTGCGCGTGCCGGGCGAACGCCCCCTCGTCATTCCGGAAGCAAAGCAAACGCTGGATTATATCGGATTGAATTATTACAGCCGGCTGTGGATGCGAGCGCGGCTCCTCGGGGCGGGGGGATGGTTCGGGTCGCGCTGCTATGCGCTGCACCACAAAGACGTCACCGAGCGCAGCGGGCTGCAATGGGATATTTACCCGCCGGGCATCGCGCAGATCTTAGGCTGGGCCAAGCCCTGGGGCGTGTCGGTGCTGGTGACGGAGAACGGCATCTGCCCGGTGGACGATCCGCAGCGCGAGCGCTTCATCTTGAACCACCTGGCCTGGGTGGCGCGGGCGATGCAGGAGGGCGTGCCGGTGATCGGCTACCTGTATTGGTCGCTGCTGGACAACTACGAATGGGCGGAGGGCTACGGCCCGCGCTTCGGGTTGATCGAAGTGGATTACAAGACGCAGGCGCGGCGTATCCGCCCCAGCGCCCGCCGCTTCGCCGAGATCTGCCGCACCAACACCCTGCCGCTCGACCCGTAACCGTCAACTACTTGCAACAAATCACGCAGGGTTCGGTATTGACGGGATTGTGTGAACCGTTGTGTGATGTCGCATAGAAGTTAGTTGAGTCATAGGTATCATGGCGGACCGAACTACAAGTCAGGCCTCCCCCAGTGCCAGGGCCGGTGCCGGAGTAGTACCCCCAATACGCCGTGGTATAACCTGTCAGAACCGGGACGAACCCTGCGGCTGTTGCACAGGCGCTTGAGCCGTAGTTCGTGTAGCACACCCCGCCGCCGGAATTCGCCAGCACCCATCCCCGGGTCGCCACATCTGAATCGTTGACGGGTTGGGCGACATTTTTGATGTTGAACTGCGCGGTGGATCCGGACAGCCGGATGCTGCCGTTGACTTCCAGTTTCTCGTTGATGGCCGTCGTGCCGATCCCGACGCTGCCGTCGCTGTTGATCAGAAACGGCGTCGGATCGCCCCCTGCGAGCAGCATGTCGTCCACTCGGACGGTGGGGTTCAGGCCTGCCGTGACGTGGTCTCGGATCACGTGCAGCCACGCCGCGTCCGCCGGCGGGGCCGTGGTGCCGATGGCGACCGGGCCGCGGGTGCGCAACTCCTGGTAGACCCCGCGGGGCGAGGGGTAGTAGGTGGTCAGCGTCAGATCTTCCGCCAC
>JACPRA010000033.1 GCA_016190215.1 Candidatus Omnitrophota bacterium
CATACAGCACTCAGCACACAGCATACAGAGGAAACGCCGTAATGAAATAGCTGTCTGCTATGTGCTGTGTGCTGTCGGCTGTGTGCTGCCAGCGGTCAACGTTTTGACGATAACGCGGATCATCGCGGGATGCGCGAGGATCGTGCCGGGGCCGGTGAAATTCGGCCGGCCGTCGCAGCCGGTCATGGCGCGGCCGGTGGCGTGGGCCAGCGCCGCCAGGGGCGCCATGTCCCACACTTTGACGCCGTAATCCAGCACCGCGTCCGCCCCGCCGCGGAAGAGCCAGAGGTAGCCGGCGCAATCGCCGTAGGCGCGCTCGAGGAAACAGCGCTGGACCACCCGCTGAAACCCGGCGCGGTAGCGTGTGGGCGCCCACCAATTGCTGCCGCCATGGAAGATGACCGCGCGCTCCAACGGCGGCGGCGCGGGCGCGCGCTTCAACGAGATACGGCGCCCACCGGAGCGCTCGTATGCCGCCGTGCCCGGGCCGACGCCCAGGAACGCATCCAGCGCGGGATAATCACACGCCCCCAGCACCGGGCGGCCCTCCTGCACCCAGGAGACCAACATGCCCCAGGTGGGCAGGCCGCGCGAGAACGCGCGTGTGCCGTCAATGGGATCAATAGTCCAATAGCTTTTGGGAGCGCGGGCGGAGGCGCCGAACTCTTCTCCGATGATCGCTTCGCCGGGAAACGCGCGCTGGATGGCGCGGCGCAGGCGTTCCTCAATGGTCCGATCCGCCATCGTCACGGGAGAGTGGTCCGGTTTGAGCTCGATGCGGCCGGGGCGGGCGAAATAGCGCAGCGCGATGCGGCGGCAGGCGCGCAGCTCGGACTCTACCCAGGCCAGGCGGGAGTCGCGCATAACTCAGCAAACAGCAGACAGCACACAGCACACAGATAACGACCTGGTCATGATTTCTGTCTGCTGTCTGCTGTGTGCTGTTTGCTCACCACATTCAACGCGGAGCCGGCCTGGAACCAGCGGATCTGATCCGGCGTCAGGGAGTGGGCCAGCGCCACCGTCGCCGTGGTGCCGTCGGCGTGCGAGACGCGCATCGTCACCGGCTGGCCCGGCGCCAGCGCTTTCAGGCCGACGAGGCTGATGCGGTCATCGGCGCGCAGCAGATCATAGTCCGCCGGTGTGGCGAACGTGAGCGGCAGGATGCCTTGCTTCTTGAGGTTGGTTTCGTGCAGCCGGGCGAAGCTCTTGACGATGACGGCCCGGCAGCCCAGGTAGCGCGGGGACATGGCGGCATGCTCGCGGCTCGACCCTTCGCCGTAGTTCACCTCGCCCACCGCCACCCACCCAAGGCCGTCCTTCAGGTAGTGGCGCGCGATCTGCGCCAGGGGCTTGACCTCCTTGTCCAATTGGTCCACGCCGGTGCCGGGCTTCTCGGCGAAGGCGTTGTCCGCGCCGTTAAACATGTTGTCGCTGATCTTGTCCAGGTGGCCGCGGTAGCGCAGCCACGCCCCGGCCGGCGAGATATGATCGGTGGTGCACTGCCCCTTGGCCTTGAGGAGGATCGGCAGCCGCTCCAAGTCGCGGCCGTCCCATGGCGCAAACGGCTTCAGGATTTGCAGCCGCTCGCTGCCCTCCGGAATGACGACCTGCGCCGTCGAGCGCTCGGCGGCGGGAAGCGGAGGCAAAAAGCCGGCTTCTCCGGCGACGAACCCGCGCGGGGGCAGCTCAGGCGCCTCCGGCGGCTGCAAGCGCACCGGGCGCCCATCCAGTCCGGGAATGGCATCGGTCAGCGGATTGAACCGCAAGTCGCCGGTGAGCGCGATGGCCGTCACGATTTCCGGGCTGGCCATGAAGGCCAGCGTTTCCGCGGTGCCGTCGTTGCGGCGCGGGAAGTTGCGGTTGAAGGAGGTCAAAATGGAGTTCACCTCGCCGGGCTTGATGTCCTCCCGCTTCCACTGGCCGATGCAGGGGCCGCAGGCGTTCGCCAGCACCGAGCCGCCGATCGCCTCCAGCGCGGCCATCTGCCCGTCGCGCTGGATCGTGTGGTAGATCTGGTCCGAGCCGGGGGTGATCAGGAAATAGCATTTGGCCTGCAAGCCGGCGCGCTTGGCCTGCTCCGCCACCTGGGCGGCCCGGCCGATGTCTTCATAGGAGGAGTTGGTGCAGCTGCCGATGAGCGCGACGCGGATTTGCGCGGGCCAGCCGGCGCGCTCCAGGTCCGCCGTCATCTGCGAAATCGGGCGCGCCGCGTCGGGGGATTTCGGCCCCACGATGTGGGGCTCCAGCGCCGACAGGTCAATCTCGACGACCTCGTCAAAATAGCGCGTCGGGTCCTGCTCGACTTCCGGGTCGGCCCGCAGCGAGGCGCCGATGCGCTCCGCCAGCTCGGCGACCTCGGCGCGGCCGGTGGCCCGCAGGTAGGCGCTCATGCGCTCATCGAACGGAAACACCGACGTCGTCGCGCCCAGCTCGGCGCCCATGTTGGTGATGGTGCCTTTGCCGGTGGCGCTGATGGAGCGCGTCCCCGGTCCGAAATACTCGATGATCTTGTTGGTGCCGCCCTTCGTCGTCAGGAGGCCGCAGACTTTCAAAATCACGTCTTTGGGCGACGTCCAGCCGCTGAGGCGGCCGGTGAGGCGGATGCCGATGAGCTTGGGGCACTTCACCTCCCAGGGCAGGCCGGCCATCACGTCGGCGGCTTCGGAGCCGCCCACGCCGACGGCCAGCATGCCCAACCCGCCGCCGTTGGGCGTGTGGGAGTCCGTGCCGATCAGCAAGCCGCCCGGAAAGGCGTATTGCTCCAGGAACACCTGGTGGATGATGCCGGCCCCCGGCTGCCAAAACCCCATGCCGTAGCGCTGCGAAGACGAGCGCAAGAAATCGTACACTTCCCGGTTGGCTTCCAGCGCCGCGCGCATGTCCTCCGACGCGCCCACGCGCGCCTGGATCAGGTGATCGCAGTGCACCGTCGTCGGAACCGCGGTCTGGTCCCGGCCCGCGAGCATGAATTGGAGGATCGCCATCTGCGCGGTGGCGTCCTGCATCGCCACGCGGTCCGGATACAAGGTGAGGTAGCTCGTGCCCCGGGCAAATTCCTGGGCGGCCGGGTCCGCCGCGTGCGCCACCAGGAGCTTCTCCGCCATCGTCAGCGGGCGCCCCAGGCGCGCGCGCAGGGCCGCCGCGGCGTCCGGCAGGCGGGCATAGAGCCGCTGAATGCGTTGCACATCGTCCGGCGTGATCATCGTGCCACCATTCTAACGATAATGCCTTCGTTTGTCATCGGCCTGCGGCTTGACAAGACAAATCGGCTTTGCTAAGGTGCAGGCACGTGTGTTCGTGAAGTCGTGAGGCAACTTACACTGAACGTGTCTCGCCTCCCGATCGTGCTGGGAGGGGTTCGTTAACGGTCGTCAAGGAGCGCCGCAGGGCAACCTGAACGGGTTGCCAGGCGGTTTTTTTGTGTGTCGTGAAAGGAGGGGTGTCATATGGCAAAGGGAACGGTCAAGTGGTTCAGCGATCAAAAGGGGTACGGCTTCATCACCCCGGAAGACGGCTCGAAAGACGTCTTCGTCCACCACTCCGCCATTCAAGGTGAGGGATTCAAGTCCCTTCGAGAAGGCCAGCAGGTGGAATTTGAGATCACGCAGGGCCCGAAGGGCCCGCAGGCGTCCAAAGTCACCAAGCTGTAATTACGCGGTGACCGGTCTTCACGCAGCCCCGCGGCCATCCGGCCGCGGGGCTGTTGTGTTTCTGGTAGAGTAACGCGATGGACCGCCGGCGCGCGCGACAATGGCTGATCAGCGTCTTCGTCGTCTGCTGGGCCGGGCTGTTCCATTACGAAACCGTGCGGCTCAATTACCTCACCCCCCTGCTCCGCCGCGAGCTGCCCAAGACCAAATTCCTGTACCCGCCGGCCGGCTGGATCATGTTCTTCAACGTGGATCCTTCCTACGGCATGGCGGAGGTCTACGCCCTGCGCCAAGGCCAGGCCGAGCTGCTGGATCCCCACGACATCTTCCGCACCCGCTTCGTCTGGTACGACAACATCCGCCGCAACGTGCTCATCGGCGTGCTGTCCCCGCGCGTGGCGCCGCAGTTCTGCCGGTACCTGCGCCGCCGGTTCCCCGACGCGGAGGCGTTCGCGGTGGTGTACCGCGCCTACCCCGACGTCGCGGCCGCGCCGGAAGAGAGCCGCTACCAGGTGCAGTACCGATGCCAATAAATTCAGCACACAGCACACCGGCACACAGCATACAGCACGTAGCCAACAGGCATTTCATTACGACGGCGATTTCTCTGTCTGCTGTGTGCTGTCTGCTGTGTGCTAACGGAGCCGTGCTAGTTTCATGAAGCGGTTGCACGAGTGGTGGCACCGGGCGTTTCTGGCGGAGCGGCCTTCGGTCAGCTTGGGCCTGTTCCGCATCGCGGCGGCGGTCACCGTCGGCTGCCACATGATCCCCTCGTTCCTCCAGCTCGAGGACAACTACCTCTCCACGGCGTTCAAAGAATACAATCCCTCCTTCTTTCCGCTGTGGACGCTGCGCTGGGTGGCCGGCAGCCCGGATTGGCTGGTGCGGTGGTTTGTGTGGCTCTTCGGGGTGTCCTGGGCGGCATTCCTGGTGGGGCTGCAGACGCAAGCGAGCTGCCTCCTGATGACGCTGGCCTGTTACTATTTCTACGCGCTCAACTCGCTGCACATCGGCACGCTGTCCTTCGACATCCTGCTGGTCACGCTGTCATTGATGTGGGTCACGGGATATCCGGGGGACAGCGTCTCGGTGGACAGCCTCCGGCGGGGCGATCCGTTTCCCTACCGGCGCACGCGGCCGTTCTTCATCCAGCGGCTCCTCCAGCTTCAGATCGCTTGGACCTTCTGGTACACCGCCCTGAGCAAGATTACCGCGGGGGGCAACTGGCTGACCGCCAATCCGTATTATTACCTGATGCGCTACCCGCCGATGGGCGTCGTGCGCGAGTTTCCCTTCCGGGAGGTTCTGGCCCAACACCCCGCGTGGTGCCAGGCGATCGGCATCGGGGTGATCCTCGGAGAACTCTCCTTACCGTTCCTGCTGTTCAACCGCACGACGCGGCTGATCGGGCTGGCCTATGGCGTCATCTTCCATGTCCTGCTGGTGGTCACGCTCCACGTGCCGACGATCTTTTTCTTCCTCTTCCCCGCCCAGATGCTGCTGTTCGTGGACCCGGAGGACGTCGTGGCGTGGATTGAAGCGAGGCGCATGCAGGCCGCGGCGCGCCCCAGGCCGGTGCTGCTCTATGACGGCCGATGCGGGTTTTGCGTCGCCAGCATCGCGCGGCTGGCGGCGCTGGACCCGCTCGGCGCGATCGAGCTGCGGGATTGTCACTCGGTAGCAGACTTGCGGCAGCTGCATCCCGACCTCACGCCGGAGCGATGCCACAGCCGGATGCAGTTGGTGGAGCCTAACGGGCGATTAACGGAAGGGTTTTTCAGCGCGCGGCGGATGAGCCTGCGGTTGCCGCTGCTGTGGCCGCTCGTTCCCTTGTTGTACCTGCCTGGGGCGGGATGGCTCGGGCAGCGAGTCTACGATTGGGTGGCCAGCCACCGGTATCTCTTCCGCCATAATTCGTCGTGCGAGACGAATCAATGTATTTCAAACGCAGTGATTAAGTGACTGGGTGATTAATCACTTAATCACGCTCTTCGCTGAAGGCCTGATCCCTGAAGGTGAAGAGCTGCGCTTGCTGCCAGGCATCCGGGTCCAGGCCGGCTTTCTGGTGGGCCAGCTCGCGTAAAAACTCCACCCGGGTCCAGCCGGTTTCCTGCCACACCTGCGGCAGGAACACCCCGCCGGCTGTCCCGGATTGCAGCACCACCCCGTCGCGGCCGGCCACGATCTCCTGCGGCCGGCGGATCGGCCGGAGCGGGCTGAGCACCGACACCTCCACCGTCACCTCGGGCAGCTCGGCGGCTGTCAGCGGCTGGAACCGGCCGTCGCGCAATGCCGCATCCAGCGCCACCGTCGGCAACAGTTGGGCCAGCGGGATGGACGTATTTTCAATCCGGCCGATGCAGCCGCGCAGCTCCCCGGCCCGCCCTGCAGACCCCTCGCCGGGGCGGGCCCCGCTGCGCCGGCGCAGCGTGACAAACAGGCCGGCGGCGCGCTGCAATTCCTGAACACCGGCGAGCGCCGGAGCTTGGACCGCCGCTGAGGGTGACGCGAAGTAGCGCTCCAGCACCGCCCGCGCTTCCCGCACCAGCGCGCGGCCTGCCTCCTGGCTTACCGCCAAGCCGCCGGACGCTTCGACTACGTCCGTTCGTTCATGCATGCCCAGGGCGGCATAGCCCACCACCCGGCTCGTGTCCCCGGTGGTGTCGCCGGAGTTGGCGTAGCGCAGCAGCTTGCGCTCCAAATACCCCAACCGGCGCGCCAATTCAACGCTCGCCAGGATCGGCCCGCGCCCGCAGGCTTCCAGAGCGCCGGCGGACAACAGCCGATGGAGCGCCTGGGGCGTTTCAACCAGGACCGCATTCACGGTCAGCTCATCCTGCTCCACCGCCTGCTCGTACGGATGGTAGTGGGACAAGTCGGTGCTGAACACGAACAAATACCGCCCCTGCCGGTCCAGCGCGGCCAGCGCCTCGGCCAGCGCCGTGGCATCCGCCAAATCGGCGCTGCCCATAACGACCGGCACCACGCGCAAGTCCGGTACTGCCACCTGCAGAAACGGCAGCATCACCTCCATGGAGTGCTCGCCCCCGGCGTGCGCCGCTTCCACGTGCCCGAAGCCGGCCCGGCCGCGCAAAAATGCGGCCGCCCGCTCATCAATGGGGATGGCGCCCAAGGGGGTCTGGTAGGCGGAGCGGTCGTCCACGGAGCTGCCGGGAAATTGCTGGCGGTGGGTAAAGCCGACGACGATCACGGCGTCATAGCGCTGTCCTTGCACCCGGCGAAAGCCTTCCGCCGCGATCGGGCCTGAATATGCATAGCCGGCATGCGGCAGCAGCAGGATGCGCGGCAAGGGAGCGGCCGAGTCGGGCGCGGCGGCGCGGGCGAGCAAACCCTCCACGGTCGCGCGCAGCTCTGTCGGATCGGCGGGATAAAACGAGCCGGCGACTTGTGCGGAACGCGCCTCTTGAGCCGCGAGCGCCGGCTGCGCGAACACCAGCCAGGCGCCGCACACGGAAAGGAACAGGCAGCACACCCTCAGGTGCCAGGCACCTGAGGTGCCTGGCACCTGAGGTGCCTGGTACCTCATCCTGATCGGACTCCGTAGACGCGCAGCGGATGGGCCGTGGCGGGCTGGATCGTCAGCCGGTCGCCGTACTGCAGCGGCACGCGCACGTGCGGGCCGTCAATGCAGGCCAGCCCGCGGCGCATCAGCCAGTGGATCTCCACCCGGCCCCGCGCGGACAGCACGCCGCCCGTGAGCCGGTACCGGCTGAGCCGTCCTTCATAGAGCTCTCGGGGGCGGTATTGAAATCGCGTCGAGCGCCAGGCCAGCCGCCGCCCCCCGGCGGCGGCGATGGCGCTGCTGGACCCTGCCGCCGTCGCAATCCACACGCCGGAGCTTTTGTGCGCCTCCTGATGCGGCCCGACGCGCAGGCGGTAGCGGCTCATGGTCGCCGGGTCATCATGCGCCACCAGCACATCGTTGACCACCAGCGGCAGCCAGGGCGCGCCGTTCACGCGCACCTGCAGCCGGGCCAAGGTCACTAAGGGGGCGCGGCCGGCCCGCACCCGGCTGAAGAGCTCCGCAAACGTTTCCCGGGTCGCGGCGCAGAAGACGGCTTCGCTGCGCCCGGGGTCGGAATTGACCCCCAGCATCGGGGTGCGGTCCACCACATGGGCGGCATGGAAAAAGGTGCCGTCGCCCCCCACCGAGACCACCAGGTCGTACCGGGCGGCGGCGCGCAGGTTGACCCGGTAGACGAGCGTATGGGTCACCCTGGCGCGCAACAGCGCGGCGGTGACCGCCCCCAGCGTGGCCTGATGAATGGCATGGGCCTCGCGCAGCTCCCGCAGATCCCGGGAGCCGGCCAACCGGGCCAGCCGGGGGTTGCGCCGCTCCACGACGTAGAGCTGATAGGCGCTTTTCTTATAGACGACGAGCACACGGAACTGTTTGCGGGGCATGGAAATAGTGTAGCGCATCCCTCCTGGGATGACAACGCGATCTTCCGCCAAAAATTTCTCGCTTGACGAATCAGAACAACGTGGTTATAGTACTTCAACTGCGAACGCGCAGGGATTGAGCAGTGTATGCCGAAAGAAGAAGCTATTGAAGTCGAAGGCAAGATTCTTGAACGCCTCCGCAACTCCCGCTTCCGCGTCGAGCTTGAGGGTGGTCACAAAGTCTTCGCGTACCTCTCCGGCAAGATGCGCCACCATTCGATTCGCATCCTCGAAGGCGACGCCGTCAAGCTTCTGCTCTCTCCGTACGATCTGACACAGGGTCGGATCGTGTATCGAGTGAAGTAAGAGCTCCATACAGTTCGTCGGGAGCTCGGCAACAGAAAGGCAGTAGTCGGAATGGCAAAAGGCACGGTCAAGTGGTTTAACGATCAAAAGGGCTATGGATTCATCACCCCTGAGGATGGCTCGAAGGACGTCTTCGTCCACTTCTCCGCTATCCAGGGCGACGGATTTAAGTCGCTCCGCGAAGGGCAAGCGGTGGAGTTCGCCATCAGCCAAGGCCCGAAGGGCCCTCAGGCTACGAACGTTACCAAAGCGTAAGCGTTCCGACCCTGGCAAACACGCCCGGCCTCGTGTGAGGCCGGGCGTGTTTGTTTTCCCCCGCTGACAGCCGCTAAAATCTCACCTGCATCCCGGCCAAGACGGAGCGTTCTTCGGCTGTCTTCTGCAGCCGCACAAACAGCGACGCGCCGGACTTTCCTGCCAGCGTCCGCGTAAACACCACGGTGGCTCCCCACGGCTCGCCCCGGGCATCGTGCAGCGTCAGGACCGCCTGGCTCCGCGGCCCCAGGCGCCAGGTCCCTTCCAACCGCAACCCGTGCGCCCGGCCCCGGGCATATGGAATCTCGAACGACACCGACGAGTCCCGCCCGATCTTCCATGCCCCGGTGAGCGTCACGCGGCGGACCTCGGTTGTGCTGCGCGTCAGCCCCAGCCCGATCTGGTAGACGATGCGCCCGTCCCGAGCCATCAGGGAGGGGCTTTGGAGCTTGGCGGTGAACGAGAATGCGGAGGTATCGGAGCCTTCCACCCGGTAGATCAGCCGCCGGGCCTCGCCGAGGTCCCAGCGGCCCTCGAAGGTCAGCGTCCGCTCTTCCCACGCGCGACGGACCGCATCATAGCGGCGGTAGCGGTAGCGCAGCTCGTGGCTCCGCCCGATGTCCCACCCGCCCTGAAATGTCAGCCGGTCCGGCAGGCCGTCGGCACGCTCGACCAGAAACGTCAGGCGGTTGCGCGCATCCGCTTCCCACGCGCCGTGCAACACCAGCTCCTGCTGATCCGGCTGCCCGATGCCCCGCTCGCGGCGCTGCCACGCAAACACCAAGGCGCGCGCCTCGGCCCGGAGCAGCCCGCCGCTTATCCGGAGCGTTGAGCGCGAGGAGGCGTCGGCCTGCTCGCTGAGGACCAGGCCAAGGTCGTGCTGGCGCGTCAGCGTCCAGCGCCCCTCGAAGGTCACGGTGCGCGGGAGATCCTCGACCGACGGCGCGCTGATCTCATACTGTAGGCGGTTGCGGCGGTCGGTGGTGAGGGTGCCCTCGAGGACGCGGGTGGGCCGCAGCGCGTCGGCCGGATCGCGGAGGATCAATCGGTTGGCGCGGTCAAACTCGTAGCGGATCGCGCGGCGCGACATCCCACGCCGTGGTGGTGCTTCCGCCATGCGTTACGTGTCCCCTCGGTACCCGGCACCGTGTCTTCTAGGGCACGAGCCAGTTTTCAACGGTCAGATGAGGGAGGCGGGCAAAATGAGCCTGGTTGTTCGTCACGAGCGTGCACTCATGCGCCGAGGCAATGGAGGCGATGAGGAGATCCGCATCATCAAGACCTGCGCCCTTACCCTCCAACTCCGCCTTCCAGTTGCCAAAACGCTGGATCACAGGGTCGGTCGTATGGAGCGTTGGCAGCGTCCGCTGGAGCCGTTCCAGGACGCGAAGGTTCTCCTCTCGTCGCTGGGATTTCCACGCGCCATAGGCCAGTTCACACGCGGTGATGACCGAAATCGCGACCACCTCAATCCCCACGGCATGGATCCGCCGGTCAATCCCGCGATTCCCCTTCAACCAGAAGATGCAGGTATCGGTATCGAGCACAAAACGGATCATCCGCGAGCACCGATCCGCCACCGACGAGCCGCTCGGATGTCCGCCACGAGCGCCTCGGCCGCTCGGCGATCCTTCCATGCCCCGCACAGCGTGGTCGTCGTCCTCGGCAGCATCTGACCGGGGTGTGTGAGATATTGGCTCAGCAGGGACGTCACGATGACCTTCAAGGTCTTGTGCTCCATCGCCGCGTGCTTCTTGAGCGAGGCGTGCAGGTGCTCCGGCAGCTCAACGATTAGCTTGCTCATCCATATACCCTCCTTATCCGCACTAAGCATATCACAATATTCAAATATTATCAAATGTGTGACCGAAAAACAGCCAGGGCGCCAGGCGGCGTGAGCGGCCGGCGGCCATTACTGCCGGATGCACCACATCTGCTTCCAGGCCGCGTTGACGTACGCGGAATAAAAGCGCTGCGAAATCACCAAGCGATAGCCGGTGTTGCAGCTCGCGCGCGGAAATGTCTGCGGCCGGTCAAAATTCACGCAGGAGCATGTCCCCCCCGTCTGAATCGTGGAGCGCGCCGTAAATTTTTTCGCATTACCCATGACGTTCAGCGGATCCCACTCCTCGACTTCGATCAGCTCAAACCCGTTAATGCCGATGCCGCGGCAATTGGGCAATTGAAAATAGGTGACCGGGCCGCAGCCGGGCTGATTCAGCGCCGAGGTGGCGTAGGCCACCGGGGTGCCGGGCCCGCCCGCCGGCTTCCAGCTCGCGAGCCCGTTGGCGTCCGAGGACAACACTTTCCCGAGGCCGGGATTGCCGCCGCTGATCTTGACTTGGCCGACGACGTCCAGCGCGGCGGCCGGCACGCTTGTGCCGATGCCGACGTTGCCCTCCGAATCGATGAGAAAGGGCGTCTCGTCCGTGCCGGAAAACACGTTATCGTCCACGCGAACGGCCGGGGTGAGATCATTGGGACGGATGACGTGGAGGCGGGCTTGCGCAGGGCCGACGGTGCCGATCGCGACGTTCCCGGTGGTGCGAAGCTCGCGGTACACCCCGCGCGGCGAGGGATAGTAGGTCGTCAGCGTCAGCTCCTCAGCGACCGCGTAGAGCGCCGTTCCCAACAGGATGCCCAGCACCAGCCACCCGTTCAGCCGCATGGTAGACCTCCATGCCGCTATGGTACCAAACAGGCAGCGGCCAACTCAAGCGCGCCGGCGCAAGACTTCGGCGGCGGCCTGGTACACTTCCTCACGGCTCAGCTCGGTCAAACACTTGAACGCGATCACGCAGCGATGGGCCAGGCAGACCTCGCAGCCGACTTCCTTGTGCAGCACCACATGGCCCTTGCCGAGCGGCCCCCATCGCGTAGGACTGAGGCCCCGCTCGTTGCGGCCGAAAATGACGATGACCGGCGTTCCCACCGCCGCCGCGACGTGCACCGGGCCGGAATCGTTGGACAGCAGGAGGGTCGCGCGCTTCAGCACCCACGCCAGCTCCCCGACCGAGAGACGGCCGGCCAAGTTGATCGGGGTCGTGCGCATGGCGCGCGCCATGGCGTCGGCAGACTCCTGGTCGGCGGGACCGGCGACGATCGCCACCTGCGCGCCCTGCTCGGTCGCCAACCGGTCCGCCACGGCGGCGAACCGCTCCGCCTCCCATCGCTTGGAGCGGCAGCTTGCCGAGGGGTGGATCGCCACCAGCGGCCGCGCGGGGTCCGCGCCGGCCTGCGCCAACCGCTCCTCCGCGAGCACCCGCGCCGCCGGGGACAGCGCGATCACCGGCACCGGCGGCCCAGGCTCAATCCCCAAGACCCGCAGCAGCTCCAGGCTGTAGGCAGCTTCATGCTGCGTCCCCTCTTGCTTCCGATGGGGCACGCGATGGGTCAGCAGCCAGGAGGTCTTGCGCGCGTAGCCGATGCGCACGGGGATGCCGGCCAGCCACGGAATCCAGTGTGAGCGGTTGGTGGGGTGGAGCACGATCGCGGTATCGAATCGGTATGAACGCAACTGCCGCGCAAACTGGATGGTCGCTGTCAGGCTGCGATGGCGGCCGTCTTTGTCGTAGAGGATCGCCGCGTCCAGGTCCGGATGCCCCTCGACCAGCTCGCGGCACGCCGGCTGGACCAGCATGGCCAGGAACGCCTCCGGATACGCCTGCCGAAGCCGGTGCGCCACCGGGGTGGAGAGCACGACATCCCCGATCCGGTCGAGACGGATGACGAGAATACGACGGGGAAACATTACGCCCGCACCGTTGAAGCACACAGCACACAGCACACAGCACACAGGAAACTGGCACACAGCAGACAGCACACAGTACACAGGCATTTCATGACGGCGCTTCCTCTGTCTGCTGTTTGCTGTGTGCTGTGTGCTGTCGGCTGTCGGCTGTCGGCTGCAGGAGTTCTTTCGCAGCGTTGACAACGTCTTCGATGCTGATGAAGCGCATGCATTCGTGGTGGAAACGACAGAGGGCTTGCTCGCACGGCGCGCAGAACAGGCGCCGATGAATCGCCCGGCTGCGGGGGGCCGTGGGGCCGTATTTACGAGGATCGGTGGGGCCGAACAGAGCCAGCGTCGGCGTCCCGACGGCGCTCGCCACATGCAGCGAGGCGGAGTCATTAGTCACGACCAGGGCGGCCCGCCGCATCAGGGCCGCCAACTGCGGGACGGTCGTTGATCCCACGGCGGAGTGGGCCTGCCGGCGCATCGCGCCGGCGACCTCGTCAATGATTGGGGCCTCATCCGGCTCCCCTGTCAGCAGGATGTCCACCCCCAGCTCCTGGATGAGCCGGTCGGCCACGGCGGCGAACCGGTCGCCGTACCACCGCTTGGTGTGGCTGCGCGCCCCGGGACAGAGGATGACCACGCGGCGCGCGCCCTGAATGCCGCGGTGCTGGAGCAGCCGGTCCGCCGCCGCGTCGTCTTCCGGAGCGATCCAGATCGGCGGGCCCTCGGGCAGCGGCAGCTCCCGGCCTACCTGGGCGCGCAATCTCCACAGATGCCGGTCGCGCATATGGGTGATCGCCTTCGGCACCGGCCGGGCATACCGCCAGGCCCGCCATGGTTTCCAGACGAGGGGCAGCAGCGTCTGCCGCACATCAATGAAGAGGTCCGGCGCGTAGCCCCACATCCACCAGAGCAGCTTCAGGCGGTTCCGGCCCTTCCCCGCCTCGTCCAGGGACAACAGCGTCGTGATGCGCGGATCGCGGGCAAAGACCGCCCGCGCCCGCTCGCCCACTACCAGCGCCAGCTCCGCCTGGGGATACGCGGCGCGCACCGCGCCGATCACCGGCGACATGAGCACCGCATCGCCGACGTTGGAGAGGCCGATCACCAGAATCCGCATGGGCATACGCATCACATCCCTTGAGCACACAGCACACAGCACACAGCAGACAGAAAAATGATCATGGGGTTTTCTCTGTGTGCTGTGTGCTGTCGGCTGTGTGCCGCAGGAGTTCTTTCGCGGCACGAACGACTTCCTCCACGCTGATCGCCGCCATGCCGGGATAGCCGGGATGATCCGGCTGATAACACGGCACCGCCGGGCAGCACTCCGGATGATGGATCACCCGCGTCAGGGCGGGGTCGCCGTACGGGCCGGTCAGCGCCGGCGACGTCGGGCCGTACAGCGCCACCACCGGGCGGCGAAGTGCTGCGGCCAGGTGCAGGACGCCGGTATCGTTGGAGATCACGGCGGCGGCGCGCTCCAGCACGGCGGCCAATTGCCGGATCGTGGTGCGGCCCACCAGTTCATGGGGCGCGTGCGGCGCCATCCGCGCGCGGATGGCGCCTGCCAGCGGCGCATCGTCGGCCGAGCCGGTCAGCAGGATCGCCACGGACGCCTCGCGCATCAACCGCGCGCCCAGCTCAGCGAAGGCGTCGGTTGGCCAGCGCTTATGCGCCCAGTTGGCTCCGGAGTGTATGACCACAAAGTTGCGCTGGTCATCGATCCCGGCGGCGCGAAGCAACTGCGAAGCCTGGGCGCGCTCCTCAGGGCTGGAATAATAGTCGCACGGGCCGGGAGCCGGCGCCTCGCCCAGGGGGGCGAGCAACGCGAAATATTCCTCCGCCTTGTGCCGCGTGCCTGCCGGGCGGCGCACCGGATGGGTGAGCAGCCAGCCGCTCTTGGCGTTGGCGAACCCGATCCGCACCGGCACGCCGGCCGCGGCGAGCAACGCCGTCCGCGTGAAGCTGCGGCGCAAGACGATGGCGGCATCATACCGCTGGGCGCGGATCGTCGAGGCCGCGCGCCAGGCCGCCGGCAGCCCGCGCTGCGGTCCGGACTCGTCATACAGGATGAAACGATCAATCAGCGGATGCCGCTCCAGCATGGCCTGCGTCCTGGCCGGGCCCAACGCGCTGATGGAGGCGCCCGGCGCCATGGCGCGCAACGCCCGCACGAACGGCGTGGCGAACAACGTCTCGCCGTACCAATTGGGCATCACAACCAGAATACGTAAGAGGGGCAAGGGGCAAGGGGCAAGGGGAGGGGGTAAAATGAAGTTCCCGTGCCCCCTGTCTCCTGCCCCCTGCCCCCCGC
>JACPRA010000032.1 GCA_016190215.1 Candidatus Omnitrophota bacterium
ATGGCGATCTGCTCCAGCTCGGCGATGGTGTCGTTGGTGAGCGGGTGGATCTCCCGCAAGCGGCTGATCTGCGGGCCGTCGAGCTCGATGCGGTAGGCGGTCTGCCGGTAGGCCGGGAACACGTCCACGATGTCGCCGCGGGCGCGGAAGGTGCCGCGCGAGAACGCCACGTCGTTGCGCGTGTAGTGGATCCCCACGAGCCAGGAGAGCAGCTCGTCGCGCCGAACGGCCATGCCCCGCGCCAGCCAGGCCATCAGGTTGCGGTATTCCGTTGGTACGCCCAGGTTGTAGATGCAGGAGACGCTGGCGACGATGACGACGTCCGGGCGGCTCATCAGGCTGCTGGTGGCGGAGAGGCGCAGCCGGTCCAGCTCGTCGTTGATGGCGGAGTCTTTTTCGATATAGGTGTCGGTCGAGGGGACGTAGGCTTCGGGCTGGTAGTAGTCGTAGTAGCTGACGAAATATTCGACGGCGTTGTGCGGAAAGAGGCTTTTGAATTCGCTGTAGAGCTGCGCGGCGAGGGTCTTATTGTGGGAAATCACCAGGGTGGGCTTGCCGATATTGGCGATGACGCTCGCCATCGTGTAGGTCTTCCCTGACCCGGTGACGCCGCGCAGGGTCTGGTAGCGGTCGCCGCGTCTGAGGCCCTCGGTAAGCGCGGCGATGGCTTGCGGCTGGTCCCCCTTGGGCGTGAGGTCGGTCGCAAGCTGGAAGACGCCCATCACAACACCGTGAAGCGTAACGCGTGAAGCGTGAAGCGCCACGAGATGCGCTTCACGAGATCCGCTTTACGAGATCCGTAACGACACATCCAATGCCGGCGCGGAGTGCGTCAGCCGGCCGATGGAGATGCGCTCCACCCCCGTGGCGGCGATTGCCCGGATGTTGGCGAGTGTGACCCCGCCGGAGGCTTCCAGAAGCGGGCGGCGTCCGATGGCGTTGCGGAGGCGGACCGCCTGCCGCATGACCGGCGCGGTCCAGTTGTCCAGCAAGATGACGTCGGGGCGCATGGCGAGGGCGGCGCGGAACTCCGCGAGGTTGGCGGCTTCCACGATCACGTCACGCGAGGGCCGCGCGCGCTTGGCCCGGGCGACGGCGGCCCAGATGGCCTCGCTGCGCGGCTTTCCGAGCGCCTTGAGGTGGTTGGTCTTGATCAGGATGGCGTCGGCCAGGTGCAGCCGGTGGCTGTGCCCGCCCCCGCTTCGCACCGCGGATTTTTCCGCGTCGCGCAGGCCGGGAATGGTCTTGCGGGTATCGAGGATGGCGACGCGGTGAGGTGTGACGCGCTGCACGAAGCGCGCGGTCAGCGTAGCGATGCCGGAGAGGTGGCCGAGGAAGTTCAGCGCCGTGCGCTCGGCCGCAAAGATGGCGCGGGCCGGGCCGCGCACCGACAGGATGGTTTGGCCGGCCCGGACCGGCTGGCCATCGCGCCGCGTGACGGCGCAGCGGATGCGCCGGTTGAGGGTGAGAAACGTGTCCCGGCAGACCTGCACCCCGGCGACGATGCCAGGCTGCTTGGCGAGAATGACTCCCTCAACGTGCTGCGAGGGTGGAAGGAGGAGGCGGCTCGTCAGGTCCTGCGCCGCGCGGTCTTCCTCGAGAGCCTGGCGGATCAACGCGTTAACGGAGGGCATTCAGATAGGACTCCAAGGTGGCGATGCGTTGCGTAAGGATCGTTCGTTTCTCTTGCTCTTGCTGCACGATGTCCGGCGGGGCGCTCTTGGTGAAGGCCTCGTTGCGGAGCCGGCCTTCGACGGCCTGCAGCCGGGGTTGCAGCTCTTCGGTCAGCTCCCGCTGTTTGGCGTGGCGGGCCTGCTCCAGGTCAATCGCGTCGCCCAGGTGGATCACGCCGGATCCGCCATCGAACAGGATCGGCACGGAACCTCGCGCGGCGGCGGCTTTCGCCGACACGCGCAGCGTGTGCACGCCGGCCAGGCGCGTGATTTGCTCGGCGAGCGCGGCGTCCGGCGCGGAGTGGCCGGCCAGCGTGACGTCCACGCGAGCCGCCGCCGGCACGCGGAACTCCGCCCGCACGCTTCGGATGGCGGTGATGACCTGGATGGCCCACCGCACCTGCCGGCCGGCCTCGTCATCCTGCAGGGCGCCCGGCAGAGGCCAGGGTGCCGTCATCAGAAATTTCGTGGCATCCGCCGGCCGAAGCTGCTGCCAGAGCGCTTCGCTGATGAAGGGCATCACCGGGTGCAGCAAGCGCAGCGACTGCTCCAGCACGTGCCGCAGCACCTGCCGGCCGGCCGGCATCGTCGTGATGGTGGGCTTCACGAACTCGATGTGCCAGTCGCAGAATTGATGCCAGAGGAACTCGTAGACGCGGTCGGCGGCTTCGTCGAAATGGCAACGCTCCAGGGCCGCGGTGGTGTCCGCAATCGTTCGGTTAAGCTCGGCCAAAATCCAGCGGTCAAACACCGATAACTGCTCGGCGGGCGGCAGCGCGCCTGTGCCCGGCGCGGCGGGTGCCACCTGCAAGATGAACCGGGCGGCGTTCCAGAGCTTGTTGGAAAAGTTGCGGCCGACCACGAACTTCTCATCGGAGATGAAGACGTCGGTGCCGACGGCGGTCGAGGTGACCAGCGTGTACCGCAGCGCGTCCGCCCCGAACTGCTTAATGATCTCCAGCGGGTCAATGACGTTCCCTAAGGATTTCGACATCTTGCGGCCGCTCAAATCCCGCACGGTGCCGTGGATATAGACCGTGGTGAACGGCGGCTTGCCCAGGCAGAAGTAGCCGGCCATGATCATGCGCGCCACCCAGAAGAAGATGATCTCCGGCGCGGTGACGAGCGTGTTGGTCGGGTAGAAATAGTCGAGGTCTTTGGTGTGTTGCGGCCAGCCCAGGGTCGAGAACGGCCACAGCCACGAGGAAAACCAGGTATCTAGGACATCTTCGTCTTGTTTTAGGCCAACCACTGATCCACACGTAGGACATTGTGTGGGAGGTGTTTTTGAAACAATAACACCTGCTACTCCACGCTCAGCTGATGTGGGTTGGATGCCAATGATATTTTCAGGTTTCCAGTTAGGGTCTTTTTTAGATTTTTCGTTTGTAATACATGCATTGCAGTACCAGACGGGGATGCGGTGCCCCCACCAGATTTGGCGGCTGATGCACCAGTCCTGGATGTTCTCCATCCAGTTGAGATATACCTTCGTCCAGCGGGACGGGATGAACGTAATCGTGCCGTCCTTGACCGCCTGGATGGCCGGCTCGGCCAGCGGCTTCATGCGCACGAACCACTGCAGGCTCAGGCGCGGCTCAATCACCGTATCGCAGCGGTAGCAATGCCCCACGTTGTGCAGGTGGTCGGTGGTCTTTTCGAGCAGCTCCTGGCGCTCCAGGTCCTCGAGCACGCGCTTGCGGCAGACGAACCGGTCCAGCCCGTCGTAGGGGGCGGGCACGTTGGCCATCCGGCCGTCGTCGGTCATGACATTGATGAACTCGAGGCTGTGCTTCTTGCCGAGCTGGAAGTCCACCGGGTCGTGGGCGGGAGTGACTTTCACCGCGCCGGTGCCGAACTCCGGGTCCACGGCCTCATCGGCGATGATGCGCAGCTCCCGGCCCACAAGCGGCAGCCGCACGGTTTGGCCGATCAGCGATTGATAGCGCGGGTCATTCGGATGCACGGCCACCGCGGTGTCGCCGAGCATGGTTTCAGGCCGGGTGGTGGCAACGACGATGGAGCGGTCCGGCGTCTCGCTGAGCGGATAGCGGAAATGATAGAGCTTCCCCTGGGTTTCTTTGCGCGGAGCCTCTTCATCTGCCAGGGCGGTCTGGCAGCGGGGGCACCAGTTGATGATGTAGTTGCCGCGGTAGAGCAGGCCGGCCTCGTAGAGCTTGAGGAACACGTCGGTGACGGCCTGCGACAGCCCGTCGTCCATCGTGAAACGGGTGCGCCGCCAGTCGCAGGAGGCGCCCAGCCGCTTGAGCTGGGTGATGATGGTGGAGCCGTATTGCTCGCGCCATTGCCAGACCCGATTTAGAAAGGCTTCCCGGCCCAAGTCTTGCCGGCGTTTCCCTTCCTTCGCGAGCGATTTCTCGACGACGTTCTGCGTGGCGATGCCGGCGTGGTCCGTCCCGGGCACCCAGAGCGCGTTGAAGCCCTGCATGCGCTTGAAGCGGATGAGGATGTCCTGGATGGTGTTGTTGAGGGCATGCCCCATGTGGAGGATGCCCGTCACATTGGGCGGCGGGATGACGATGGTGTACGGGGTGCGCGTGGGGTCCGGTTCAGCCTGGAACAGGCCGGCCTCGTTCCACTGCGCGAGGAGCGGCTCTTCGACGTCGAGCGGATTGTAGCGGGGAGAAAGGTCCATGGTCAGCCGACAGCACACAGCACACAGCACACAGGAAAGCGAATCAGCGGCGTTGCCGTTTGTTCTGTTTGCTGTGTGCTGTGTGCCGTGTGCTGCCTTGATCCTTTAGCAGCTTGTATTCGATGGAGTCCACCAGCGCTTGCCAGCTGGCTTCGATGATGTTCTCCGACACGCCGATGGTGCCCCAGGAGTCCTGCTCGTCCTGCGATTCGATCAGCACGCGGACTTTGGCGGCCGTGCCGGCTTTTTCATCGAGCACGCGGACTTTGAAGTCGGTCAGGTGCATGCGCGCCAGCGTCGGATAGAACTGGGCCAGCGCCCGCCGGATGGCGTTGTCCAGGGCGTTCACCGGCCCGTCGCCTTCCGCGGCGGCATGCTCGCGCACCCCGTTGACCCGCAGCTTGATCGAGGCTTCCGACGACATCTGGCCGCCGCGCTTCTCGATGACGATGCGGAAGCTTTCCAGGTCGAAGAACGGCTTCAGGTGCTTCAAGTGCCGCTGCAGCAGCAGCTCAAACGAGCCCTCGGCGGCTTCAAAGTGAAAGCCCTGGTGCTCCAAATCCTGCAGCAGGCTGAGCAGGCGCTTGGCCTCCGGGGTGTCTTTGGTGAGCGCCAAGTTCAGCGCGCGGGCTTTCACGACCAGCGCGGAGCGGCCGGACAGCTCGGAGACCAGGATCTTGCGCTGGTTGCCGACCAAGTTCGGGTCGATGTGCTCGTATGTGCGCGGGTTCTTCATCACGGCGTTGACGTGCACCCCGCCCTTATGCGTGAAGGCCGTCGCGCCGACGAACGGCTGGTTGGGCGTCTGGCCCATGTTGCTGACTTCCGCGACGAAGTGCGAGGCCTCGGTCAGCTCCTTGAGTTTTTGCGGCGGCAGGCACTCCAGGCCCAGCTTGAGCTGCAGCACGGGGATGAGGTTCGTGAGGTCCGCGTTGCCGCAGCGCTCGCCGTAGCCGTTGATCGTGCCCTGCACCTGCCGGCAGCCGGCCTGCACTGCGGCAATCGAGTTGGCCACGGCCAAGCCGCAGTCGTTATGGACGTGGATGCCGGTGGGCACCTGCAGATGGGATCGCACGGCGGAGATGATGGTGGAGATCTCAGCGGGCAGCCGCCCGCCGTTGGTGTCGCAGAACACAATGGTGTCGGCTCCGGCGGACTGGGCGGCGCGCAGCGTCGCGAGCGCATAGGTCGCGTTCTCGCGGTAGCCGTCAAAAAAGTGCTCCGCATCGTAGACCACCGCGCGCCCCCGGCGTTTGAGGTAGCGGACGGAGTCTTCGATCATGCGCAGGTTCTCGTCCAACGGCACGCGCAGCACGTCGCGCACGTGCAGGTCCCACGTCTTGCCGAAAATCGTGATGACGGAGGTCTCGGCCTTCAACAGCGCGTTGAGGTTCGCGTCTTTCGCCGCCGTCGCGGCATGGCGCGTGCTGCCGAAGGCCGCCAGCACGGCGGTCTTCAGCGACAGCTTCCGGGCAAGCTGGAAGAATTGCGCGTCCTTGGGATTGGAGCCGGGCCAGCCGCCCTCGACGCAGGCGACCCCCAGCTCATCCAGCTTCTGGGTGATGCGCAGCTTGTCCTGGACGGAGTAGGAGATGCGCTCCGTCTGGGCGCCGTCGCGCAAGGTGGTATCGTACAGCTCAACGCGTGTCATCATGAGTGGCGAGGTGGCAAAGTGGCAAGGTGACCCGTAACGTCGATCAAACAGTCACTCAGCCACTTAGCCACCGTCATGGTTTTTAGGAGTTCTAGTCACTATCGTTTCTTGTGGAGGCCGAAAGCCTGGTGGATGGCGCGTACGGCCCGCTCGGCGTGCGTCTTGCGCACGATGCAGGAGACCTTGATCTCGGACGTGGAGATCATCTCGATGTTGATCCGCTCGCGCGCCATGGCTTCGAACATCTTGGCGGCCACACCGGAGTGGCTGCGCATGCCGATGCCGACGACGGAGAGCTTCGCCACGCCTTCATCAGTCGTGACTTCCCCCGCCCCGATCCGCTGCGCCGCGCTCCGGGCCACGCGCAGCGTGGCGGACAGGTCGCTCTTGATCACGGTGAAGGAGACGTCGGTGGCGCCTTCGCGGCTGACGTTCTGGATGATCATGTCCACGTTGACGTCCTTTTCCGCAAGCTCGCGGAAAATTTGCGCGGCCATGCCCGGTTTGTCCGGCACGTCTCGGATCGTGACTTTGGCTTCGTCCTTCTGCAGCGTGACGCCGCTGACGACCGTCTCTTCCATCGCCTTGGCTGCCTGGGTGATCATGGTGCCCTCCCGTGATGTGAAGCTGGATCGCACGTGGATGTTCACGTTGAACCGCTTGGCCACGAAGATGGACCGCGCCTGCATCACCTGGGCGCCGAGCGAGGCCATCTCCAGCATTTCATCGAAGCTGATGGTGTTGAGCTTGCGGGCGGTCGGCACCAGGCGGGGATCGGCGGTGAAGACGCCCTCGACATCCGTGTAAATTTCGCAGACGTCCGCCTGGAGCGCTTTGGCCAGCGCCACGGCGGTGAGGTCCGACCCGCCGCGCCCGAGGGTCGTGATTTCCTGGTTCATCGTGATGCCCTGGAACCCGGCGACGATGACGACCCGCCCCTTCGTCAATTCTTCGCGGATGCGTCCGGCGCGGATGTCGATCAGCTTGGCTTTGGTGTGGGCGCCGTCGGTCAGGATGCCCACCTGCGCGCCGGTGAACGAAATGGCCCGCTCGCCCAGCTCTTCGATGGCCATGGCCAAGAGGGCGACGGACACCTGCTCCCCCGTCGCCATGAGCATGTCCAGCTCGCGCTCCGGCGGGTTCTGGCTGATCTGCTCGGCCAGGGCCAGCAGCTCGTCGGTCGTGTCGCCCAGGGCCGAGACGACGACCACGACATCGTGATTGCGGCGCTTGGTCTCCACGACGCGCTGCGCGACCCGCTTGATGCGCTCCGGGTTGGCGACGGAGCTGCCGCCGTACTTTTGGACGATCAGTGAGCGCGGCATGAGGGTGTCAGGCGGCCTGGGATTGCGGGGCCATTGCCGGCACGCCGCTGCGCGGCGCCGACAACGCGGCCCAGCGCATCAGCGCGGGCACGTCGCGGAAGCTCGTTGCGGCGGCATCCTGCACCGTGACGCGGGCGGCTGCGCCCGGCACGACGCCGCGCCCGACGAGCACGACCGGCGCCGTGCCGGTGGCGGCATCGTCGATTGCGAAGAGGCCGCGATGTTCCGAGCGCCCCACCGTGTCCAGCACGGGTTGAACGAGCTGCTGGTCCACGCGATCCATGATGCATTGGCGCTCGACCGGATCCGATGAGCTGATGCGTAAGACGACATAGACGAGATCCGAGTCCGCCAGGCTGTCCTGAAGCCGGCGGCCGAACGCCTGCAGGTCTGCGGCGGCGGGGGGCGCCTCCAGCCAGCGCAGCCCGAGCAGCGCCGCATAGCCTTTCAACAGCAGGCCCTCCCCTGCCAACACCCCGCGCCAGCCGGGAACGGGTTGGAATGGGACCACAGGCTGTGAGGCGGCCGGCCCCCACAGCCACGGCAAGTTGGCCGGATTCTCTCCCAAGTCCACGCGCACCTTGTTGATCTCGTGGCGCTCGAGGACCGGGGCGGTTTCTTCCAACAAGCGGCGCACCCAGGCGCCCAGCGCGAGGCGCGGCAGGTGCCGGCGCCACAGCCGCCCGACCAAGCCCTCAGGCGGTTCCAGGCGGCCGGGCCGGCCCAAGATGCCTTCCAGGGCCGCGCGCGGCGTCACCAGCAGGTGATGCGAGCCTTCGCCGACGATCCAACGCCGCTGCGCGTTTCCGCAGTGCGCGTTCAAGGCGTCAATGAGCGGGGCAGCCTCCGCGGTGCGAATGGCGCCGGCCGTGGGGTCCAAGAGGCGGCCTTCATGCTGGGTCACGAGCTCGCAGCACCAGGCGATATCGTCCGGGCCGAGGGCGGCATTCATGCCGGCGGCGTAGCAGCGGCCCGGCCCGATCGGCGAGAAACTGTTCGGGCGGGCTGAGGCGGATGACGCGCCCAGCCACGCGCCGTGCGCGGACATGGGATCGGAGGCCGCGGCGCTGGATGAGCGCGCCGCCGCCGGCCATCGCCGCGCCGATTTCAGCAGGCCGACAGCCCCGCCGCGCGCGGCCTGGTGCAGCGCAGCGAGCTTGGCCCCCTCGAGCAGGCTTCTTCCGGAGGGCGTGGTGTTGGCGTCTTGAACACGAAGGATGAGTAGCGACATGCGTTGAGCTAGTTATTATACGCGGGAAAACGCGACACTGCCACCGTCTTGGAGCGAATCAGTGCAGCCCGACGGCTGTGCTGATGGCCTTCAGGTCCGGGGGGAGCGGGCGGGGCGCGCGGATGCTTTGGATGGCGCGTTCCGGGTCTTTCAGTCCATGGCCGGTCAGGATGCACACGAGGAGGATCGGCTCATCCCGCCGCGTCCGCTGTTTGAGCGCGGGGCGGAAATAGCGGCGCTTGGCCAGGGCCAGCAGCCCGGCGACCGAGGCGGCGGAGGCCGGCTCGACGAACACCCCGTCCTCTTGCGCGAGTAATTGGTAGGCCTCCAGAATCTGCCGGTCGGTGACGGCCTCAATGCGTCCGTGGGATTCATCGCGCGCGGCCAGCGCTTGGCGCCAGCTCGCCGGGTTGCCGATGCGGATGGCGGTCGCGATGGTATTGGGCTTCTTGACGACGCGGCCGGAGACGATCGGCGAGGCGCCTTTGGCCTGGAAGCCCAGCATGACCGGCAGCCGGCCGGCGCGGCCGATCTTGTGGTACTCGCGGTAGCCCTTCCATTGCGCGGTGATGTTGCCGGCATTGCCCACCGGGGTGAGATGAAAATCCGGGGCGCGGCCCAGCGTGTCGCAGATTTCAAACGCGCAGGTCTTCTGCCCCTCGATGCGGAAGGGGTTGATGGAATTGACCACGGTGACGGGATAGCGGTCGGCGATGGTCCGCACCAGTTCCAGGCAGACGTCGAAGTTGGCGTTCACGGCGGCCACGCGCGCGCCGTGGATCAGCGCCTGGGACAGCTTGCCCATCGCGATGTTGCCGCTGGGGATCAGCACGATGGATCGGAGGCCGGCGCGCGCGGCATAGGCGCTTGCTGCCGCGGAGGTGTTGCCGGTGGAGGCGCACAGCACCGCGCGGGAGCCGGCTTCCACGGCCTTGGAGATCGCGACGGTCATGCCGCGGTCTTTGAAAGAACCGGTCGGGTTGGCGCCTTCGTATTTGAGGTAGACGCGGAAGGGCTCGCCGAGCCGGCCGCTGAGCGCCTTGCTGTAGAGCAAGGGCGTGTTGCCTTCCAGCAGGGTGACGATCGGGGTCGCGGGGCTGACCGGCAGGAAGACGCGGTAGGCCTCAATAACACCGCGCCATGGCGCGGGCCGGGATGTCGTGGTTGAGGATGAAGCAGCGCTCATGCCAGCCGGGATCAGCGCCCTCGCGGGGCCTCAGTGCGGATCACCACGGTCTTGGACCGGATCATGCGCAGGCGGTCAATGGCCTCCAGCGCCCGGCGCATGTCGGCCTCGCGGGCCTCGTGCGTCATCATGACGACGGGCGCGATCCGCGCAGCCTGCCGTTCTTTTTGGTGGACGCTGGCGATGGAAATGTGATGGCGGCCCAGGATGCCGGCGATGGTGCCGAGCACGCCGGGCTCGTCTTTGACGGTAAACCGCATGTAGTAGCGCGTTTCAATGGCGTCCATGCGGCGCAGGCGCAGCGCCCGCTGGTGCGGGTGCGGGCTGGGCACCCGCTTGGCGATGCCGAGGGCCAGGTTGCGGGCGACGTCGGCGATGTCCGCCAGCACGGAGCTGGCCGCGGGGTTCTGCCCCGCTCCGCGGCCGTAAAACAGCTCCGCCCCGACGAGGTCGCCATGCACGTAGACGGCGTTGTACACGCCGTTGACGTTGGCCAGCAGGTGCGATGTGGACAGCAGCGTCGGGTGGACGCGCACCTCCAGCTCCGATCCCTCGCGCTTCGCGATGGCCAGCAGCTTGATGCAGTAGCCCAGCTCCGTGGCATAGCGGATGTCGGCCTGGGAGATGTGGCGGATGCCTTCGGTGTGGATCTTGGCGATGGGCACATGCGTGCCGAAGCCCAGCCAGGTTAGGATGGCCAGCTTGTGCGCGGCGTCATGGCCGTCCACGTCCAGCGTCGGGTTGCGCTCCGCGTAGCCGTGATGCCGGGCTTCCTGCAGGGCCTCGTAGAAGCTGAGGTCTTTTTCCCGCATCCGGGTCAGGATGTAATTGGAGGTCCCGTTGACGATGCCGAGGATGGCGTTGAGCTCGTTGGCGATGAGCCCTTCGCGGACGGCTTTGATGATCGGGATGCCCCCGCCGACCGAGCCTTCGAAGTAGAGATCCACGCCGTAGCGTTCGGCGGCGGCGAAGAGCTCCGGGCCGGCTTCAGCCAGCAGCGCTTTATTGGCGGTGACGACGTGTTTCCCGCGCCGCATCGCCTCCAGCAGCAGGCGCTTGGCCGGCTGGATGCCGCCGATCAATTCCACCACCAGGTGGATCTGCGGATCGCGGAGGATGACGGCGGGATCGGTGGTGAAGCGCGCGCCGGAACCCAATCCACGCGCCCGGGCGGCGTGCCGGTCGCACACGCGGGAGAGCACCACTCGCGCGCCGATGCGCTGCTCGAGCAGGTAGGCTTTGTCCAGCAGCACGCGGGCAACCCCGGTGCCGACGGTGCCTAATCCGATGAGGCCGACGTTTACGGTCATAATGTGCGCGCTCGTGTTAAATGGTCCCGCAGCCCTTCAATAATTGGTCGGGGCGCCGAGATTCGAACTCGGGACCTCCTGAACCCCATTCAGGCGCTCTACCAAGCTGAGCCACGCCCCGATAGATCGGGGCTGCGGGAAACCCAGAGAAAATAATGCCATCAGCGTCGAATACATGTCTGCTGGGTCGAAGCACTTAGCGTAACAACGGATGGAAACGCTGTCAACCACTGCGGCGCGAAGATTCGGCTTTGTGCGAGCGGCGCATCAACGCCAGCAGGGCTTGACGCGGCGGACGATGGTGGAACAGGACGGCGTCCACTTGCTCGATGATGGGCAGCTCGATGTGTTCGCGCCGGCCCAGCCCCACGGCGGCTCGCGTGGTTTCGACGCCTTCGATGACCATGTCTGTGCCGTGCAGCGCGTGGTGGAGGGAGCGGCCCCGCCCCAGTTGCTCTCCCAGCCAGCGGTTGCGCCCGCCGAGGCAGGTGGTGACCAAATCACCCAATCCGCTTAAGCCCCACAAGGTGCGCTCGCGCGCGCCGAGGGCCACGCCAAGCCGCGCCATCTCCACGACGCCGCGCGTGATCAGCGCCGCCTTCGCGTTGGCGCCCAGGCCCAATCCATCGCTGATGCCCGCGGCAATGGCCACCGGGTTTTTCAGCGCCCCGCCGAGCTCGACCCCGATGATGTCCGGGGACGTATACACGCGGAAGCGTTCATCGCTGAAGGCGCGCTGGACCATCGCGGCCAGCCGGGCGTCGGCGGAGGCGACCACCGAGCTGGCAGGATGGCCTTGGGCGATTTCCGCCGCGATATTCGGGCCGGAGAGCGCGGCCAGCGGAACGCGCCCCAATTCTTCTCGGAGGACCTGCGACATCCGCTTGAGCGAGCCGTGCTCGATGCCTTTCGCAACGCTCAGCACCGGAGCTGGAGCGTCCCATTCGCCGGCGAGCCGCCGCGCGGTGGCGCGCGCGTACTGCGACGGCACGGCCATCACGATCAAGTGCGCATGCTCGGTGGCTTCCGAGAGATTTGGCGTGATGGTCAACTCGCGCGGAATGCGGATGCCCGGCAGGTGGGTGGTGTTTTCGCCGCGGCGGGCGATGTGGATCAAGTGTTCCGGGAACGCGCCCCACCACCGGACGTCGTGTCCCCGGCGATGCAGCAGCAGGGCCAGGGTGGTGCCCCACCCGCCATCTCCCAGCACCGCAATGCGTAACCGCTTTGTAGTGGGCATGATGGGCTCACTCTAGCATGGGGGTTTGACCGACGTCAACTTGCACCGGACACGCCGAGCCGGTTAGTTTTTCCTGCACCAGATCACGACGACGTAGGGAGGAATGTGCGAGCTGGTGGACGTGGGGCTCCCGGCCGTGCTGCTGTCGGGCTGCGGCCCCATGCCCATCTCCACATGCCGCGCCGAATGGCTGGGGGCGGGCGTGCTATCTGAACCGCCGGTGGGAACGCTCATGCCGCTCTGCCCCCAGGTCCAGCCGGACGGAGCGTTATGGTTGTGGTTCGTCGCGCCGCCGGTGGCGCCGTAGGCGGCGCCGCCCATCGGAAACCGGTTGTCCAGCGCCGTCATGCGGGTCCATCCCAAGGGGCAGGCGGCGTCGAACATGGCGATCATGCCGGAGGGCGTTGCGGAATTCGGTTCCCAGGTGGCGACGCCATTGGCGTCGGCGGTGAGGACTTCCCCGGCGGCGGGCGTGCCGCCGCGGATGCGCACCTGGCCGTTGACGTCCAAAAGCTGGCTTGGAATCGTGGTGCCGACGCCAACGTTGCCGACGCCGTCAATATTCAGGCGGTCTCCGACCCCATTCTGGTGAATCGCGAATTTCCCGTCCTGATTCTGGGATATCCACCAGCCGGTCACGCCCCCCGTGTTGTTGGTGTCATACACTCCGATGCGCATGGCCGAATCGGTCCCGCTTGAATTGCCCGTGCCGGCCGCGCGCAGCCAGCCGCCCTCAATCCGCAGTTTAAAACCGGCCGGGTCGCTGGTGCCTACGGCAACGTTGCCGCTGCTGTCAATCAGGAAAGGGCTAGCGTCCCCGCTGCCGGCATCGTCAATCCGAAGGGCGGTGGTGAAACTGTCCCCGATGATCTGTAAACGGGCCGAGGGGGGTGCTGTGGTGCCGATGGCCACGTTGCCGCTCGCGCGCAGCTCCCGGTAGACCCCGCGCGGCGAGGGATAGTAGGTGGTCAGGGTGAGGTCTTCCGCCACGGCGTACGCAACGGTGCCCAGCAGAATCAGGAGGACCAGCCATCCGCGGGACATGCGGGACTACTCTTCGCAAGAGGAGGCTGTCGGCGCCACGGCCATGGAGAGGATATGGCGGAAGTTGACGCAGAAGATCTCGCGGTCCAGCACCACGTAGAACGAGCCGAGCACCTTGTAGCTCACTTGTTCCCGGCCGGTGTCCGGGTCCAGGTCTTTGGTCACGTAGACCTGCCGCTCCGGCGGCGGGTCAAGGGTCTGCGCCCAGTGGATTGAGTCGGTGGTGGAGGGCACGGTAATCCGCGAGGCCACGTGGTAGGTGCAGCGGCGGACCACGGTGGTGGACGCTTCGCCCTGGCGCAGCGTCTCCATGACGCGGCAGTCGCGGTTGAGCAGGTTCGGCGAGGTCAGGTTGCGGACGATGATTTCACGCATCGGTCCTCATTCGTTAAAGGCCAGGGTGCACTCGAACGATGGATCCAAGCGGTGCAACTCAAAGGCCAGCATCACCAGCCGGATCTTCAGCCAGGGCTCATGGTGTTTCATCCAGGCGGAGTAGAGATCAAGGAAGGCATCCAGGGTGTCTTCAAACGCCGTATGCTGTTCATACGCCCGGAAATCCCGCACGAACCTGCGGAACCGCATCTCCGCCGATTCCGGCTCCGGCCGGGGCGGTTCGAATGGTCCATGTGAACGAGGCTGCAGCGGAAACATCTCAATTGCTCCCGATTCGTCCATGGGCTCCTCAGTGTTAAGCTTTGATACTAAATACTTATATCTACAATTTATAATTAACCATATAAGTGAGATTGCCGTCAAGGAATGGGGGAAGCTAATCAGGTGCCAGGCACCTCAGGTACCTGGCACCTGGAGGCAAGCTTGAGGGGTTACGAGGCGGAAAACGAGCAGATCGCTTGGTAGGCGCACCAGCGGCAGGTGAATTCTTGCGGAGCCGCCGGGAACTGCCCGGCCCGAATACCGGCGGCTGCCGTGCGGAGCTGCTGGCGGGTCCGCTCCATGCCCTCCTCGGAGGGGACGGCGGTTCCGGTCAGCCCGGTTTCCAGGAACCGCAGCTCAACCCGGATAGGCAAGGCGCCGTGGAGGGTCTGCCAGGCCAAAGCATAGACGGCCAACTGCAGCGATTCCCTGGCCCGGCGGTCCGCCTGGGCCTGCTCATCCACGTCAGAGGACTTGTAATCAATGATGACAGCGCCCTCCGGGGTGCGGTCAACGCGATCCAATCGCCCGACGATAAGCAGGTCGTCCAGCATGAACCGGAACGGCTCTTCAATGAGCGCGGGATGCTCCGGGGCGGCCTGCTGCTCGGCAAAGAACCGCTGCAGCGTCGAGCGCCCCTGCTCCAGCCGCTGAGTTTCATGACTGCGGCTCAGAAACCCCTGGGAGCTCCAGGCGCCCTCAAAGGCGGCCAATAGATCGCGCTCGGTCAACGCTTGCCCGCGCAGCTGGGCTGTAAAGAAGTGCTCCACGGCTTTGTGAAGGGCCGAGCCGTAAATGACCAAGTGATGCCGGATGATCGGGATCCGCAAGAGATGGCTGTAACGGAACTTCAGCGGGCACGTGAGGTAGTCATCCAGCCCGTGCGCGTCCAGCCGCAGCGGCTCGCTCACCGGCGGCAAGGGGCTGCTCGATGGGTCCGCCGCCGGCGGCGGCGAGGCGCGGGCGATTCGCTCAACTGGTGACGGCGAAATAACGGCTGGCGGCTCCGCCGGCAAGGCTTCGAGAATGAACGGGCTGAGCTTTCTCGTCGAGCGCCCGCCGTAATGAAACGCGGCGGTCAGATACAACTCATCCTTGGCCCGCGTCATGCCGACGTAAAACAGCCGCCGCTCCTCCTGAAGATGGTAGTTCCCTCCCGGCAGCACGTCTTTGATCAGGGCGTCGGGCAGCTCGATGGGGTCGCGCCGCTGCGGCGTGGGAAACCGCCCCTGCACCAGCCCGACCATGAACACCACCGGAAATTCCAACCCCTTGGCTTTGTGGATGGTCAGCACGTTGACGCGGTCGCCGGCGGAGGGGTCGGTGCCTTCCCCACTCTCAGCCAACGCGTGGAACAGCTCAAGGGACTGCATCAGCTCCGGCAGCCGGTTGCCGACGATCTGTTCCATCCGGTGCAGCTGATCGAAAAACTGCGCGATCGTCTGGAGTTCTTCGACGTCCTGCGCCCGCTCGAGCGCGGCCAGGCGCTTGAGCCATCCGGTGTCGGTGAGCCATTGGTAGAGGAGCTGGCCCGGCGAGAGCGTGCGCGAGCGTTCCATGAGCCGCGCCACATCGGCGAAAAACCTGGTCAAGGTCGCCTCGCCTTCCGGGCTGATGCCGGGATCGCCCTCCTGGCGCTGGACGGCCTGCTCCAGAACGGCGCGCAAGCTGGCGTGACTGCGGTTGGCCTGCGCCATGCAGGCGATGAGGTCGGCCATGGGCGCGTTGTACAGCTCGGAGCTGAGGACGTGATACCAGCTTAAGCTGTGCTCCGGATCGGCCATCACGTGCAGGCAGGAGCGCAGGAGCTTGGCGCTGTCCTTCCCGAACAGTCCGGCGATGCCGCTGAACTGCCAGGGGATGCCGCACACGTTCAGCGCGCGCAGGAAGAGGTCCGCCTCGCGGTTGGTCCGCACCAGGATGGCGAAGTCTCCGGGCCGATGCGAGCCGGCGCGTAGCCGCGCGTCAATCTGCCTCGCCACCCAATCCGCTTCGCTGGAGCCGGTGTCGAACACGGCCAGGGTGGGCTCCGGCCCGGCAGCACCGGGCCGCGCGGCCAGCAGCCGCTTGTTGATCTGCTCGGTGACTTCCAGCCGGTCCGGGTCGTTGCGGCGGATCAGGCGATAGGCGCTGTCGAGGATGGCTTGGGTGGAGCGGAAGTTCTCCGTCAGCACCACGCGCCGGACGCGTTGGTAATATTCCAGGAATTTCAGGACGTTGCTGATGGCGGCCCCCCGCCACTTGTAGATGGATTGGTCGTCGTCCGCCACCACGGTCACCTGGGCATTCGGCGGGGCCAGCAGCTGCAGCAAGCGAAACTGCGCGAAGTTCGTGTCCTGGAACTCGTCCACCAACACGTACCGGAGCTGCCGCTGGCGCTGTTCGCGCAGGTGCGGGTGGCGTTCCAGCAGCAACACGGCCAGCAGCATTTGGTCGCCGAAATCCATGGCTTGGTCCTCGCGGAGCAGCGCTTGGTACACCGCGTAGCACCGGGCCAGCTCCCGGTGCTGGGCGGCGAGCCGACGGCCGGACTCGTCCGCCGGCTCAGGCAGCGCGTCAATGACCTCGAGGAACTCTTCGGGGCTGACCGCTTCGTCCTTGGCGCGCGCGATCAGCGTGGTGATCGCCTCCGCATATCGCGCGGGGTCATTGGCAGGCCGGAACAAGTCCAGCGGCAGCTCAAACAGGTGCGCGCGCAGGAAGGCCGTCTGTTCGGGTTTGGAGAGGACGCGCGCGCCGGGCCCGAGGCCGGTTTCAACCGCGTGCTCCCGGAGGAGCCGGTCGCCGAAGGCATGGAATGTCGACACCTCCACTGCCACGGTGCCGTAGGGCAGCAAAACATCCAGCCGCTCTTCCATTTCCGCGGCGGCTTTGTCGGTGAACGTCAGGGCGAGGATCTCGTTGGGCTGCGCGCGCCCGGTGGCGATCAGCCACGCGATGCGCCGGGTGATCACGGTCGTTTTGCCGGTGCCGGCCCCGGCGATGATCAGCAACGGGCCGTCGGAGTGCGTGACGGCCTCCCGTTGCGTCGGCGTGAGATCAGCGAGCAGGTTGTCCGGAGAGTCCACGGGAGAGCACGTCCTTGTCTTCCCCGCGGATGCGAGGGCGTTAATGACGAGCGGCGAACTCGAACACGACGTCCATCGAGCGCTGCGGAACATCGTTGGCGTTCAAGTCGGTTTTCAGCCCGGTGAGGACCAGCCGCAAGCGCTTCGCATCCTGGTGCGGGCTCCAAAACGAAATCAGGCCGTCGTAGGTGACCCCGTCATATAGCCGCCCGCCCTGGAAGGTGGCCATCTGGAGCAGCGCGAAGCGCTGCTGGGGTTTGCCGAGGATTTTGCCGACGGGCACTCCGACGCCGAAATAGCCGGGCCGGGCGTCTTCCAGCACGCCGCGGGTCAGCGTGCCCACCGGGGCCCGGGCTTCCGCCAGGGCGGTGCTGTAGTCGCCGCTGAGCGCTTGATATTGGTTGCCCCGGTCATCCAGCAGCAGGAACTGCACCGGGTCGATCCGCACTATTTTGCCGCTGTGGTTGGCCAACTTAAGGTAAAAGACTATTTGCTCCGGGAAATACGGGTTCAGCCCGGCAAACGAGCCGAACAGCTGTTTGTTGTTGAAGAGCTGGTGCAAGTAGGCGGGGATCGCATGCTGAACGGTGATTTCGATGTCGTCCTGGGTTTTGGTTTGCATCACCGGATCGAGGAGCCAGGCCGTCTGTTGGGCGACGGCGCCTTCCTCTTCAATCGGCCCGCGCGCCTGGCGTTCCAACAGCAAGGCGCTCTTGCGGCTGCCGCACCCGGTCGCGCTCGCCACCACCAGCACGGCCATTCCCGCCGCCAGCAGATGGCGGATACACAGTCTCTCGCGCGGCATTGCAGCTCCTTCCAGGCTCAGACCCGCTCAAACGGATCAAACAGCTTTTTATATTCTTCCAAGCAGTACCGGTCCGTCATACCGGCGATGTAGTCGCAGACGACGCGGGACGGATCCTCGCCCCGTTGGAGGCGCGCCCGCGTGGTGTTGGGCAATTGCTCCGGTTTCTTCAAGTATACCTCGAACAGCTCCGTGAGGAACCGCTTGGCCTTGTCCGCCATGCGGACCACGCGGTAGTGCTGGTACAGGTGCGTCCACAAAAAGGCTTTGAGCGGCTTCCGCAGGGTGAACATCTCGTTGCTGAAGCCGACCAGCCGCTCGCGGCATCGGCGGACATCCTCGACGGATTCGATCCGGTGCTGCTGCAGGCGCCGGGCGCACTCGTGGATCAAGTCCGTCACCTGCCGGTTGATGAGCGTGCGGATGATCTGGTATTTCCGGATCTCCGGCGAGAGGCCGGTCTGCCGCTCCTCCACCATCCGCCGGGCCTCTTCCCAGAGAGGCACGGCGCGCAGCTCTTCCTCTTTGAGGAGGCCGGATGTGAGGCCGTCGTCGAGATCGTGGTTGTCGTACGCGATTTCGTCGGCGATGTCCGCCACCTGGCTTTCCAGCAGCGGCGAGGCGTTCGGGTCCAGCGCGATTTGCAGGTCAGGCTGATTATAGGGCGTGCGGTGTTTATTGATGCTTTCGCGCACCTCCCACGTCAGGTTCAGCCCCGGGAAGGCGGCGTAGCGCTCCTCCAGGATATCCACGATCCGCAGGCCCTGGATGTTGTGGTCGAAGCCGCCGTGGCCCGCCATCAGCTCGCGCAGCGCGTCTTCGCCGGCGTGCCCGAAGGGCGGATGGCCGATGTCATGGGCGAGCGAGACGGTGTCCACCAGCTCTTCATTCAGGCGCAGCGCCCGCGCGATGGAGACGGCGATTTGCGCCACCTCGAGGGTGTGGGTGAGCCGGGTGCGGTAGTAATCGCCTTCGTGGTTCACGAAGACCTGGGTTTTGTATTCCAGCCGGCGGAAGGCGGTGGAGTGGATGATGCGGTCCCGGTCCCGGCGGTAGACCATGCGCAGCGGGTCTTCCGGTTCCGCGTGCTGCCGGCCGCGGGTGGAGTGGCTTTTCATGGCGTACGGGGCCAGCCACTGCTCTTCCCGAGCCTCCAAGGCCTCCCGCGTGATGACCAGGGAGGCCGGGTCCATCGCCGGCGTCATCGAGGCCTCCGGCGAAGGCGGGCCGTGAGCTGGCGGTGCAGCTCGTCGAGCGATTCGGAGATCACTTTGGTGTGTCCGGCGGCCGTCATGAAGTTGGTGTCGCCCAGCCATCTGGGAACCACATGGAAATGGAGGTGCCCCAGGATGCCGGCCCCCGCGGCGCGCCCAATGTTCACCCCGATGTTGAAGCCTTGGGGGCGGATCAGGCCGGTCAGCTCCTCGGTCATCCTGGTGATGACCTGCCAGAGCTCCGCGTGTTCCGAGGCGCGCACCTGCGCGAGCGTGCCGACATGGCGATAGGGTACCACCATCAGATGGCCGTTGTTATAGGGATAACGGTTGAGGATGGCGAACACCTCGCGTCCCCGATACACGACCTGGGTGGCGCGGTCGGCTCGCGGTCCGCGGGTGACGGCCTCGCAGAAAATGCAGCGGCGCGGGCCGGACCGGCGCAGGTAGGCGTTGCGCCACGGCGCCCAGAGGATGCCGGGAGGGGTGGCGTAGGGCGGCGGCATCAGCACAGCAACGGGGGTTGTCCGTACAGGCGGAAGAGGAGATTCATCTCGTCCGGCTCCCAGACCCACATGTTCGCTTCTTTGGCCAGCAGCTTGGCGTTCAAGTCGAGCCCGCCTTTGGCGATGACGACTTTGCGGAGCGGGCGAGGGGCTTGCGTTCGGCAGAACCGCTCAAAATTGGCAATGGCGGTTTCATCGAGCTGGCCTTCATGGATCAGGCAGCACCAGCGCCGCTCTTCCCCGGTGGCGATCAGGTAGGCGCCGCCCTGCTTGTGCGGCCGGTGCGTGCTGAATGCTCCAAAGGCCGGTAGCCGGCCGATTTTTTGGTCCAGCAGCACGGTTTCATTCCGGAATTTTCCGAACAGCTCCCCGACCCGCTCGACCAGCGGGGTGTGGGCGACTTCGTGCCAGCCGGTCCACATGGCGCGGAACGCTTCAACGAAATGCTGCTGCGCGCGGTCCCGGTCCGGCCAGCCGTTGGCCAGCGTCGGGCCCAGGACGCCGGTGAGCCAGCAGGCAAACGGCTGGTCCGAGATCATCCAACACGCGCCGTGCTGTTGGACCAGCTCGGCTTCCACCAGCCCCTGCAGGACTTGAGGCAGCTTGCGCCGCGTGCCGCACCGCTGCGCTACGGCCTGGTTGGTGCGCGCACCCTGCGCGATGGCCAGCAAGGCCTCGCGGGCCAGCAAGCCATGCGGTTGATGCGCGAGCCGCTCCACCTGCGCGGCGAAGCGCTGGTGCCAGGCCCCTTCCGGGCTGCCCAGCACGTCCCAGACGGCTTGCTCGACCAGCGTGTTGAGGTGGTCGGCGGACAGGTGGGCGATGGTGGCCTGGCGGGTTTCCTGGTTCAGGATGGCCAGTTCGTGGAGGCGCGTGAGCAGCCCGACCAAATAACCGGGCGCCTGGCCGTTCCAGCGCAGCAAGAAGGACGTGAGCTCCGGCTGCCGGCCGGCACCCGGCAGGATCTGCTCCATCCAGGCAATCGCGGCCTGCGGCTCGATGGGGCCCAGCGTCATGATTTCAAACTGGCCGAAGAGCAAGTGCAGGCGTTCGTGGAGAATGGTTCGCGCGCGGGCGGTAGCGGAGCTGGTGACGAGGAACGTCGCAAACGGCCACGTCATCACGCGCTTGCCGACCTCGTGGAACGCGTGGGACAGCCCGAGATCTTCCAAGTGCAAAAACTCGTCGAACACCAGCAAGCACGGCCGGCGCAGTTCCTTGTGGATCAGGGGTACTAGATCCAGGATGCCGAGGAATGTGTCCGCCTGCGCCTGTCCCCCGGCGGTTTGTTCCAGCAGCTGGATGGCGGCCACGGTCCGGGGCGCCATCGGAGCGGCTGCGGCCAGCAGCTCCGGCAAGGCGGTATCCGGCGGCGCGTCCAATGCCCCGCGCAGGAGCGCTGCGGCAAACCGGCGCAGGAATTCCCGCAGGGACTCCCGCTGCAGCGAGCAGAAGATGCGCAGCGATCCGGTGGCGCTGGTCTGCATGGCATGTTGGACCAAGGTGGACTTCCCGCTGCCGGCCGGACCCAGCACGGCGAGATTATGCCGGAACCCCTCTTGTGATGCGCGGAGCCGCTGCGTCAGGTGGGCGCTGAGCGCGGGGCGCAAATCAGCGTAGTCCATCGCGCGGTTCATGGCAGCAGCTTCATGGGGTCTCTCGGATGCACGCCTTGCCGGATTTCAAAATAGAGCGGACTGCGGCCCACCATGCCGACCGCGTTGCCCTGGCGAACGGTTGCTCCGGGATTCACGAGGATCTGCTCCAGGCCGCCGTAGAGGCTGAGCATGCCGTCGCCGTGATCGAGGACGACGGTCCGGCCCCACCCGGACAACTGCTGAGCGGCGACGGCCACTCGGCCGCTGCGCGAGGCGCGGGCGGCGCTCGCCTCAGGCACGGCGATCTGCAGCGTGATGTTGGCAGAACCCGGTGCTCCCCGCATGGTCTGGACATGCCCCCGCGCCGGCCACAGGAAGCGGGAGGTGTTCTGGGGAGCCGGCAGGTACAGGACTTGCCCCACGCTGACCGACGCGGTGCCGGGCAGCTTGTTGGCCCGGGCGATCGCGTGAGGAGTCAGGCCGAAATCATGGCCGATGCGCCAGAGCGTTTCACCGCGCTGCACGCGGTAATACGACCCCTCGATCGTGGGAAGCGGGCGAGGGCCGGCTGGCTGGGGTGCCG
>JACPRA010000034.1 GCA_016190215.1 Candidatus Omnitrophota bacterium
CATTTGATCAAATGTGTAAATGTGACGCCTGACCATTATCCCCACCACTGCCGGTCCAGGCTGCGGTACTGGATCGCTTCCGCCAGGTGCTCCGGCTGGATCGCGTCCGCCTCGGCCAAATCCGCGATCGTGCGGGCGACGGCGAGGATCTTGTCGTGCGCCCGCGCGGACAATCCCAGCTCCCGGATCGCCGCGTCCAGCAGCGCCTCGCCCTCCGGTGTGAGTCCGCACCAGCGCGCCAGCTCGGCCGGGCGCATGCGCGCATTGGTGAGGATGCCCGACGCGGACAGGCGCTCCGCTTGGCGGCGCCGGGCGCGCAACACGCGCGTCTTGATGGCGGCGGAGGGCTCCGGCGCCCCCGGCCGGCGCAGCGCTCCGGCGGGAACGGCCGGCACCTCGATATGGAGATCCAGCCGGTCCAGCAGCGGGCCGGAGATCTTCGCGCGGTAGCGCTGGATGTCCCCGGCCGGGCAGCGGCAGGAGTGCGCGGCATCGCCGAGGTGGCCGCAGGGACACGGATTCATCGCCGCCACCAGCAGGACGCGGGCGGGAAAGGTGCAGGTCCGGCGCGCCCGCGCGATGCGCACCACGCCCTCTTCCAACGGCTGCCGCAGGCTCTCCAGCGCCTCCCGCCGAAACTCCGGCAGCTCATCCAGGAACAAGACCCCGTGATGCGCGAGCGACACCTCTCCCGGCCGCACCTCCGGCCCGCCGCCGACCAGCGCGATGGTCGAGCTGGTGTGGTGCGGCGCCCGGAACGGGCGGCAGGTCAGCCGGCCCTGGTGCGGGGCGAGCAGGCCCATGACGCTGTGGATGGTGGTCGCCTGGAGCGCTTCCGACTCGGACAGATCCGGCTGGATCGTAGGCAGGCGCTGCGCCAGCATGGATTTTCCTGAGCCGGGCGGGCCGATGAGCAGCACGTGGTGGCCGCCGGCCGCCGCCACTTCCAGCGCCCGCTTGGCGACGGTCTGGCCTTTGACGTCGGCAAAATCCAGCAGGGCGGGAGACGGCGCCGGCGCAGGAGGCGCCGCGGCCGCCGCCGGCTCCATCCGGCCGGCAAGATACTCGACGGCATCCCGCAAGCAGGAGAAGCCGACGATGGCCTCAGATGCGGTCTGCGCCTCCGCGGCGTTGGCCGCGGGGACCAAGAGCTTCCGGGTGCCTCGGTGGGCGTGGGCCGCCAGCGCCATCGGCAGGACGCCGGGTGTGGAGCGCAGGCTGCCGTCCAAGCCCAGCTCGCCCACGGCGATGATCTCGCCGATTTGCGCCGGCTCCAGTTGTCCGGAAGCCGCGAGGATCCCCAGGGCGATCGCCAGATCAAACTGCCCGCCTTCTTTTTTCACATCCGCCGGGGCGAGATTCACCGTCAACCGCTGGCGCGGCAGGGCATAGCCGCTGTTCGTCAGGGCGCTGCGGACCCGCTCGCGGGCTTCTTTCACGGCTTGGTCCGGCAGCCCGACGAGGCTGAGCTGAGGCAGGCCCGGCGAGCAATCCACCTCGACGGCGATCGGCAGGGCCTCCAGGCCAAGCAGCGTATAGGACCAGGTGCGGGAGAGCATGGGCGCTTGCGTTTTGTGAGGGAAAACCGTACAATAATTCGTTCTTTTCGAAACTAACACGACCCCCCAAGATCGGTCAAGGAGAATCCCGGTGATGACCACGCGTACACGGAACGTTGTGTGGCTGTTGGCTGCGGGCTTCGCGATCAGCGTCCTCGCGGCGGTGAAATTCGCCCGAGACCGCCGGCAATTGGCGTCCGCGTATTCCCAAGCCCAGGCCAGCCTGGCCGAGTTGAACGCGCAATATGCGGCGGCCCAGGCCGTCGCGGCCGGCCAGGCCGAGCAGCTCACTGACCTGCACGTGGAGCTGGCCCGGATCCATTCCGAGCTGGACGCGCTGCAGAGCGAAGTCGCCGTCCTCCATGCCGCCAACCACAGCTTGCAGCAGCAGCTGGCCCTGACGACCCAGGAAAAAGACGCGCTCCAGGCCAAATTCGCGTCCATAAAAGAGTTAAAGCTGGCGCTGCGCGATGTGCGGGCCAAGATGTGGCGGGAGCGCTGGCAGGGCATGCTCGCGCGCTTCCAGCAATGGCGCCCGGCCGCGCGGCTGGCGCGTCACGACGATGTTGACTTCGGACAAGGAAACCGGGGATTCGTCGTTCGCGAAGGCGTGCCCACCCTGGGGTCGGTCACCAAGCTCCAGGTGCGCGTGCTTGAGCCACAGCCCCAGTGAGAGTGCTCTCCGCACTCTGATGCCCGCCTTTCTCGTCACCTGGTTCACCAACCGGGTGTTCTTGACGTGGGTTCTCGCCTGCATCATTGCGCAGTGCACCAAAATCACCCTGGGCGCCATCCGGCAGCGCCGTTTTGACTTCCGCTGGCTGGTGGGAACCGGCGGCATGCCCAGCACGCACGCCGCCGGGGTCACGGCATTGAGCACGGCCGTCGGGTTGAAAGTCGGGTTCGATTCGCCGCTCTTCGCCACCGCGCTGGTCTTCACCGTCATCACGCTGTTCGACGCGCAGGGGGTGCGCCGGTGGAGCGGCCGGCAGGCGCAAGTCTTGAATAAAATGCTCGAAGACATCTATTTTCAGCGTCGCGTTCAGGAGGAACGGGTCAAGGAACTGCTGGGACATACCCCCACGGAGGTGCTGGCGGGCATGGGGGTGGGGATCGTGACGGCGTTGGTGATGCGTTAACGCGAGGGGTGAGGGGAAGCATGCCGCGGCGATTGGTGGTGGGGGTGTTGGTGGTCGGGTCGGTCGTCTTGGGCGCGGGGTTGGTGGTGTGGGCGAACGCGCAAGGGTTGTTGGGTCCGCACGGCAAGGCGCGGCAGCTGCTGAGCGTCGCGGATCGGGCCGCGGCCGCGGGCGATACGACGCAGGCGCAGGCCACGCTGGAAGAGCTCATCGGCACCTACCCGGACTCGCCCTGGACCGACAAGGCGCTGCTCAAGCTCGGCGAGGTGAACGAGGCCCAACAGCATTGGCTCGAGGCGCGCACGGCGTATAAGCTGCTGCTGGAGCGTTTCGCCGGCTCCAATTCCGCCGCGCAGGCCCAGGCGAGGCTGGGCGCGGTGAACGTGCAGTTGCTGTTCTCTCCCACGGCGACCGAGCAAGACACGCCCTACGAGGTCAAATCCGGCGACAGCCTGGGCCGAATCGCCGAAACGCACCACACCACCGTCGAGCTCTTGAAGCGGGCCAACGGGCTGAGCAGCGACGTGATCCAGCCGAAACAGCGGTTGAAAGTGCCCGACGCCCGGTTCGCGATCGTGGTTGACAAGTCGGACAACCAGATGCTGCTGACGGCCGACAACCAGTTTTTCAAGCTCTATCCGGTGGCGACCGGCAAGGAGAATTCGACGCCGACAGGCACGTTCAAGATCATCAACAAGATCGTCAAACCCGTCTGGTACCGCCAGGGAGCCGTGGTCCCGCCCGACAGCCCGGAGAACATCCTGGGCCCGCGCTGGCTCGGGTTCGACAAGAAGGGCTACGGCATCCACGGCTCGGTGGACGACAGCGCGATCGGCCAGCAAGTGACGGCCGGCTGCGTGCGGATGCACAACGCGGACGTGGAAGAGCTGTTCGCCATCGTGCCCACCGGGACCGAAGTGACGGTCGTGGATTAGCCGGTGCGCGATGCCCGGCAGGCCTGCCGGTAATGGACGGCCTCTACCGCTACGATTTTGAAAAGCCGCTCGCGGAGCTGGGGCGGCGCCTGCGCGACGCGCGCAAAGAGCGCATGCCCAACCCCGAGGCGATCCAGGCCTTGGAGCAGCAGCTCGACACCCTCAAGCGGCAGGTCTACGCCGATCTCACTCCCTGGCAGCGCGTGCAGCTCGCCCGCCATCCGCTGCGCCCCTATACCCTGGATTACATCCGCCTCATGACGAGCGACTTCGTGGAGTTGCACGGCGACCGGCTCTTCGGAGACGACAAGGCGCTGGTCGGCGGCTTGGCCACCCTGGACGGGCAGCGCGTGATGGTGTTCGGCCACCAGAAGGGGCGCGATACCAAGGAAATCTTGAAGCGCAACTTCGGCTCCGCGCACCCGGAAGGCTACCGCAAGGCGCTGCGGTTCATGCGCCTGGCGGAGAAGATGCGGCTGCCGGTGGTGGTGCTGATCGATACGCCGGGCGCGTATCCGGGCATCGGGGCGGAAGAGCGCGGCCAGGCCCATTCCATCGCCTACAATATGCGCGAGATGGCCCGCATCAAGACGCCGATCTTCCTGTGCGTGATCGGCGAGGGCGGCTCCGGCGGCGCGCTGGGCGTGGGGGTGGGCGACTACGTGACGATGCTGGAGAACTCGTATTACTCGGTGATCTCGCCGGAGGGGTGCGCCGCGATCCTCTGGCGCGACCGGGCCAAGAGCCCGGAGGCCGCCGCGGCGCTGAAGATGACCGCCCCGGATCTGCTGAAACTGGAGTTGGTGGATGAGGCGATCCCGGAGCCGCTCGGCGGCGCGCACCATGCGCCTCCGGAGGTCGCGGAACGGCTCAAGCAGGCGATCCTGGAATTCATCAAGCGCAGCCGCAGCGTCAAGCTGGACGCGCTGCTCGCGCGCCGCTACGAGCGCTTCAGAAAGATCGGCGCCTTCACGACCGAACCTGTCGTATCGTCAACGCGTGCGTCTTCCAACCCCCCCGCCGCTCCCAGCGCGCCTGCGTCGTAACCGTCACGTGGCAGGACCCATGCGCTCTCCCAGAGAGCGGTTGGTCCTGCTGGTGATGGCCGCCCTGGCCGCCTCGCGCAATCCCCTCGTCGCGTTCAAGAACACCGATGTTCCAGATCGTCGCCTGCCTGGAAGAGCTGCCGCGACAGTAACGCTACGTGCCTGCCCCGCCGGGGTCGCGTGCCTGCCGGAGGCGCATCAGTGTTGCCGTGCTCGATTGTGGCGAGCACAAGCCGGCAGGACGGCTACATGACGCCGGTCATAGATGCGCTCCTGCCCGCTCGCGTACACTGGACACCATCCGTACATGAACGTGGGCGCTGGAGTCCGCGTCTCACGAGTCCGTCGCCAACCGAAGCCACCATGAGCCGGAACGGTCGGAGGGGATTTCTTGTGTCTCAAAAAGATCAGCTGACGCGTATGGCCTTTCAACGGGCGGCCTCCCTCGCGCTGCCTGCGCAGAAGCACGCCAGAGGAGGGCACGCCCACGCCTCAGCGATTGTGGACGCCGGCGAAGCCGTCGCCTCCGTCGCCTACCGGACGAACGAAGTTATCGCCATCTATCCGATCACGCCCTCCTCCTCCATGGCGGAGTGGGCCGATGTGTGGGCCGCGGAGGGGCGCCGGAACGTCTGGGGCGCGGTGCCGCATGTGGTGGAGATGCAAGGCGAAGGCGGCGCGGCCGGGGCGCTGCACGGGGCGCTGCAGGCCGGCTCGCTGGGGACCACGTTCACCTCGTCGCAAGGCTTGTTGTTGATGATCCCCACCATGTACAAGCTGGCCGGGGAACTGACGCCCGCCGTCTTCCATGTCGCGGCCCGCACGCTCGCCACGCACGCGCTGTCCATCTTCGGGGACCATAGCGACGTGATGGCGGCCCGGCACACCGGGTGGGCGATGCTCTGCTCCGCGTCGGTGCAGGAGGCGATGGATTTCGCGCTGATCGCGCAGGCGGCCACGCTGGAGTCGCGCGTACCGTTCGTCCATTTCTTCGACGGGTTCCGCACGTCGCATGAGATCATGAAGATCGCCTGGCTGTCGGATGACGACGTGCGCGCCCTCTTGGATGAGCCGCGGATCTGGCAGCACCGCGCGCGGGCGCTCTCGCCGGATCACCCGGTGCTGCGCGGGACCGCGCAGAACCCGGACGTCTTCTTTCAGTCCCGCGAGGCCGCGAACCCGTTGTACGCGGCCTGTCCCGAGATCGTGCAGCACGCGATGGAGCGGTTTGCGGGGCGGACCGGCCGCGCCTATCAGCTCTTCGAATACACCGGGGCGCCGGATGCGGAGCGGGTGCTGGTGCTGATGGGGTCCGGCGCCGAGACGGTCCAGGAGACCGTGGAGGCGCTGGCGGCGCGCGGCGAGCGGGTCGGCGTCCTGAAGGTGCGGCTGTACCGGCCCTTCGACGTCCGGCGCTTCGTCGAGGCGCTGCCGAGCACGACGCGGGTGCTGGGGGTGCTGGACCGCACGAAGGAGCCCGGCGGGGTGGGCGAGCCGTTGTACCTGGATTGCGTGGCGGCGCTGCACGAAGGCGCCCGGCACGGGTGGGCGCGATTTGCGCATCAGCCGGTGGTGGTGGGAGGGCGCTACGGCCTCTCCTCCAAAGAGTTCACCCCGGCAATGGTCGCGGGGGTCTTCAAGCATGTGGCCACGGCGCACCCGCGGCACGGCTTCACCGTGGGCATCCAGGACGATGTCGGCCACACGAGCGTGGAAGACGACCCCACCATCGTGACGGAAGGCGCGGATCGGTTTTGCGCCGTGTTCTACGGCCTCGGGTCGGACGGCACGGTGGGCGCCAACAAGAACTCCATCAAGATCTTGGGGGAGGCCACGGACTGTGCCGTGCAGGGGTATTTCGTCTATGACTCGAAGAAAGCCGGGGCGGTGACGGTATCGCACCTGCGGGTCAGCCGCCGTCCCATCCACTCGCCGTACCTCATCCGGCAGGCCCAGTTCGTCGGCTGCCACCAGCCCGCCTTTCTGGAGCGGATGGATGTGCTGTCGGTGTTGGCGCCCGGGGGCATCGTCCTCCTCAACAGCTCTGACAGCCCCTCGTCGGTGTGGAGGCGCCTGCCGCGTTCGGTGCAAGAGCAGATCCTGGCGAAGGAAGCCCAGTTGTATGTGATGGATGCGTATGGGATCGCCAAAACCTGCGGACTGGGGCGGCGGATCAATACGATCATGCAGGTGGGGTTCTTCGCCCTGAGCGGGTTGTTGCCGATTGAGCAGGCCCTGGACGCCATTCAGCGCATGATCCGGAAGACGTACGGCAAAAAAGGGGACGAGGTGGTGCGGAAGAACCTCGATGCCGTCGAGCGCGCTCGGGATGGCGTGCGCGCCGTGCCGATTTCGGACCAGCCCGACAGCGACCTCCCGATGCGCCCGCCGGTCTCGGACGGGGCGCCGGCATTCGTGCGGGACGTGCTCGGCCCGATGATCGCCGGGGCCGGGGATGCGCTGCCCGTGAGCCAGTTTCCGCCGGACGGCACCTACCCGACCGGAACGGCCGCGTGGGAAAAGCGCGACCTGGCGCTGGAGATCCCGGTGTGGGAGCCCGACGCGTGCATCCAGTGCGGCAAGTGCGTGATGGCGTGCCCGCATGCTGCGATTCGCATGAAAGTGGCCGGGCCGGAATGGCTCGCTGACGCGCCGGCGACGTTCGTCTCGTGTCCCGCGCGGGACGCGGTGTGGGCCGGCAAGCGCTACATGCTCCAGGTGGCCCCGGAAGACTGCACGGGGTGCGGGATCTGCGCGGAGGTCTGCCCGGCGAAGAGCAAGACGGCGCCTGGTCAGCAGGCGATCGCCCTGCAGCCGCAATCCCCGCGGCGCGAAGCGGAACGGGCGAATTGGTCGTTCTTCCTTCGCCTGCCCGAGGTGGATCGGAACGCCGTGACGGTCACCACCGTCCGGCAACAGCAGTTCCAGCAGCCGCTGTTCGAGTTTTCCGGCGCCTGCGCGGGGTGCGGTGAAACACCTTACCTGAAACTGCTCAGCCAGCTCTTTGGCGACCGCTTGCTGATCGCCAATGCCACCGGCTGCTCCTCCATCTACGGCGGCAATCTGCCCACGACCCCGTGGACCACGAACGCCCAGGGGCGCGGCCCGGCGTGGTGCAACTCGCTCTTTGAAGATAACGCGGAATTCGGCCTCGGCATGCGGCTGTCGGTTGACCAGCAGCGGACGATCGCCGAGGCGGCGCTGCGGGCGATGGCGGGGCAGGTGGGCGAGGTGTTGGCCAAGGCGATCCTGTCGGCGTCCCAGCGAAGCGAAGCGGACATTGCCGAGCAGCGGGAGCGGGTCGCCGCGCTCAAGGCCGCGCTGCGCCGGTTGGAGACGCCGGAGGCGAAACGGCTGCTCAGCGTGGCGGATTGCCTGGTCCGGAAAAGCGTGTGGATCGTCGGCGGCGACGGGTGGGCGTACGATATCGGCTTCGGCGGGCTCGACCACGTCCTGGCCAGCGGGCGCGACGTCAAGGTGTTGGTCCTGGATACGGAAGTCTATTCGAACACCGGCGGGCAGGCGTCAAAATCCACGCCCCAGGCGGCGTTGGCGAAGTTCGCGGCCTCAGGCAAGCCGGTGCCCAAGAAAGATCTTGGGCTGATCGCCATGACCTACGGGCATGTCTACGTGGCCTCCGTGGCGATGGGCGCGCGCGACGAGCACACGCTGCGGGCCTTCCTGGAAGCCGAGGCCTACCCGGGGCCGTCGCTCATCCTGGCGTACAGCCATTGCATCGCCCATGGGATCAACATGACGGAGGGGATGCAGCACCAGAAGGCGGCGGTGGACAGCGGCCAGTGGGTGCTGTATCGCTATCATCCGGAGCGCGCGGCCAAGGGGGAGGCGGCGCTGCAAATTGATTCGCTGCCGCCCCGCCTGCCGCTGGCGGACTACTTCGACATGGAGCAGCGCTTCAGCGCGCTGGCGGCCAGCCAGCCGGACGCCGCGACGCGGCTGCACCGAGAGGCGCAGCGCCGGATCGTCGAACGGCGGAAGTATTATGAGTACCTCGCGGCTTGGAAGCCGGTCGCGGAGTCGGACGGCTCCGCGTCATCGGCGGTGAGCGGCCAGCCGCCGGCGTCTCCGAACGGCAGCGTGGGCGGGACGCGAAGCGGCTAACGGTTCAGTTTCGTTGCGCAGGGAAAGATGAGACAGGGCGGCTTGCACAGCCGCCCGTATTGTTTATGGAGACGTCCATCGTCGCGGCTCCCCTCGATGCTCTCAAGGGGAGGAAATACACATTTCAAATGGAAAAACTGCCGGGGGAGAGAATCGAACTCTCATGACCTTTCGATCACGGGTTTTTGAGACCCGCGCGTCTGCCTATTCCGCCACCCCGGCCCGTCGTAACAGCATACAGCACTTAGCACACAGAACAGAAGGGAGTCGCTCTGTGTGCTGTCTGCTGTGTGCCAGTCGTACATTCTCGTCAGGATTTTTTGTCCAGGAAGGGTTTGATCAAGTCAATGGGGATTGGGAAGATCGTCGTGGAGTTCTTGTCCGACGTCGCGATTTCGGCCAGGGTTTGCAGGTAGCGCATCTGCAGCGCCATGGGATGATCGCCCATCAGCTTGGCGGCGTCCACCAGCTTCTGCGCCGCCTGGAACTCGGCTTCCGCCCCGATGATCTTGGCGCGGCGCACCCGTTCGGCCTCGGCCTGGCGGGCCATCGCGCGCCGGATCTCCTCCGGTAAATCAACTTGTTTGATCTCTACGGCCG
>JACPRA010000035.1 GCA_016190215.1 Candidatus Omnitrophota bacterium
CCCTTGCTGGCCAGCACGGTCGTGATGGCACTCGTCAGGGTCGTCTTGCCATGGTCGACATGGCCGATGGTGCCGATGTTGAGGTGGGGTTTCGTGCGTTCGAATTTGGCTTTGGCCATGTCGCAACCTCCTCAGGTTGATCGCAGACGAAACGTAACAGAGCTGGAGACGGGGATTGAACCCGTGACCCCGTCCTTACCAAGGACGTGCTCTACCACTGAGCTACTCCAGCAACATCCTGGTGCTGTTGAACGGGGGGACGCCGGATGACGAAAACATTTATTATGGCAGAACATGCGATGATGTCAAGATTTTTTCACCGCATTGAGCGCGGTTTCGTTCAACCATTGGTCCAGGGCTTCCTTCGGAAACCGCCAGATCTTCCCCATTTTGACGGCCGGGATTTCTCCGCGTCGCGCCTTGCGGTAAATCGTGTCCGGCACGACATGGAGATAGTGCGCAGCTTGAGAAACCGTTAAAATTTTATTCATTGTTGAATCACCTGTGGCAAAGCAGGAGAACATCCCGACAGGAAGGTGACTAAATTCTAGTGATTTAGAAACGACTTGTCAAGCGATTCTTGGACTCTATTGGACTCTTGAGCACGAAAACAAGCGGGTAGCGGGAATCGAACCCGCGTAGCCAGTTTGGAAAACTGGTGCACTGCCACTGTGCTATACCCGCGCTAATCCGTCTTCGGCGGCACGTTCCACCGGCCGGCCTCGAGCAAGGGCAAGTTCGTTTCGGTCGGCACGTAGATGACCGTTTTCTCATTGGTGCGAAGGCTGTCGATCCAGCGGTACCGGAGATAATTCTCGTTGATGCTGGCCGCGATGATCTCGTTGCTCTTGGCCACCCCTTCGGCCCGTGCTACTTCAATCTCCGCGTCTTTTTTCGCTTTGGCTAACTCGAACTCTTTCTGGAACGACTCCTGCTCTGCCCGCAGCTTAGCTTCGATGCTCTGGGCGAAGCTCGGCGGCAGCCGCACGTCCCGCAACAGGACATCTTGCACCTGCACCCCGCGCGGTTCCAGCTTGGCTCGCAAGAATGCCAAGATATTCTCTCCAATGTCCGTCCGCCCCTCATCGCTGAAGAGCGCTTTCACCGGGTAGCCGCTGACGATATTGCGGATGGCTTCACGTGTGTACGGTTCCAACACCGTCTCCCGATAGTTGGTGCCGATCGTTTTGCGCACGGTCACGATGTTTTCTTTGGGGACGTTGTAGATGACCGAGACGTCCAGTTGAGAGATCAGCCCTTCAGATGAGGGCACCTGGGCCTGCTCTTTGAGCTCCTGGGTCTTGAGATTCCAGACCTCAACCCAGGTGATCCCGGGAACATACCAGTGCCATCCGGGTCCCAGTTGGCGGTCGTCGAACTTGCCGAGGGTGGCTTTGACGCCGGCGGTGCCGTCTTCGACAACGACGCCGCAGCCGGTCGCGAGGAGCGCGAAGCTCCGCGCGGCGATCAATCGTGTGCGTGACATTGAGACCTTTCGGTTATGTTGCGCTGATACAAATGACGGACAGGGTTCGGCGCCTACGCTCGTCGCACCGGTCGGTAATGGTTGATGTCAACGACATAGGCTGGTGCGACTCGCTCCGGTCGGCCAGCCGCCGCTCCCATTGCGGCTCCTAAAGCGGCTGCCATCGAAGCAGCCGCGGTATGCCGAGCGCGATGGGCGCTCGGCGCCTCGAACCCTGGCCTGCCCTTGAGGGGCTGAGGCCAGGACGGAGGAGCAAAGAGTGGGCAGGCCAGGGTTCGAACCTGGGTAGGGCGCAAGCCCGGCAGTTTTACAGACTGCTCCTTTTGGCCACTCAGGCACCTGCCCGGAATATCGATGTTCCTCATAAATAAGCCGGCGAGAGGAATCGAACCTCCAGCCCACGGTTTACAAAACCGTTGCGCTACCGTTGCGCCACGCCGGCACAAAATTACGTGTGTTGCTGATACTGGCGGATGGCTTGAGGTATTGTAGACGCCAGATCGGATGCGATCAAGCCAACCTGTCCCTGGCGCGCCGCCACCAGGTCGCCGGAGAGCCCATGGAGATAGACGCCCAGGCGCGCGGCATCAAACGGCTGGAGGCCCTGTCCAAGCAGCGCGGCGATCATGCCGGTGAGGACGTCGCCGCAGCCGCCGGAGGCCATGCCGGGATGGCCGGTGTCGTTCACGGCCACCTGCCCGTCAGGAGCGGCGATGACCGTGCGATGCCCTTTCAGCGCGAGCACGACGTGCTGCTGGGCCGCAAAGGTTTTGGCGGTTGCTTCACGGCGTTGCTGCACGTCTTTGGCCGTCATCCGGGCCAGCCGGCCCATCTCTCCAGGATGCGGGGTCAGCACGAACGGCCCGCCTTGGCTGAACACGCGCGCCGGGTCATCCACGGCGTTGAGCGCATCGGCATCCACGACGCACGGTTTTCGGATGCGGCTGAGCAGCTCTCGAACCAAGCGAACCGTCTGCCGATGCTCAGACAGGCCGGGGCCGATCGCCACGGCATCTGCGCGTTCGACCAGCTCAATCAGTTTTGGCAGCGCCTGGGGACTGAGGCTTCTCTCGCGCGTCTCCGGCAGCGCCACGGAGGTGGCCTCCATCACCAGGCCCGCCAGGAGATCGTGCAGGCTGCCGGGGAGGGCCAGCGTGACCAGTCCGGCGCCGGTTCGGAGGGCTCCCAACGCGCACAAGGCGGCCGCGCCCGTCAACCCGGCGGATCCGGCGATGACCAGCACCCGGCCCGCCTCGCCCTTATGGAGCGCTGCGGGACGCGGCGGCAGCAGGTTGGGTGGGATCATGCGGCGAGCGTCGCGATCGCGCATGCCACGGCGATCCCCTCGCTGTGCGAAAGGCTGATCTGGACATCCACAGGACGGATGGCGGGCGCATGCAGCGCGACGCGCGGCCGGCCATTGGCCGCATTGCGGATCTCAATGGCGCTGAAGGACACGGTGGCGGCCGGGAGGAGTTGGGAGAGGGCTTTTATGACGGCCTCTTTGGCGGCGAACCGCACGGCCAGATGCGGCAGCGGATCACGGTGCCGCCGCGCGTACCGTTGCTCGGCTGAGGTAAAAATCCGGTTGAGGAATGCGGCCCCGCCGCGCCGGACGGCCTGCCCGAACCGCGGCAGCTCCACAATGTCAATTCCGCACCCCATCGCGCCGGGGCCCCCGGCGCGGGACGGTGAGGATGGCCGAGCGTTCCGGCGCGTCGTGCTAGGCATGCGTTAGGCGGCCGGCCGGCGCTGGATCAGCGCGCGCATTTCTCGAACGGCCTGCTCCACCCCGACAAACACGGCCCGGGCGATGATGGAAAAACCGATATTGAGTTCCGCCACTTCGCGCAGCGCCGCCACCGGCGCGACATTGTGGTAATCTAATCCATGCCCGGCGGCCACCAGCAATCCGCGCCGCTTCGCCTGCTGCGCCGCCCGCCGAAGCTGGGCCAGCTCCGCCTTGCGCTGCGCAGGCGCAACCGCCCGCGCGTAACGGCCGGTGTGGAGCTCCACCTGGTTTGCACCGCTGCGGGCCGTGGCGATGACGTGGTCTTCAATCGGATCAATGAAGAAGCTGACGGCGATCTGCTGGTTTTGGAATTGCTTGACCAGCCGTTTCAACCGGGCGAAATGTCGTCGGACGTCCAGCCCGCCTTCGGTGGTCAGCTCTTGACGCCGCTCCGGGACCAGCGTGACGGACGCGGGGCGCAAGCGCAGGGCCACGGCCACAACCTCATCCGCCATGGAGAGTTCAAGATTCAGCGGCACGTGCACCGTGCCGCGCAGCCGTTCCACGTCGCGCGGCTGGATGTGGCGGTGGTCTTCGCGCAAGTGGCAGACGATGCGGTCCGCTCCGGCCCGGACACAGGCCAAGGCGGCTTCCACCGGATCAGGCGAATCCCCCAGCCGCGCTTGCCGCACGGTGGCGATGTGGTCTACGTTCACGCCCAGGCGCGGCGGAGACAGTTCGGACAGCGCGGCTCGAGTCATGGTTCGACTCCTGCTAGTCGCTCACCATGATCCCGAGCAAATGAAATGCGTCGAGGGATCATCAGGCGGCTCCAATGGCGCTGAGCATTCGAAGAAAATCCACGGCCGGCTTCACATCATGGACGCGGACGATCCGGCCCCCCCGCGCTGCGGCCGCCGCCACGCAGGCTAGCGTTCCGGGCAGCCGGTCGTTGACCTCGGCGCCCAACACGCGCCCGAGGAACGCCTTGCGGGACGGACCGATCACGACCGGCATGCCCAGGTCCGCCAGCACGTCAAGGTGTTGCAGCAATTGAAGATTATGCGCCACGGTTTTGCCGAACCCTAATCCGGGATCGATGAGGATGCGCGAGGCTGGAATACCGGCGGCGATGGCCCGCCGGCTCGCCTCGAGCAAAAACCGGCGCACGTCCTCCGTGACGTTGCGATAGCGCGGGTGCCGCTGCATGGTCCGCGGCGTGCCGCGCATGTGCATCAGGATGACCGGCACGCGCGCGTTCGCAACGACGGCCGCCATGGCCGGATCGCCGCGGAGCGCGGTCACATCATTCACCAGGCCGGCGCCGGCGTCCACGGCTTGCCTGGCTACTTCGGCTTTGGAGGTGTCAATGGAGATCGGCACGGACAATCGCTTTGCCACACGGCGAATCACCGGCAGCACGCGCGCGAGTTCCTCCGCCTCAGTCACCGGTGCCGCGCCCGGCCGGGTGGATTCTCCGCCGATGTCGATCAGCGCGGCTCCCTCTTCCACCATGGCTTCAGCGCGCCGTACTGCGGCATCGAGCCGGGCGTAACGCCCCCCATCGCTGAACGAATCCGGGGTGACGTTCAAAATCCCCATCACCGCCGGAAGGCCGGCCCTGGGGATGCCGGAGCGACTACGCACGCTCCGAGCCCGGGGCATGCTCCGGCGCCGGCGGGGTTGCGGGGGCGATATCCGCCGCCGCAGCCGGCGTGGAAAATCCAACCACGCGCTTGACCTCTTCGCCATCCAGAACTTCGCGCTCCAGGAGCGCCTGGGCCAACCGGTCCAGCTCGCTCCGGTGGGACGTGAGCCGTTGGCGCGCTTGCTCGTAGGACTCGTCAATGAGCAGGCGGATTTCCTGGTCAATCAGCACGGCCGTTTGCTCGCTGTAGTTGCGCTCTTCAAACAGGTCGCGCCCAAGGAACATCTGGCGCTCCCGCTTGCCGTATGTCAGGGTGCCCAGCCGCTCGCTCATCCCGAACTCGCACACCATCCGCCGCGCGATCTCGGTGGCGTTCTCCAAATCGTTCTGCGCGCCGGTGGTGATTTCGTTAAAGACCAGCGCCTCTGCGGCCCGCCCGGCCAGCATGACGGTGATGCGGGCCACCAGTTCTTGCTTGGTCATGGTGTAGCGGTCTTCAATCGGCAGCTGCATGGTGTAGCCC
>JACPRA010000036.1 GCA_016190215.1 Candidatus Omnitrophota bacterium
CGTCGGAGTCGACCGCGGAGAGCACGATGTCGGGTGACAGCGCCTGCGCCCGGAACGCTTCGTCGATGTGGCTGCGCCCGGCGAAAGCCGGATCGTAGGTGACGATCGGATAGCGCGCCAGCCGCTCCAGCGTCACGCGCGTTTCCTTCAGCAGGGGATGCTCGCCCGGCACGACCACGCAGTGCCGCCATTGATAGCCGGCCAGCGCCAGCAGTTTGGGGTACTGATCGAGCGCCTCGGTGGCGATGGCGATGTCGGCTTCGCCCGCGATCACCATTTCGGCGAGCTGCGGCGGGCTGCCCTGCTTGAGCGTCAGGCGCACGTTCGGATAGCGCTGCTTGAACGCGCTCACGACCCGCGGCAGCGAATAGCGCGCCTGGGTATGCGTGGTGGCGATCGTGAGGGTGCCCGCGGCCTGGTCGCGGAACTCGCGCCCGACCTGCTTCAGGTTCTCGATGTCGTGCAGGACGCGCTCCACGATGCCCAGCACGACGCGGCCGGGCTCGGTCACATCGACCACGCGCTTGCCGTTGCGCACCAGGATGTCCACGCCGAGCTCGTCCTGGAAGGCGATCCACTCGCGCGTCGCCTGCTCTTCGAGGCGCCGGAGCTCCTTGGGAGACACCTCGCCTTTGCGGGCGTCAATGCGCGCTTTCGCCAGGTAATCAGGTTTGGGCAGCGATCCTACCGATGTCGTGAGTAACATCATCAACGATACCTCCGCACGGCTTCAGTCAGCCGGTTCAACTTCTGACGCGCTTGCTCATAGGGCAAGAATTCCAGCCCGCAGCTGGGATGCACCGACAGCCGGTCCACAGGAATCACTTTGGTGACCACATCAAATAAGGCGTGCAGTTCGGTGACGGACTCCAGCTTGGTGTTCCGGGCGTCCAGGCACCCCAGGGACAGCTCCTTGGTCCACTTCGTGCGGCGGACCGAGCCGATCGCCTTGGGATCGGACACAACGTCCACCCCGATCTGATCCACATGGGCCTTCTGGAGCGCCTGCAGCTGGCCGTTGAGCGTGCCGAAGTACGTCATCAGGCCGGTCTTCACGTTGACGCCCTCGGTGGCGATGTTGATGGCTTCCACCACCTGCTTGAGCGGCGGCGTGCCGAAACCCAGGGCCGGCTCATCGAACTGGATGAAGATTGCCCCGGCCTTGGCCAGCGTGCGCGCCTCCTCATTGAGGATCTCGGCGATGCTGCGCAGGAACGGCAGCTCCCGCTTGTAATAGCGGTCCTCCGTGAGCTTCACCACGGTGTAGGGGCCCGGCAAGACCGCCTTCACCGGCTTGGAGGTGCAGCTGCGGGCGAAGAGGTAGTCGCTCAGAAAGATCGGCTGCTTGCGCACCGGCGCCTTCTGCAGGATGGGCCGGCGGTAGTAGACGTTGTTGTCGAAGTACCGCGTCAACCCCTCGATCTCGAAGCCGTCCAGCTTCCTGGCCAGCGGGGTGACGAGATCTTCCCAGCGGATCTGCCCGTCGGTCAGCAGGTCCAAACCGGCCTCTTCCTGTTCCTGGATGACGGCCCGGGTAATCGTTTGGCACGTCTGCTCCAGCTCGGCATCGGAGCTCTCCTTCCGCTGCCAGCGGTTGATCGCCCCGATCAGCCCTTTCCCGTAGCGCGTCTCCGCGACTTTCGGGAAACTTCCCACCATCGTACTCAACATCGCTCTACTCCTTTACGTGCGTTCGCGGCGTCTTCTCGGCCGGCAGCCTAGAGCCGGCGACGGATTTCGCCTCTTCCTTGCGCGAGAAACAGGCCGGACAATTATACAGCGGCCTGGCCAGCATCCGATTGTAATCTTTTGCCACCACCACCCGCATGACCAGCGGCACGTCCTGACGGCACGTATCACACCGCATGCGCCGTCACTGCGACATCCGCAGCGCCTCGCTCGCCCCACCAGCGCTGCCAGCCGTCCAGCACGGCCTGCCGCACGGCTTCCGGATCCATCGCCCGGCCCGCCGCAGCTTCGATGGTGATGGCCTGCGCCTCATAGGCCCGGCGCGCGTCGTCGGGCAGCGCGCGCGCAATCGCCTCGGGGATCCCGCCCACCAGCATCGAGCCTTGCACCAGCAGACTGCCGGGAAATCGGCGGACCGCCAGTCCGCACAGCTTCCGCCCCCGGGCCATCAGGGCGTAGGAGCTGCGCTCCGCCAAGCAATAGGTCACCCGCTGAGAGGCCGGCACCTCCCCCACCCACTCGACCGGCACGCCAAGCGCATCCAAGCCCTGAGCCAGGGCCGCCCCAACGCTCGCCAACAGCTCATGCAAGCGAAGGCTCGGCGGCGCCGGCACGACGACGGAACACGAGAGGTCGCTGCCATGCACGGCAATGCCTCCCCCGGTGGGCCGCTCCACCACCTCAATGCCATCGGCGCTCCATGCAGCCTCCTGGAGCCAGGCCGGTTGCGGCTGCTTCCATCCCAGCGAGATGGCGGGCCTGGCCCAGCGGAATGCTCGGAACATCCGCATCCTCGCCAGGGCCGATGCCTGGTCATAGGCCATCTGCGCCGACGCGGTCGGCTCATCATGGGCAACCACGTGCCAAGACGTCTCTGGACTCATCCGGTCTGCAGCGAGGACGCTTCGTTCGCGACCGCGGACTTCGCGTCCGGACGCCAGCGCAAATTCGGCTCGCGCGCCGCCTTCACCTCGTCAACCCGATGGATCGCCAGCCGTTGCGGCGCCAGCTTCAGCCACTCCGGGTGCTCGCGCGCTTCGTCAACAATCCGCGCCATCGCGTCCGCAAACGCGTCCAATGTCGCTTTAGATTCGGTTTCGGTCGGCTCCACCATGACGCCCTCCTCGACCACCAGCGGGAAATAGACGGTGGGAGCGTAGTAGCCGTAATCCAGCAGCCGCTTGGCGACGTCCCACGCGGTCACGCCGGAGGCCTTCAGCGGCTTGAGCGAGGCCACGAACTCATGCAGGCAGTGGTCGTCGAACGGGATCGGCACCAGCGTGGAAAATTTCGCCTTCAGGTAGTTGGCGTTGATGATCGCCGCGCGGCTCGTCCGCTCCAATCCTTCCCGTCCCAGCGTGCGGATGTACACGTAGGCGCGGACCAGCACGCCCACGTTGCCGTAAAACGCGTGGACGCGGCCGATGGAGCGCCGCCCCCGCGCGTCCCACCGAAACCGCTCGCCGGTTTTGCGCACCCGCGGCACGGGCAGGAAGTCCGCCAGCGCGGCCGTCACGCCCACCGGACCGGCTCCCGGCCCCCCGCCGCCGTGCGGGGTGGAAAACGTTTTGTGGAGGTTGAGCTGCAGCAGGTCCACGCCCATGTCGGCCGGCTTGACGATGCTCAGCAAGGCATTCATGTTCGCCCCATCGAGATAGACCAGGGCGCCGTATTCATGGCATAAGCGCGTGATGGCCGCGATGTTGCGCTCAAAGAGCCCCAGCGTATTGGGGTTCGTGAGCATGAGGGCCGCGACCTCGTTGGAGAGATGGCGCTTGAGTTCTCCGAGGTCAATCATGCCGTCCGGACCGGATCTGATTTCCACCACGCGAAACCCGGAGAGAGCGGCCGACGCCGGGTTCGTGCCGTGCGCCGAGTCCGGGATGAGGATGACCGGCCGGTTCTGCCGCTTGGCCCGGTGGTGCGCGCGGATGATCTTCAGCCCGGTCAGCTCGCCTTGCGCGCCGGCCGCCGGCTGCAGGGTGAAGGCCGCCATCCCGGTGATGCCGCACAAGAGCTGTTCTAATTCGTACAACATCCGGAGCAGCCCCTGCGTCTGCGAGGCGGGCTGTGTTGGATGCAGCAGCGCGAAGCGGGACCACGCGGCAATCCGCTCATTGAGCTTTGGATTGTATTTCATCGTGCACGAGCCCAGCGGGTAAAAATGCGTGTCCACCGAGAAGTTGCGCTGGGACAGCCGGGTATAATGACGCACCACGTCGAACTCCACCACCTCCGGCAAGTGCGGCGGCTGCCGGCGCAGCATCCCGGCGGGGATCAGCTGCTCCAGCGGCCGTTCCGTCTCGCACGGCGGGAACGTCACCCCGCAGCGCCCGGGGACCGACTGCTCGAAAATCAACTCGCTGCCGCCGTTCATGCCCGCACCGCCCGGCAGAGCCGGTCCATCTGCTCGCGGGTGGTCTGCTCGGTCGCGCACCAGACGGCGTCGCGCTCCTGCATGGGGTACCACTCTGCCAGCGGCACGCCGCTGACGATCCCGGCGCGCTCCAGCCGCCGGAGGAGCCGCCCCGCATGTTCTTCGCGCGGCCAGCGCATGGTCCATTCATTGAAGAAAGGCTGATCGAAGCTGGGCTCAAACCCAACCTCGCGCATCCGCTCCCGCAGCTCGTGCGCGTTCTGGAGGCTCAGCTCCGCCATGCGGCGCAGCCCGGCGGGTCCGAGCAGGCTGAGGAATATGGTGGCGCGCAAGCAGAGCCATCCGGCGTTCGTGCAGACGTTGGACGTGGCTTTCTCGCGCCGGATATGCTGCTCGCGGGTTTGCAAGGTCAGCGTAAACCCGCGCTGCCCGGCATGGTCTGTCGTGCAGCCGACCAAGCGGCCTGGCAGGCGGCGCAGCAGCTCTTGGCTGGCGGCAAATAACCCTAAGCCGGGCCCGCCGGCGGTAAGCGGGCTGCCGAGGCAGCGGCCCTCGGCCACCGCGATGTCCGCGCCATACGCGCCGGGCGGCTGGAGCAGCCCCAGGCTGATCGGATAGACATTCGCCACGAACAGCGCTCCGGCGCGATGGGCCAGCTCTCCGGCCTGCTCCATCGGCTCCAGGCACCCGAACACGTTGGGCTGCTGCAGCATCACCGCGGCCACATCGTCCTTCATTGCGGCGGCCAGCGCTTCCAGATCCGTCACCCCGTTGACGTGCGGAATGGTCTGCACCGTGCACGCAAACCCGCTCAAGTAGGTCGCCAGCACTTCCCGATAGTGCGGGTGCACGGTGTCCGACACGAGCAATCGCGTGCGCGCGCCGGCGCGAAGGGCGAGCACGCCGGCTTCCGCAAAGCTGGACGCGCCGTCATAGAGCGACGCGTTGGCCACGTCCATCTGCAGCAGCTCGCTGATCATGGTTTGGAACTCGTAGATCATCTGCAGCGTGCCCTGGCTGGCTTCCGCCTGATAGGGCGTGTAGGGTGTGAGCCATTCGCCCCGCGAGGCGATGGCATCCACTGCCGTCGGGATGAAGTGGTGGTACGCTCCGAAGCCGGCAAACGAAGAGAGCTCGCGCACCGAGCGGTTGCCGGCGGCGAGGGACTCGGCCAGCGCGAGGACTTCCGGCTCAGATAATCCGGAGGGCACGTCCAGCCCGCGGGCGCGCATGTCCGCCGGAATATTGCTCAGCAAGTCCTCGAACGACCGGGCCCCGATCGTGCGGAGCATCTCCGCCAACTGCGCTTCGGTATTCGGAACGTAGTCCATGCGAGTCTCTGTCTCTAGTGGGCGGCCGCGGCGATCAATTTGGCATAGGCCTCCGCCGTCAACAATCCCTCCACTTCAGCGGGCTGCGAGGGCTGCACGGCAAAGAACCATCCGGCCCCGTAGCAATCGGTGTTCACCAACTGCGGAGATTTGGTCACATCGGCGTTGGCGCGGGTGACCGTGCCGGACACCGGGGCGTAAATATCAAATGCGGCTTTCACCGATTCCACCACCGCGGCCGGCTCCCCCTGCTTGAGCACTTTGCCCACGGGCGGAAGTTCCACATAGACCACGTCGCGCAATTCCTCTTGCGCGTGCGCGGTAATCCCCACCGCGATCTCATGCGGGGTCACCTTGGCCCATTCGTGCGTCTTGGTATACCGAAGCTCCTGAGGAGTCTGCATGCCCTCTCCGCCTGTTAGGTTGTTGCTGTGTGCGCCGGAACATGCCGCCAAAACGGCGGCTTCACCACCGTGGCCGGATAGGCGCGGTGCCGGACCGTCACCTGCAGCGCCGTCTCCGGCCGGCTGGCGGCGATCTCGACCATGCCGAATCCGATCGGCCGTTCGAGCATCGGGCTGTACGTCCCGCTGGTCACCACGCCGACATCCCGCCCCTCCAGCATAATCGGGCAGCCGTGGCGCGGGACCGGCCCCTGCCCCACCAACCCGACCAGCCGGCGCGTCACCCCCTGCGCCTTTTGCCGGCTGAGCGCGGCCTTGCCGATGAAGGCCGGCTTGCTCAAGGCCACCGTCCACCCCAAGTCCGCTTCAAACGGCGTGGTCGTCTCATCCATATCGGTGCCGTACAAGCGCAGGCCGGCCTCCAGCCGCAGCGTGTCCCGCGCGCCCAACCCTGCCGGGCTGAGGCCGGCGGCTTTCCCGCCTTCGATCAGCCGGGTCCACAACCGGCGCGCGAACGCATCCGGCAGGAAGCACTCGAACCCGTCGCTGCCGGTATAGCCGGTCCGGGACACCCAGGCCCGTTCGCCCCATCCGGGCAGCGGCATCGCCGCAAACCGGCCCAGCGGATTCACGTGCAGCTCCAGCGCCGCTTCCATCAGCCCGGCCGACTTCGGTCCCTGCAGGGCGATGATGGCCCGGCCGTCGCTGATATCGTCCACGCTAGCGCGGCTGGTGGCATGGGTGCCAAGCCATTGCGCGTCCTTAGCGCGCGTGCCGCAATTGACGATCACCAGATAGTCCCACGCGGCGACCCGATAGATGATGATGTCGTCCAGAATGCCGCCCTGCTCATTGACCAGCATCGTGTAGCAGGCCCGGCCCTCCGCCACCTGCGTCAGGTCGCTGACCACCAGGCCGTCGAGCATGGCTTGCGCGTCCGGGCCGCTGACCCAGACCTGCCCCATGTGCGAAATGTCAAACAAGCCGGCCGCGGACCGCACGCTGCGATGCTCATCCAGAATGCTGGTGTAGTAGAGCGGCATTTCCCACCCGTGGAACGGCGTCGTCTTCGCCCCCAGCGCCAGGTGGGCCTCATAGAGGCCGGTGCGCTGCAGGTTGGCGGTTTCCGTCATGAGCGGGTCCCTCCTGCCGGAGCCGAAGCCGAGCCGATCCCGGCGGCGGTCAAGACCTCGGGAACGAGATCCTCCCATCCCAGCGCGTACAGGTGGACGCCGTTGGCCGTGTCGCGGATCGCCTCGATCAGCTCCGCGGCGATCGCCACGCATTCCGCCCGGAGATCGCCGGAGCGCTCCAGCCGGGCGATCAGCTCATCGGGCACATGGATGCCCCACACGTGCTCGTTCATGTAGCGGGCCATCTTGGCGGATTTCAGCAGCAGGATCCCGGCCAACACCGGCTTGCCGAACGCTTTGGCCTGCGCCATGAACCGCCGGAAGGACTCGACGTCAAACACGGCCTGCGTCTGAAAGAATTGCGCGCCGGAGGCGATTTTCGCCTGGAACTTTTGCATCTCGACCGTCAGATCCTTCGCCCCGGGGTCGGCCGCCGCGCCGATGCAGAACCGCGGCACGCCTTTAAGCGCTTTGCCGGCGAGGTCGTGCCCTTCGGCCAGGCCTTTCGCCGCGCCCATCAGCGCGGCGGAATTGATGTCGAAGACGGGCTTGGTGTCCGGGTGGTCGCCTTGTTTGGGGTCATCCCCGGTGAGCAATAGGACGTTTCGAATGCCGAGGATGGCTGCGCCCAACAGGTCCGCCTGCAACGCCAGGCGGTTGCGGTCGCGGCACGTCATCTGAAGAATGGGGTCCACGCCGGCATCCAGCACCGCCTTAGCCACCGCCAGCGAGCACGCCCGCATCATTGCACCCGAACCGTCCGTCACGTTCACGGCGTCCAGCCACGGCTTGGTGCGCTCCACCGCGGCGAGCAGCTCGGAAATATCCGTGCCCTTCGGCGGGTTGACTTCCATCGTCACCAGGAACGGCTTGCGCCCCAACTGGCGATCCAGCCGCCGTTCGTCCGAGATCATGCGCCCCCCTGTAGCCGAAAGGCTTCAATAGTATTGAGCATCACCATCATCACCGTGACCGGACCGACCCCGCCGGGTACGGGCGAAATATACGCCGCCCGGTCGCGGGCCGTTTCAAATTCCACGTCGCCGACCACTTTGCCGTCCACGACGTTGATCCCCACATCAATGACGATCGATTCCGGGCGGATCCAGGCTCCGGGGATCAGCCGCGGGCGGCCGACGGCGACAACCAGCACCTCCGCCCGGCGCACGTGCGCTTCCAGGCGTCCGGCGCGATTCGTGGCCACGTGGCAGACGGTGGTGGTCGCCAGCCGGTCCAAAAGGAGCATGCTGACCGGCCGGCCGACGATCTCGCTGTGCCCGACCACCACGGCCTCTTTGCCTTCCAACGGCACGCCCGTGGAGTCGATCAATTCCATCACCGCCAGCGCCGTGCACGAGCCGATCCGGGCTTTCGCAAAAAACCGGCGCGCGGAGTTCTGGGGATGGATCCCCTCGACGTCTTTCTGTGGGTCGATCATCGTGGAGATCCGTTGCGGGTCAATCTGGGGCGGCATCGGCTGGTGGACGAAAATCCCGTGGACGGCCGGGTCCGCGTTCCAGGCTTGGATCCGGCGCTCCACGTCCTCCGGGGTGACGCGCGCCGAGTCGAGCACCTCATTGCGGCATTGGATGCCCAGCGCCCGCGCGCGCTCCACTTGCATCAGCTCGAACAATCGGGAGGCTGGCGTATTGAACGACAAAATCGCCAGCTGCGGGCGCCGGCGAAACGCCTCGACGCGGGAACGCATCCGCTCTTCCAGCGCCGCGGCAATGGCCTTTCCATCAAGGACGGTTCCCATCAGACAGGGGTGTGTGGGTTCGTGGTTCACGTCAATCGAGCAAGTTGCCGTCGGACCTGCCGGCTGTAGGCCGGATCGCTCAGCCATCGCGCGTTGGTCAGCGCCAAGGCGCGGGCACCCTGCTGCGCGGCGCGCGCCAGCGCTTCCACGCATTCCACGTCCACCTGATACGCCGTGGAGAGGGTACGGCGCGCCAGCGAGGCGGCCTTCAGCACGGCCTGGGCCGTCTCGCAAATCTCCAGAGGCACGCGGGTGGCATCCTTCAAGGCGCGGCGGAAGGCTGACGAGGGGCGGGAGGCCTGGGCGCGCACCACCCGGGCGAACGCGTCCGCATCACGGGCAGCCAACTGGAGGCAGCGCGAACGCAAGCGCCGGATCGCCGCCCGCCGGCGCGAGTCGCTGGTGAGCTTCTCCAGCAGGGCCGCCGCCAGGGCGCATCCGAATGCCACCGCACTGCCACCGCCATACCACGAACCGCGCCGGGCAATCTGATCAAGCCGCAATGAGTTCACGCAACTTCCTTACGTCGCCGTCGGGAGATAAGAGAATTATTATATGTGAAATGTTTCACAGATTCAACCTGCTCGGAACGCCCTGGGGCATCTCCGCGGCACCGCTTGCTCCCCGGCGTGGCTCGCTGGGGGGGGCAAGAGCTACCAGGCGGCCCAGCCGCCGCGGGAGGGGGCGGCGTCAAAGGCGTCCTTGATGAGGCGGATCATGGGTGTGCCAGTGGAAGAGCGCTCGATGCCCACCACGTCAAACCGCACCGGCCCGGACCATGCGGGGCGGCGCTGCTCGAGATAACGGCCCGCCACCCGGGTGAGCGCGGCTTGCTTCCTGGCCCCCACGGAGGCCTCCGGCGCGCCAAATGGACTCCCGGTCTGCGCCGAGCGGACTTCAACGAAGCACAGCGCCCCGCCCTCCTGGGCGATGAGGTCCAGCTCGCCGAACCGGGACCGGACGTTCGCGTCTTCGATCCGGTAGCCGCAGCTTCGCAAATACTCGCAGGCGATGCGCTCGGCCTGCCGGCCGCGCAACTGACGAAGCGTTTCAATGAGGCGCCGCATCGCGGGAGGCCACCCGAGCCGCAACGGGCTGGAAGCTCAGCCGATGCAGCGCTGAGGGCCCATGCTCAGCTAAGGCGCGGACATGCCGGTCCGTGCCGTATCCGACATGGCGATCGAATCCATAGGCGGGAAACAGGCGGTGGTAGAACTGCATGAAGGAATCGCGCAGCACTTTGGCCACGATGGAGGCGCAGGCAATCGCCGGGCTGCGCTGATCGCCCCGGACCACGGTCCAGCACGGCGGGGCGACTCGCGGGGCCTGCAAGCCGTCCACCAAGATCAGCGCGGGCACCCGCTCCAGGCCGGCCACCGCTTGCGCCATCGCCGCCAAGGTGGCGAGGCCGATATGTCCCGCGTCAATGTCTCCGGCGGGCACAATACCGACCCCGACGATCGCATGCTGAAGAATGCGGCGGCAGGCGTGGGTGCGTTGCCGGGCGGTGAGGCGCTTCGAATCATCAACGCGGACGCCGAACCGCCACCAGCCGCCGGCGCGCGCGGGCCGGTCTCGACGGGAGGGGGGCGGCAGGATCACTGCCGCCGCCACGACCGGCCCGGCTAACGGCCCCCGGCCGGCTTCATCCACGCCGGCGATGTCGCAGAGCGCGATCCCACGGGCGACGGCGAGCGACTCCGGCGAACCGGAGAACTCACGCGGAGGTGAGGTGTTCCGCGCCGGCAGCCGCGGAGGGCTGCTCGCTGGATTTGGACGGAGCGGGGCTGGCAGCACTGCCCTCGTTGGATGCCGAAGCCTTCGCGGATTCGCCCGCGGCGGCTGCGATGCGGGTTTTGCCGACTTTGTCCCGAAGATAGTAGAGCCGGCTGCGCTGCACCTTGCCGCGGCGCACGACGTCAATCCGCTCCAAGATCGGCGCATGCATGGGGAAAACACGCTCCACGCCTTCGCCATAGGTCACCCGCCGGACCGTGATGGTCTCGGACAGGCCGGAGCCGCGCCGGCGGATCACCAGCCCTTCAAAGGCGCTGAGGCGCACCCGGTCTTGTTCCTGGATGCGGCACCACACTTTGACCTGGTCCCCAGGCCGGCACTCCGGAATCGGGCGCAGCTGCGGTGTGGTCACGTGTGCAAGCCATGTCATGATGTGATTCCTCCTTGTTTGCCGTTCCCTGAGGCCACCAGATCGGGCCGCTGGGATACCGTTCGAGCCATTGACTGCAATTTTCGCCAGAGGGAAATGCGCTCATGATCGCCGGACCGCAACACCGCCGGCACCTCCATCCCGCGAAACGACGGCGGGCGGGTGTACTGGGGGTATTCCAGCCGGCCGTCAGCAAAGGACTCATCCGCGGTCGCCTCGGCATGGCCGATGGCGCCGGGGATCAGGCGGACAACCGTATCAACCAGCACCATCGCCGGCAGCTCGCCTCCCGTCAGCACGTAATCGCCGATGGAAAGGCTGCGGTCCGCCAGCCCTTCGCGAATCCGATCGTCCACGCCTTCATAATGCCCGCAAATGATGATGAGGTGCTCCAGGCGCGAGAGCTCGTGCGCCAGCGGCTGCGAGAGCCGCTCGCCTTGCGGGGCAGTCAGCAGAATCTGGCAGCCCGCCCGGTTCGGCGCCGATCCGTGGCAGATGCGCTCGATGGCCTCCACCGCGTCGAAGATCGGCTCCGGCTTCATGACCATGCCCGGCCCGCCCCCATAGGGGCGGTCATCCACGGTGCGCCGCTTGTCCGAGGCAAAGTCCCGCAGATTATGCACGACGTAGCGGACGCACCCCTGCTCCTCGGCGCGCTTGAGAATCGAGGCGCCCAGGACCGGCGCAAACATGTCGGGAAAAATCGTGATGACGTCAATCCGCATCATTGAGATCTCTTGGTGCACGGGAAATGAACCGCAAACCGTACACTATTAGGCGGCTTTGACCGAGACCTTCTTGAACCGCTTCAAGACGCGCTGCACGGATTCGGAAACCTTCGCGCCCGAAGAGAGCCAGTAGACCAAACGCGGCTCGTCCAGGACAAACCTGGGCGGCTCCGTCTTTGGATCATAGGTGCCCACGATTTCCAACACCTGGCTCGATTGCGCCCGGCTCCGTTCCGTCGCGACAATCCGAAAATGCGGCGTCTTTTTCGTTCCACGCCGCTGAAACCGAATCATGACCATGTTGCTTACGAGCTCCTTTCTCGAGTCAGCCGGGCCCCCAGCGAGACCAGCTTGTGTTCCAAATGCGCGTACCCGCGATCCAGATGCTCGACACCGAAGACTTCCGTGCGGTTATCCGCGACCAGCCCCGCCAAGACCAACGCGGCCGAGGCCCGCAAATCGGAGGCGTTTACCGGCGCTCCGCTGAGCCGCTCCACCCCTTTCACGATCGCGCTGGGGCCTTCGCGGCTGATCTGGGCTCCCATACGCTTCAGCTCCGGCACGTGCATGAACCGCTCCGGATAAATCTTTTCCGTCATCAGGCTGACCCCGTGGCTGATCGACATCAACGCCGTCATGGGCGCCTGTAAATCCGTCGGGAATCCGGGAAACGGCAGCGTGGTGACCTCGACGCCTTTCAAGTCCCGCGTCGAGCGCACGCGCATCCCGCCGTCTTGCGGCTCGATGGAGACGCGGGCCTCCACCAGCTTGTCCACCACCGCGTGCAAATGGTCGAGCCTGGCCCCGCGCACCAGCACGTCTCCGCCCAACATCGCGACCGCCATCAGCAAGGTGCCGGCTTCAATCCGGTCCGGAATGATGCGGTGCCGGGTTCCCCGCAGGCGCCCCACGCCTTCAATGCGCATGACCGAGGTGCCCTGCCCGGTGATCTTCGCGCCCATGGCGATGAGACAATTCGCCACATCCATGACCTCGGGCTCGCACGCCGCATGTTCAATGACCGTCGTGCCTTCCGCCAAGGTGGCGACCATCATCACGTTCGCCGTGGCCAGAACGGACGAGCCGAACTGGCCGGCCAAATGCACGGTGTTGCCGCACAACCGCTCCGCTTTGGCGACGATATCTCCATGATCCATCGCGATCTCGGCGCCGAGCGCTTGCAGCCCCTTCAAATGTAAATCAATCGGGCGGGGGCCGATCACGCAGCCGCCCGGCAGCGGCACCCGGGCGCGGCCTTGCTTGGCCAGGAGCGGCCCGAGCACACAGACCGACGCGCGCATGCGGCCGGCCAAATCGTAGGGCGCGGTCCAGCCGGTATAGCTGCCGGGCCGGATGACCAGCGTGTCGCCATCCCAAAAACATTCCACCCCAAGCACCCGGAGAATGTTGAGCATGATCTCAACATCCGTCACCCGCGGGACGCCGTCGAGCAGCGATTCCTCCTCCGTGAGGAGGCAGGCGGCCATGATCGGCAACGCCGCGTTTTTTGCGCCGTCAGCCTCCACGGTGCCCCGCAATGGCCCGCTGCGCTCGACCAGTAATTTTTCCATGCGTTATGAAAGAGCGCGAACCCACACTCCTCGAGGCCGGCTGTTGAAGTCCTCAAGCACCTCCGCGCTTGCCGCCCATGGCGAGGCGAGCGCGGCTGCGCGCAAGCGGTCCGCCTGCCCTTCCGCGCACTCAAGGCACAGCGCGCCTCCGGGGGCCAGCAGGCGCGGAGCATCCGCCAGCAACCGCCGGTGCACCACCATGCCGTCCGTTCCCCCATCCAGGCTGAGACGCGGGTCGCCCGTGCTCAAGGCGGCGATCTCATCCGAAGGAACGTACGGCGGGTTGGAAATCAGCAGTTCCACTGAGCCTCGCAGCGCGTCGGTCCCGTCGGCCTGGACCAAGCTGATGCGGTGCCCAAGCCCATGCCCGGCGACGTTGGCGGCCGCCGTGCAGAGAGCGTTCCATGATAGCTCAATTGCGACGACCCGACAAGCCGAAACGCTCTGAGCCAGGCTGATGGCGATACCGCCGCTGCCGGTGCCCACCTCGAGCACCCGGCATTCGCCCCCCGGCCGGCTGCGAACCACGTCGCGCAGGTACGCGACCGCGCGCGCTACCAACACCTCAGTCTCCGGACGCGGCACAAACACCCCGGCGGAGAGGCTGAGGCGATGGCCAAAAAACTCGGTGGCCCCGAGGATGTATTGCAGCGGCTCCCCGCCCGCGCGGCGGGCCACCCAGCCTGCCAACCGGACTTCCAGGTCCGGCGTCACGCGCTCATCCGCAAGGTACAGTTCCGTCCGGCTGCAGCCGAGCAGCTCAGAGAGCATCCATTCCGCTTCCGCCTGCGGCGACGCAGCGCCGGCTTGGGCTAACGCCGACACCGCCTGCGCCATGGCGGAACGCGCGTCCATCGCGGCAGCCTGGCTCATGCGGCGGGAGTTGCGGCGGCGCGTTGGGCGGTTTCCAGCGCGCTCACCAGCTCCGCCAGATCGCCGTCAAAAATCGCGTCGAACTTATGCAGGGTCAGGCCGATGCGATGGTCCGTCACGCGGCGGTCGGGAAAATTGTAGGTCCGGATCTTTTCGCTGCGCTCGGCCCCCTTCACCTGCTGGCGGCGGCTGGACGCCAGCTGGTCCTGCTGGGACTGCTGGAGTTGGTCCAGCACGCGAGCCCGCAGCACGCGCATGGCTTTCTCTTTGTTGCGCAACTGGCTGCGCTCATCCTGGCACGTCACCATGATGCCGGTCGGAAGATGGCGGATCCGGACGGCGGAATCGGTGGTGTTGACGGATTGCCCGCCCGGCCCGGAGGAGCGGAAGACGTCAATCTGCAAATCTTTGGCCGGAATCGGCGGCAGCTCCACCTCTTCCGGCTCCGGCATGACGGCGACGGTCACGGTCGAGGTGTGGATGCGGCCTTGCGCCTCCGTGGCCGGCACGCGCTGGACCCGGTGGACCCCGCTTTCAAACTGGAACCGCTGGTGCGCTCCGGCGCCCTTGACCGAAAAGACCAGCTCTTTGAAGCCGCCGGCTTCGGTGGGGTGGCTTTCCATGACGTCCACGTTCAGCCCGCACCGGGCCGCATACTTGCTGTACATCCGGTACAAGTCGCCGACAAACAGGCTGGCCTCCGATCCGCCGGTCCCGGCCCGCACCTCCACGATGATCGGGCGGTCCGGCAGGCCGTGCTGCGCCTCCCACCACGCCTCCAGCTCGGCGTGCGTGTCCGCCTGCTGCCGGCGCAGGGAGAGCACTTCGGTTTTGGCCATTTCGCGCAATTCCGGCTCGCCGTGCGCGCGCACCATCTGCTCGGCTTCCTGGATCTCGCGCTCGATCCGCCGGTAGGTCCGGAACAGCAGGATCGGCGATTTAAGCTGGGCCAGCTCTCTCGAGAGGTCCTGGTAGGCCTTGGAATCGGCCTGGGCCGCCTGCTGGACCAGCTGCCGCTCCACTTCAGCGTAACGGCGGTCGGCCTGCTCAAGCCGCGCCAGCAGTTCGTCGTTCAAAGGCGCCATCGCTCCGGGGATTATTTTTTGGACGCGGGCGCGGTCTTGTCGTACTTGCGGCGGAACTTTTCAACCCGGCCGGCCGTATCCATCAGCCGCTGCTTGCCGGTGAACAAGGGGTGGCAGCCCGCGCAGATTTCGACATGGATCTTCGGCTGGGTGGAGCGGGTGTGATACACGGCCCCGCACGTGCAGGTGATAACGCAGGGTACGTACTCCGGATGGATTCCTGTTTTCATTACGCCCTCCTCGTTTATCCCTCGTATCTCGGGAAGCGTATCTCGTGAAGCGTCATGCGAGATACGCTTCACGAACGACGCTTCACGATTTCTTGGACATGGTCGCCAAAAATTCGGCGTTGGACTTGGTCTTGGATAACCGGTCGGTCAACAGCTCCATGGCCTGGACTGAATCCATTTCATTGAGCACCTTGCGGAGCAGCCAGATCCGCTGCAGTTCATCAGCCGACACCAGCAGCTCCTCGCGCCGCGTGTTGGAGCGGCGGATGTCAATGGCCGGGTAGATGCGCCGCTGGAACAGATTGCGGTCCAGCGTCAACTCCATGTTGCCCGTGCCTTTGAACTCTTCGAAGATCACGTCGTCCATCCGCGAGCCGGTGTCGATCAGGCAGGTTCCGATGATCGTCAGGCTGCCGCCCTCCTCGATGCCGCGCGCCGATCCGAAGAACCGCTTCGGCTTGAGCAGCGCGTTGGCGTCAATGCCGCCGGTGAGCACGCGGCCGCTGTGCGGCTCCACCGTGTTGTAGGCGCGCGCCAGACGCGTGATGCTGTCCAGTAGGATCACAACGTCCTTGTTGTGCTCCACCAGCCGCTTGGCTTTTTCCAGCACGATCTCGGCCACCTGGACGTGCCGTTCCGGCGGCTCGTCGAACGTGGAGGAGATCACTTCGCCCTTGACGGAGCGCTGCATGTCGGTCACCTCTTCGGGCCGCTCGTCAATCAGCAGCACAATCAAGGTCGCTTCCGGCGTGTTGGTGGTGATGGCATTGGCGATCTTTTGGAGCAGGACCGTTTTGCCGCTGTACGGAGGCGCGACGATCAGTCCGCGCTGGCCCATCCCAATGGGGGTCAGCAAATCCATGATGCGGGTGGAGACCTCGCTCGCCGTGGTCTCCAACACCAGCCGCCGGTTCGGATAGATCGGCGTCAAGTTGTCGAAGAGCACCTTGTCTTTGGCTTCGTCCGGGTTTTCGAAGTTCACCGCCTCGACTTTCAGGAGGGCGAAATACCGCTCCCCTTCCTTCGGCGGCCGGACTTGCCCGCTGACGATATCGCCGGTGCGCAGGTCGAACTTGCGGATCTGCGAGGGCGAGACGTAAATGTCGTCCGGGCACGGCAAGTAGTTATAGTTGGGGGAGCGCAGGAACCCGAACCCGTCGGGCAGGATTTCCAGCACGCCCTTGGCGAAGATCAAGCCTTCCCGCTCCGTCTGGGCCTGCAGGATCTTGAAGATCAAATCCTGCTTCTTGAGACCGGAGACCCCGTTCACCCCCAGCTCCCGGGCCGTTTTGTTCAGGTCCGAGATCTTGAGGTCCTTCAGGGACGCCAAGTCTACCCGCGTGGTTTGTCCGTGCGATCCAGTAGCCGTGTCCATAACCGTGTCACTTGCCTCCGAGTCTGTGCCATGCCATCCGAATTATCCACCACCTCGTCGGCCAAGGCCACTTTGGCCGACAAGTCCATCTGCGCCGCGATCCGGCGCGCCATCTCTTCCCGCGGCATCCCTCGCGCATGCAGCCGCCGCCGCTGGACGCGGGCCGGGGCGGTCACCACAACCACCACGTCCACCAGCCCCTGCGCCTTGGCTTCAATCAACAAGGGAATCTCCACCACCGCCACCCGCACGCGGCCGGATGTCTTCGCCTGCCGCAGCCGGCGCCGGATCTCGCGGAACACTCTAGGATGCACAATCGCCTCCAGCCGCCGTCGGGCCCGCGGATCCCGGAACACCCGCTGCGCCAGGGCCGCCCGGTTGATCCGCCCATCAGCCTCCAACACCTGCGCGCCAAAAACGCGGCGGATCGTGCGCCAGGCGGCCCGGCGAGGCGCCATCACCTCGTGCGCCACCTGGTCCGCGTCAATCACCAGCGCCCCGCGGCGGCCCAGGAGGGCGGCCACGGTGCTCTTGCCGGTGCCCAAGCCGCCAGTGATTCCGACAACAATCATGGCGTATGAAGCACACAGCACACAGCAGACAGCACACAGAAATTCCGCAACAGGAACTGGATAGTTTTCGCCATATCGTACTGTCTGCTGTGTGCTGTTAGCTGTGTGCCACGTCGCTTAGCTCCAGCCAATTCGGGCCGCGTTTGAGCGTCACCCGGATCGGCACGGCCATCGGCAGCGCCTGTTCCATCGTGTCCCGCAGCAGGGCGGCCACCACGTCGGCTTCGTCCGGCGGGCCTTCGCACACCAATTCATCATGCACCTGCAGGAGCAGCCGGCTGCGCAGGCCGCGGCGCTGCAGCTCGCCGGAGAGCCGAAGCATGGCCCGCTTGACCAGGTCGGCGGCGGTGCCTTGGATCGGCGCGTTCACGGCCATGCGCTCGGCAAACTGCCGCACTGCCGGGTCCGGGCTGGCGATTTCCCGAATATACCGGCGGCGGCCCAGCGCCGTGCACACGTATCCCGCGCGCTTGGCCTGCTCGATCTGGGCATCCAGGAACGCGCGCACGGCCGGGTAGCGCTGGAAGTACGCGGCGATGAATTCTGCGGCTTCTTCGTGGGAGCATTCCAGCTCATTCGCCAGGCCATGGGCGCTCATCCCGTAGATGATGCCGTAGTTGACCGCCTTCATGGCGTAGCGCATCTGCGGGGTCACCTCCGCTTCCGGCACGTGATAGATCAACGCGGCGATCGCGCGGTGAATGTCCTCGTCATGCTGGAAGGCGGCGATCAGCGTCTCGTCATGGGAGAGATGCGCCAAGATGCGCAGCTCGATCTGCGAATAGTCCGCGGCCGTCAACACCCATGCCGGCTCGCTGGGAATAAACGCCTTGCGGATCTGCCGGCCCAGCTCGGTCTTACTGGGGATGTTCTGCAGGTTGGGGTCGCTGGAGGACAATCGGCCGGTGGCGGTGCCCGTTTGGTGGAACGTGGTGTGCAGCCGGCCGGTGGCCGGGTCAATCAGCGCCGGCAGCGCATCGAGATAGGTGGAGACCAGCTTGCTGAGCTCGCGATACTCCAGCAGCCGCTGCGGCAGCGGATGCGACGTGGCCAAGCGCTGCAGCACCTCCGCATCGGTCGAGGGTCCGGTCTTGGTGCGCTTGATGACCGGGAGCTTCAGCCGCTCAAACAGCACCTCAGCCAGCTGCTTGGGCGAATTCAAGTTGAACTCGCAGCCGGCCAGACGATATAACTCGCGGGTGAGCTCGCCGATGGTCGTCTGCATCCGCCCCCGCATGGCCGCCAGCCACTCGCGGTCCACCGCAATGCCGTGCGCTTCCATGTCGGCCAGCACGCCGATCAGCGGGAGCTCCAGGTCGCGGTACAGCGGGCGCATCTGCGCGCGCTCGAGCTCGCGCTCCAGGGCCTCGTGCAGCGCGAAGACCATGCCGGTGTGCGCCGCCATGCTGTTCACCTCGCTCGGCGGCAGCGCCTGCTCGGAGAGCAAATCGTCCTCCGCGAGCGCCGCCGGCGGCGTCACCGGCGCCAAGCGCACCTGCAGCCACGCTTCAACTGTGTCCGGAAATGTTGGAGCGGCTTGCGCGGAATTCAATAAGTAGGCGGCGATCATTGTATCCCCGGCGATCCCGCCGCCGGCGTCGCCGCGCCTGCGCCACCATCGGAGCAGCCGTTTGAGGTCGTGGCCAAGCTTCGGCTGCTCTGCAGACGCCAGCTCACGCATCAGCTCGCTGCACCAGGGCTCGGCGCAGCGCGCCGTCACCGGAATCACCCAGGCGTCCTGCGCTGACCATGCGAGGCTCACAGCCGCCGGCGCATCGTCCCTCCACCAATCCCGGACGGCCACCGGCGCGCGCTCCTTCAGGCGCGCCAAGACCGGCGCGGCGGAGGCGGCATCCGTCACCAGGCGGCCGGCGCAGGTGGACGCTGAGATCGCGGGAGGATGCTCGGCCTCCAACTCCGACAACAACCGTTTAAATTCAAGACGCTTGAAGAGCTGTCGCAACCGCTCCCAATCCGGCTCTTGGACGGCCAGATCTTCCAAACGCACCGTCAAGGGGACGTCCGCATCGATCCGCGCCAGGTCCCGGGCCAGCTCCACCTGTGATCGCGACGCCTCCAAGGACTGCCGCTGAGACCGGCTGGGAAGCTCCGGCAGCCGCTGATAGAGCCCCTCCAGGCTGCCGAACCGCTTCAGCAATCCGACCGCGGTTTTCTCTCCAATGCCGGGGACGCCGGGAATGTTGTCCGTCGCATCTCCCATCAGTGCCAGCAAATCCACCATCCGGTTGGGCGGCACGCCGTAGCGGGCCTCCACCGCCTGCGCATCGAACACCGCGTTGTCTTTGTGCGGGTTATACACCGTGAGTCCGGGCCCGACGAGCTGCAGCGCGTCTTTATCGCCGGTGACGAGCACCACGTCCACCCCCTCGGTCGCGACGCGCCGGGCGATGGTGGCGAGGAGATCTTCCCCCTCATAACCTTCCATCTGGAAGACCGGGATGCGCAGGGTGTCCAGGAGCTCGCGGATCAGGGGCAGTTGGCCGATCAACGGGTCCGGCATGGGCTTGCGATGTTGTTTGTAGGCTTCGTATCGTTCATGGCGAAAGGTCGGCTTGCCGGCATCCATCGCCACCGCCAGATAGTCCGGACGGTGCGCGGCCCGCAGAGCGGTGAGCATGGTGACGAATCCGTAGACCGCATTGGTCGGCTTCCCATCCGATGTGGAGAGCGCCCGGATCGCATAAAACGCGCGGTAGCAAAACGCCGTGCCGTCAATGAGGAACGCCTTTGCACTCGCCATGCGGAATGATGCAGTTCACGCTATGCCGGTTCGGCGTCCAATGTGGGAGCAAACGGATGAGCGCTTGAGGAAACAATCAGGATGAACGTTTCGGCTTCGCCGATGACTACTCGATAACGTGCCCAGTCAGAGACCGATAGTCCTGCAAGGATTGCTCGTAGGCCTCGAATTCGCGCTGCGCCACCTGGCCGCTGCCGGACACCGGAGCCCTCTGGGCGAAGGCTGGGTTGCCCGTCGTGTCCGTGGACATCACCGGCGCAGCCGGCGCATCGGCCGGCAGGGCCCCCAGGGCCACCAACCGCTCCCGCGCCTTGACCGTCCAGGAATCCCCCGCCTCTCCCAGCGCATAGCGCTGGCGCCAGTGCGCAACGGCCTGTTCGGTCTGGCCGAGCCGCTCATGCAGATTGGCGAGGTTGGAATGCGCTTCCCGGCACCGCGGATCGACGAGCAGCGCGGATTCATAGGCGCCCTGCGCATCTTCCAGCCGGCCCATCTGTTCCAGCATCACTCCTACATCAACCCGAGCGGCGGCATACCCAGGATCCAGCTCGGCGGCTTTTTGATAGGCCGCCAGTGCGGAGCCAATATCGCCTTGTTGCTGGTGCTGGTAGCCTTCCTGCCGGTGGGCAAGCGCTTGATCACGAAGACCTGGAGCGCTGACCAGGAGAGATGGGAAACTCAAACAGCAGGCGAGGCATCCCACGACACGCAGTCTCCACGCGCTCGTGTTCATGCGGAATGACTCTAGCATGTTCCTTTTCCGGCGTCAAGCGCGCGGTTCATCCCACCGCCTGTCGGAGATTGCTCCGAGGCAATCTGGCCCCTGGGGCCCGCCTTCGGCGACCGACAGGCGGTGGGGGTCATTGTACCAGCACCGCGCCGGTCGGCCCGGTCACCACGATGGTGTGCGTGCGCTTGCCGTTGGAGAGCGTCACGGATACCGAGCGCCCGGCCAGCGCCCCGCTTGGTTGAAACGTCACCTGCGAGCTTTCCGCGCCGTCGGCCCCCGTCACGTCAATCTCAATGGCAGGCGGCAGACGTACCCGGCGCGAGGCCAAGTCGCCGGTGGCAGGATCCAGGCTGAGCTCCCCGCGCTCCGTATCCACCAGGACCGTTTGTACGGCATGGTGGCTGATCGCCAGGCTCCGCGCCAACAAGAGCAGGCCGACGATCTCCCGCGTGGCCGTCTTCAGGCGGACCTGCGTCGTATAGCTGGATAAGGCCGGCACGCTGGTCGCCAGCAAGATGCCGATGACGCCGATGACCACCAGCAGCTCAACGAGCGTGAATCCTCTGCTCAAGGCTGAAGGCTGAAGGCTGAAGGCTCTGGGCCGTTGCCTCGAGCATCGAGCATCGAGCCTCGAGCTAAACTCACCAGTTAACAAGATCATCTTGCGTGCCGCCATCGTCCGATCCATTGGGACCAACTGAAAAGAGGTCGTAGGATTGCGTGCGGTGCGTGGGCGATCCCTCGTTCACTGATTCATACAGATAGGGCGATCCCCACGGATCCACCAGCTCGCCGTTGACCACCTCATCCTGCTTGAGCTCCATATAGGGGCCTTGCCAATTCGCATCGTCGGGTTCTTCCGTCAGCGCCGCCACCAACTCGGCGTTGCCTGAGGCCGGATACGACCCCAGATCGGCATGGTACATGGCGATGGCGGTCTCCAGCGCCGCAATCGTCGCCTTGGCCTTCGCCACGGCGCCGCGACGCCGGGCGGTTTGCGCGCCGGCGGTCACCAAGCTCATCAAAATGCCCAGGATCGCGATCACGATCAGCAACTCTACGAGGGTAAAACCAACGGAGGGGGCACGGGGCACGGGGCA
>JACPRA010000037.1 GCA_016190215.1 Candidatus Omnitrophota bacterium
AGGGCGGATGTTGAGTCCGGTTCGGGGAGCAGCCACTTGATGGCCAGGCTGGCGTCTACGACGACGGACGTGGCAGCCTCAGCGCTCATCGCGCATCTGCCGTATCAGGGGGGTGGAATCGGGTTGAGCGCCATAGCGCTTGGCCATGGCCTCGCGAACCTGGTCCACGCGGCTCCAATTGGGCTGATGCAGGAGGACGCCGGGGAACGACAAGATGGTCTCCAACAGCCAGGCCGCTTCCTGCTGGACGGATCGGCGGTCCAGCTTTGCCCGGGCCTTCAGATTGGCGTAGGTTTCCTCCGGCATATTTCGGATTTGAAGCGATGGCATTTTGCACCTCCTTTGCATCTGAACTGATGCAAATTTATCACAATATTGACGTGATGTCAAGCGGGTCATAAGGAGCAGTACGGATGGCACGACTATTCACGGATCGAACCGCGGCGCTGGACGCGCGCCCGATGCCGTGGGCTGCGGCGGCCGCGTTGGCGGCGGCTGGGCGATGGATTGCGGGTGCCTGGACCGAGGCTGCGGCATGGATGCGCGAGCGATGGGCCGGGTGGCGGGTGGCGGCGGCGACGTTTGGCGTGGCGCTGGGGTTGTCCGGATTGGGCATCGTCATCAGCGCGTGGACTGCGATCCTGGGGAAGCCGTGGCTGTACGCGGCGCTGGGGCCGGCGTGGTGGGTGGTGCCGGTGGGGCTGTTTGGGGCGCTGGAAGCGGCGGCTACGGCAGCAAGCCTGCGGCTGGCTGCTCGCTGGGAGCAGGCGCACGCGACGGCCCAGCACCGCTACCACGAGACCTTGACGCTGGCGGCCCGGAGCCTGACTGAGCCGCGCGATGTGGGGGCGCTGACACGGCAGATCGTGTACGTGGTGAACGCGGCGGTGGGGGCGAGTTACAGCGCGATCTTTTTGGTGGATGACACGCACACCTGCTATCGCCTGACGGCGCTGCGGCACGCGGTGATGCTGCCGGCGGAGCTGTCCATCCGGCGGGCGGAGGCGATGATCGCCGTACTGGAAGAGATGCGCCGCCCGGTGCGCTTGAGCGACGTCGAGCGGTGGGAAGGCAGCCGGCCGGAATGGGCGATGCGCTACGCGGAAGCCGCCGAATGGATGCGCAACCTGGAAGCGCGGCTGGTGGTGCCGAGTTTCTTGAATGAGCGGTTAGCGGCGGTGCTGGTGGTGGGGGCGAAGCGCAGCGGCCGGCCCTACAGCGAGGCGGATGTGCAGGTATTCGCGGCGCTGAGCCGCCAAGCGGCGCTGGCGCTGGCCCGAGCACAGTTTACCGAGCGGTTTACCGGCCAGGAAGCGGCCTTGCTGGAGCGCGAGCGGCTGGCCTCGCTGGGGCAAATGTCCTATGGCATGGCGGATGAGCTGCACAACGCGCTGACGATCATCGCCGGCGAAGCGGAGCTGTATTTGGACCGGGGCAAAGGCGAGCACCCGGCGGCGGATGAGACGCTCTCGCGCATGATCGCCGAATGCCACCGGGCGGCGGAGCTGACCCGGCGGATTTTGAAGTTCGGGCTCGTCGGCGCGGCGGAACGCCATCCGGTGGATCTGCGCGCCGCCGTCGAGGACAGCGTGCGGCTGGCCGCGTACCAAACCCCGATCACAGGCGTGAAGCCGCATTTGGAGTGGCCGGAATCATTGCCGAAAGTGCTGGCGAATTGGCCGCAGTTGCAGACGGCGCTGGTGCAGGTGATCGCCGCCGCGTCTGCCGCCATGGCTCCGATGGCCCATCAGGACCATCGGGGCGGGCGGTTGGAGATTGCCGGTTTCGCGGAGCCGGGGCAGGTGGTGCTGCGGATCCGGGATGCCGGGCCGGCCATCACGCCGGAGCGCTTGGCCGCCATCTGCGAGCCTCCGGCGGCTGAAGGCGCCGGGCGCGATGAGCGCAACCTGTTTGTCGCCCACCGGATTATTCAAGCCCACCACGGCACGCTGCACATCGAATCATTGCCTGAGCGCGGCACGACCGTGACGCTCTCGCTGCCTACGGTTTCGCCCACTGTTTGACCCCCCTGGTGAGGCCAGGTAGAATGGCCTCACGATGGTAAAGCGCATCCTCTTCTGGGGCATCATGCTGGCCGTGGTGTTTGGGGCGGCCTCCTTCCTCGCGGTGCGCTTCCAAGCCCTGCAAGAATTCCTCACCCTGTTCCTGGCCATGAATCCTGTGCTGCCGACCTGGCTCTCCTTTGAGCAGTTTCTCGTCGTGGTGAGCCTGGCCGGGGTGCTGATCGCCGTGGTCGCGGTGGCGGTTAGCGCGGGGGGGTGGCTGTGGATGCGCTCCGGCCTGACGCTGGCGCAGTACCGCGAGAGCGCGCAGGCGCGCGCGATCCACAAGGCGATGGAGCACTTGCGCTCCGGGGTGCAGCAGGAATACGACAAGCTCATCCGCCTGGGCGAGACGCTGACCCAGCGGCTGGAGAAGCGCGCCTTGCTGCAGCACCTGGTGCAGGCCGCCAGCCAGATCACCAGCCTGCCGAACGCGGACAGCGCGGTGGCGCTGTGGGCGATGGATTTGGAAACCGACCAGATGCGCTTCGAGCTGGGCCTCCGGTGCGACGAGTCCTGCTTCACCCGCCAGCAGTTCGCCCTGGATGAGCCGCCGTTTCCGAAGCTGTTTTCCAGCCAGCAGGTGATGCGGTTTCCGACGTGGGAGGAGGGGTTTCCGTTCGTCAAGCCGGAGAAGCTCTCCGGGCTGGGGCAGGCCAAGGCGCTCCTCCTCGTGCCGCTGGTCATTGAGAAGACGGTGCTGGGCTGTCTGGTGGTGTTCTGCCACCCGGACATCCTGGCCGGTTACCAGCAGCGGGAAGGGTTTTTCCGCGCCGCCTGGGGCCAGTGCGCCCTGGCGCTGGCCATCGCCATCCAGGGCGACCTGGCTATCCGCGACCGGTTGACCGGGCTGGTGAACCAAACGTACTTCCTGAAGCGCTTGGAGCAGGAAATTGACCGCAGCAACCGGTACCGGGTGCCGCTGGGCCTCTTGATGCTCGATATTGATAACTTTAAGGCGGTCAACGACACGCTGGGCCACCAGCAGGGCGATGTGGTGCTGAAGATGATCTCGAAGCTGATCCAGAAATCGGTGCGCATGATGGACCTGGTGGGGCGCTACGGCGGGGAAGAGTTCATCGTCATGTTGCCGGTGACCGGGGTGGCGGAAGAAAGCGGCGGCGCCCAGGGCGCGGCGGAGCTGGGCGAGCGGATCCGCTCGGCCGTGGAGCAGGAGTTCCATGCCATGCAGAAACCGCTGAAGCTGACCGTGAGCGTCGGGGTAGTGGTGCGCCGCTACCCGGATGACCGCCAGATGGACGCGAAGACGATGGTGCGGTTGGCGGATGAGCAGCTCTATAAGGCGAAGACGACCGGCAAGAACAAGTGCTGCGTGTATGTGCCGG
>JACPRA010000039.1 GCA_016190215.1 Candidatus Omnitrophota bacterium
GCAGGGGGCGAGGGGCAGGGGACATTAGAGCTTTCTCCCCAATGTAATAAGCATGGCTCTCAACCGATTGATGCGCGTTGACGTTGTCTCGAGTTCTTGTTCACCCATAAAACCCAACTCTTTAGTTAAGCACAATTGTGTTTCTAGCTCGGCTAGAGAACCAATGGCAATATAGGTGGACTGACGGTATTCCGCACGGTGATTCTTAGAGTGGCCCTCAGCCATGTTCGACGGTACAGATATTGCCGCGCGTTTCATTTGACTTGCTAAAGCGTAACGTTCTTCTGTTGGCAGCTTTCCACACAGACGATAGACTTCTTTCGTTAGCTCAATAGCTTCTTGCCAAACTCGAAGGTCTCTAAAACTCGCGATGGGCCGCGTATTGTTCGTGGTGCTTTCCCCTGCCCTTGTCTCATGCCCCTTGCCCCTTAAAGATTGCGGACCCGATCCGCACGATGTCCGCGCCCTCTTCCACCGCGACTTCAAAATCGTGCGACATGCCCATCGAGAGCTTCAGCTCCCCCGGCGCGCGCGACAGCGACGAGGCGACCGCATCGCGGAGCCGCCGCAACCCCTGAAAACAGGGCCGCGCCGCCTCCGGCGACTCGGCCAAGGGCGCAATCGTCATCAGGCCGGTCAAGTCCAACTGCCGGCAGGCCGCCACGGCTTGGGCCAGGCGCAGCGCCTCTTCCGGAGCGCACCCGAACTTCGTCGCTTCCCCGGAAACGTTTACCTGCACGAACACGCTCAGCCATTTCCGGCGGGCGGCGGCGTCGCGCTCCAAAACGCCGATCAGCTCCAGGGAATCCACGGAGTGCACCGCGTCAAACACCTCCACCGCCGGCTTGGACTTGTTGCGCTGCAAGTGGCCGATGAGATGCCACCGCGCGCCGGTCCCGGAGAGGATGGCCTGCTTTTCGCGGGCCTCTTGGACGCGGTTTTCCCCCACGTCGGTCAGGCCGCAGCGGATCGCCTCAGCCATGCGGTCCGCGTCCACGCCTTTGGTCACGCCGATGAGGAGCACTGAGGCAGGGTCGCGGCCGCAGCGCCGGCAGGCATCGGCAAGACGGATGTGGATGTGACGTAAGCGGTCGGCGATCACGCGGGGTACTCTAGCACAGGCACGGAGGGAGCGTCAACGAAGCACACAGCAGACAGCACACAGCATATAGAATATGACTCCTCTATCGAGGTGTGGTGTGCTGTAACCTGTGTGCTGTCTGCTGCCTTAAAAGTATTCAGTCAGGAGAGACTTGGCGCGGCCCAGCACGCGGTCTACGAAGCCGGCGCTGGAGCTGAGCTCCGGCGAGACGGCGGACGCGGCCTGGCCGGCGTGCGCGGCCCATAACCATTCCATCGCCCCGATGGCCGGGGTCAGCGCCACCTGGCGGGCGAGGTCGCCCAAGCGCCCGGCCCGGCTGCTTCGTCCCAGGGCCGCGCGCACCTGTGTCGCCGCTTCGACCCATTCGACGACGCCGTCCACCAGCGCGCCGCGCCCTGTGACAATCGCCGCGTCCGGCAGCGGCCGTCCGCTGAGCAATTGTGACATCCCGTCGCGCACCGGCTGCAAGTGCCGCTCGGCCAGCTCGCGCACTTCCGGCTTGAAGGCGGCCAATCCTTCCAGGCACATGGCCAGCGCTTGCTCATGGGTCAACCGGCAGGCCGCCGCAATCTCCTGCACGAGGGCCTGAAACCCCCAGGGAATGGTCACAGCGGCGGTCAACCGGCTGCCCTCGAAGAGCCCCAGCTCGGTGCTGCGGCCGCCGAGATCAATCAGCATCTGCGGCCCATCGGCCGAACGCGCCCCGCGCTCCAGACAGGCCACGGCCGACGCCTGCAGCCCATACAGCAGGCGCTCGACCTCCAATCCCACCGACTCGCAGGCTTGCACCACCGCCTGCCGCACCGAGACCGGCACCGTCACCAGATGGAACCGGCCGTGCAGGCGCGTCGCGGCCAAGCCGCAGGGGTCGAGCACCCCGTCAAACCCGTTGCCGGCGTAGCCGAGCGGCTGCAGCCACAGCACATCGCGGTCCAAACTCAAGGCGTGGCTCACCGCCTGGGCTTGGAGCCGCTCAACATCGCGGCGCTTGACCAGGACCGGCTCATCCGCCAATTGAATATGCGCGGTCACCTCCTGGTGGCCGAGATCTGGATGGTTCAGGACGACACTCGCCCGCTCCGGCAGCAACGTGATCCGGCTGTCCTGCAGGGCCTGCTCCAGCACCGGCCCGATGCGGGAGGGCTCCCCGGGCCAGGCCGGCAGGCCCAGCGGAAACGCCGCAACCCCCACTCCCAGGATGTCTCCGCCATGCACGGGACCGTACCGCTGGGCCACCACGCACGCGATTTTTGTCGCGCCCAGGTCAATCGCCAACAACGGCCGACGCTTGATCATGCACCCATCCTTGAGTCCCTATCCGTGTTACGTTCGCGGCCCGATCACCGGCTCGGGAAACCGCACGTCAATGTAGCGGACCGCCAAGCGGTTGGCGGCAATCCGCTCCAGCGCCGCCTTCAGCCGGTCCAAATGCTCCGCCAACTCCGCCTCCGATCCGCAGCGCACTTCAATCTCGTCGTCCATCACAAACAGCAGCTGGTTCGGATCTCCGACATCAATGGACATCACGCGGTGCCGGCCCAGGGCCGAGGAGCGGCTGAGCTGTTCGGTCACGCGAAACGCCAACTGCAGCCGCTCATGGTCGTGTTCCCGGCCTTCCTTCAGCGCGGGCCGCCCCGGGCCCGTCACCCCCTCGAGCATCACCAAGCCGTCAATCGGCGCCGCGGCGGAGTCCGGAAACACGAACCCGGCCCGGTCCACCGCATGCCATCCGCCTGTTTTCACTTGTGCGACCGGCAGGCGCTGCACCACGTCCACGCGCAGGGTATTGGGCAGGCGCCGCGTCACCCGAATGTACTTCAGGGACGGCTGCTGCGCCTTCAACTGGCCGGCCAGGGCGCTCAGGTCTACGTCCCAGATATTGCGGCCGATCACGGTATTGGGCACGCGCACCGGCGAATCCGCCGGGGCCTGCACCGTCACGATGCGGAACAACTCCGCCTGCCGCGCCCACGCCTGGCCCGCCACCCAGCAGCCGATCAGCACCACGGCCAGCGCCGCCGGCTGGGGATGCCCGGCCAGCCACTCCACCGCCTTCCACGCCGCCGCGACCGCGCGAGGCAGCAGCCCCGGAGCAGTCCGCCGTCGCCGTCGTCGAGCGTTCGCCACGGTTAGCCTGCCGTCACCAAATGAGACGCCAGCGCCATGCCGATCAATTCCTCGCAGACATCCTCATAGGACAATCCCACGCAGGCTGCCGCTTTCGGCAGCAGGCTGGTCGCGGTAAACCCGGGGATCGTATTCACCTCCAGAATCACCGGCGTGCCGTCCGCCGCCAGGATGAAGTCCGCCCGGGACACGTGCCGGCATCCCACCGCCTGGTGCGCCCGCAGCCCGGCATCTTGCAGCCGCGCGGCCATCTCCGAGGGGATCTGCGCCGGCACGATGTACTGCGTTTGGCCCGCGGTGTATTTGGCGGCGAAGTCGAACATCCGCGAGCGGCCGGTAGCGGCCACGGGCTGAATTTCGATCACCGGCAGGGCGCGGTCGCCCAGCACCCCGACGGTCATCTCGCGCCCGACGATGAATTCCTCAATCAGCACGCGCGCATCATAGCGGGCGGCATCCGCCACGGCCGCCTCGCACTCCGCGGCGGTGCGCGCCAGCGACACGCCGATGCTGGAGCCCTGATTCGTCGGCTTGACCACCACCGGAAACGCCAGGCGCTCCACGGCGCGGCGCAGCCGATCGGCCGAGATGGGCCGCTCGATCAGGATGGATGCCGGAACGCGCAGCCCGGCTTCCTCGAAACAGTTCCGGGAGGCGACTTTGTCCAATCCGATGCGGCTGGCGCGGGGGTCGGAGCCGGTATACGGCAACCCCAGCTCTTCGCAGACCTGCTGCACGGCCCCGTCTTCCCCGAAGGGCCCGTGCAACGCCACGAACACGACGCCGGGCCGCGCGGCCTGGAGCGCCTCGCGGGCCGAGCGGACCGCGTCCTCCACGCGGCCCTCTTTCGAAATCACCAGCGAGCGGACCGGCCATCCCCGGGCGGCCAGCGCCGCGGCTATGCCCTGCCCGCTGCGCAGCGAGATCTCGTGTTCGGAGGACGGCCCGCCCATCACCACCGACACGCTCACGCGGGACGAGATCGCCTGCTGCTCTTCCGGCATCAATGCCCTCCTGCTCTGCGGCCGTACCATCGCTCGCCCAACACCCGCACCTCCGGCTCCAGCCACACGCCGGCGCGCTGCGCCACCCCCCGCTGGATGTGCTCCATGAGGGAGAGCACGTCCTCGCAGGTCGCCTGCCCCAGATTCACGATGAAGTTGGCATGGCGCTGCGAGACTTGCGCATCCCCGATGCGCGCGCCTTTGAATCCGGATTGGTCAATGAGCCGGCCGGCCGGCATGCCGGCCGGATTTTTGAACGCGCAGCCGGCCGAGGGCAAGCAGACATCCTGGGTGGTGTTGCGGTAGCGCAGCGCGCCCTGGATCCGCTCGCTGGAGGCTTCCGGCGTCACCATGGGAAACCGCAGGTCGGCGCTGACGACCACACCCGGCTCCAGCGCGGTGTATCGGTAGGCAAACCGCAGCTCTCCCGGTGTCAAGTGGCGCACCGCGCCCGTGGTGGTCACCAAGGTCACCTGGTCCACAAACCGTCCGATGTTTTGCGCGTTCATGGCCAGCGCGCCGCCGATCTGGCCCGGCAGGCCGGCAAGCAGCTCGAGGTCGCCCCAGCCATGGCGGCACGCCAGCATCACCAGGTGCTGCGTCGTCACTGCCGCGCCGCAGCGCACGCGGGCGTCCGACGCGTCCGGCTGGTCGTTCAAGACCTCGACGGTGCGGAAGGTACGGCCTAAATGAATCATCAGCCCGCGCAGCCCGCGGTCGGCCACCAGCAGGTTCGTGCCGCCGCCGACCACGCAGACCGGCACCCCCGCCCGATGGGCCTCCCCCATCAGCTCGATGAGCTCCTCCATCGTCGAGGGCTCGGCAAACCACTCCGCCGGCCCGCCGATGCGGAAGCTCGTATGGTTAGCGAGCGGCTCGTTGGACCGTACGCAATCGAGCGGCCACGTCATGGTACAACTCTCCGATGTCGCCCGCGCCGAGAAAGAACACCGTATCTCGAGGCTGGATGAAATGCGCCAGAAACTCCCGCAGCTCCTGCCGCGGCACATACCGCACGCACGGGTGCCCGTGCGCTTTAATCAACTCGACCAGCCGCTCCCCGCTCACGCCCGGAATCGGCTCTTCGAACGCGCTGTAGATATCGGTGACGATGACGCCGTCCGCGCGGTCGAAGCAGGTCGTAAATTGCTCTTCCAGCATCTTGGTCCGGGAGAACCGGTGCGGCTGGAACACCGCGATCTGGTGCCGCCCATGAAACGGGTCCGCCGCGAGGGTGGCGCGAATCTCCGAGGGATGGTGCGCGTAATCGTCCACCAGCCAGATGTCGTTGGGCAGCTCCACCACCTGGAAGCGCCGGGCCGTGCCCTGGAACGCCAGCAGTGCCTCCCGCACCACCAGCATCGGTAAATCCAGGGTGAGGCCCACGCTGACGATGGCCAGCGCGTTGAGGATGTTGTGGGTGCCCGGGATCTGCAGCTGGAAGCTGCCCAGCCGCTGGCCCTGGTAGCTGGCCAGGAATTCGCTGCCCCAGCCGCAGCGGCGGATCCGCGTGGCGCGCACATCCGCGTCGTCGTGCAGGCCGTAGGTCAGCTCGCGGGGATGAGAGAGCGCCTCCCGCGCGATCGGATCATCGGCGCAGCGGATCAGCGTGCCCTCCGGCCCCAAACGGCTGGTGAACTGGCGGAACGCCGCCACGAGCTTCTCAAAGGTGTGGTAATGGTTCAGGTGTTCGCGGTCAACGTTGGTCACCACGGCGATGGACGGGGTGAGCAGCAGGAATGAGCCGTCGGACTCATCGGTCTCCGCCACGAGATACCGGCCGCGCCCGAAGCGGACGTTGCTGCCCAGGGAGAGCATGTGCCCGCCCACGATGACGGTCGGGTCCCAGCCGGCGTGGATCAGGAGCTGTCCCGCCATGCCGGACGTCGTCGTTTTCCCGTGCGCGCCGGCGACGGCCACCAGCCGCTTGGTGGACGCCAGCTCCGCCAGCAACTCGCCTCGGCTGATGGTGGGGATGCCCAAGCTGCGGGCCTTGCGCAGCTCCGGCTCGTTGGACGAGATCGCGGAGCTGTAGATCACCAACCCCACCTCGTCGGTGATATGGCTGGGGTGGTGGCCCAATCCCACCGTCAAGCCCTGCTGCTGCAGCTCGCGCTGGGACCGGCCGTGCTTGGCATCGCAGCCGCTGACCGCATGCCCGCGTTCCCGCAAGATTTTCGCCAAGCCGCTCATGCCGATCCCGCCGATGCCGATGAAATGAATCAGCTTGCCGTTGAGCAGCGGCCGCCCCGACCCGGGACTATTGTGGTAGGTCGGGGGAGCCGGCGGGGCCATGGCGACAACCGCCGGCGGGGTGAGTGGCTCGCGCCGGTTGTCGGAAAGCTGCGGGGCGGCCTTGGCCGGCTCCGGCGCCGCCACGGCTGGAGCGGCAGGCGCCGCCGGGGCGGCGGACCGCTTGGCTTTCGCCTTGATCCGCCGGGCGACCCCTAGGATCGTCTTGGCCAAATGCAGCGTCGCGTGCGGGCGCGCCAGGATCTGCATCCGATCGCCCATCCGGCGGCGCAGCGGCGCGTCGTCCATGAGTTGCCGGACCACGCCGAGCAGGTGCCGCGGGCTCGTGGTGGCTTCCTCGAGCCAGATGCCCGCCCCCACCGATTCCACCAGCTTCGCGTTCGCCCGCTGATGGCGGGTCGCGTACGCGTACGGCAGGAGGATCGCCGGCTTGCCGCAGCGCGCCAGCTCCGCCACGGTGGACGCGCCGGCCCGCGCAATGACCACGTCCGACATCGCGTAGGCCAACTCGATTTCCGAGAGGTGGGAGCGGACCAGGGCGTTCGACACGCCGGCGGCGGCGTACGCCTCCTGCACCGCCGCCTGCTGGCCGGCGCCCGTCAAGTGCACGAATTGCCACGTCGCGCGCTGCTCGCCGGACAGCTCCCGCAGCAGGCGGGTCACCAGCTGGTTGATCGCCCGCGATCCTTGGCTGCCCCCGACGATCAGCACCGTCGGCCCGTGCGACCGGCCTCCGAGGCGGGAGGCGCCGGCTTCGCGCCCGATCATGCCGATCGGCTGCCGGATCGGCAAGCCGGTGACGGTCGCGGGCGTGCCGTTGATCTGCGCCCGGGTGGCCTCGAACGACACCGCCACGTGATCCACCCACGGCAGGAGAAACCGGTTGGCCCGCCCGAAGGTCACGTTCTGCTCGTGTAATACGATCGGGACGTTGCGCTGCCGCGCGGCCAGCACCACCGGCACGCTCACCCACCCGCCGAACCCGACGACCGCGTGCGGCTGGAAAGTCCGCAGGTGCCGGTGCGCCATCCGCCACACGCCGCCGGCCGCCCACATCCGCTGCGGGCCGCGGAGCGGGCCGGAGGCCTTGAGGAAGGCGTGGGCGTCAACCGTCACGCCGCCGCGCGTCATCAGCTCTTGCACGAGGTCTGCCGTTTGCTTGCGGTGGGCGTAGAGCAGCCGCACCTGGGCGCCCGCCTCCTGCAACGCCCTGGACACCTCCAGCGCCGGGATCACGTGCCCGCCGCTGCCTTCCGCCACCAAGAGAATGCGCACGTTCGTCATCGTCTCGCTGAGAATCTCCCGATCAGTGTGACTGTTGTGAACAGGCTTCCGCTGGAACACCACCCAGCCGCGCCGCTCCCTGAGGCGCCGTCCACGGGCGCGATGCCCGCGGCTCCGGCGCGGCCGACTGGCCGCCCTCCCAGGCCCGCCGTCCATGCCGGCTGGCGTGGATGATCAAGCTGCAGGCGATCAGGCTGCTGACGATGGACGTCCCGCCGTACGACACCAGCGGCAGAGGCAAGCCCTTGGTGGGCATCAGGCCGGTCACCACGGCCATATGGACGACGGCCTGCAGGCCGATCAGCCCCACGCAGCCGCAGATGAGATACCGGCTGAAGGGGTCCTCCGCCGCGTGCGCCATGCGCACGCCGCAACTAACGAACAGCGCGAAGAGGCCCAACACCACCGTCGTGCCGACCAGCCCCATCTCTTCGCCGATGATCGCGAAAATAAAATCGGTGTGCGCCCCCGGCAGGTAAAACAGCTTTTGGACCGACATCCCCAGCCCGCTGCCCCACACGCCGCCCCGGCCCATCGCGAAAAACGACTGCAAAATTTGAAATCCCACGCCCTGCGGATCCTGCCAGGGATTCAAAAACGCCAGGATTCTCCGCCGGCGATAGGCTTCGCCCGCCACCAGCAGCACGAGCACCGGCATCGCGGCCGCCAAGGTCAGGCCCAAATGCGACCACGTGGCCCGGGCCACGACCAGCATGATGACCGCGACCGCGCCCAGGGCGGTGGCGGTGCCCAAATCCGGCTGGAGCAGGATCAGACCGGCCATTAGCCCGGCCACCAGCATCGGCGGCAAGAACCCCCGCCGGAACTCCTGCAGTTGTTCCTGCCGGCGCGCCAGGAAATCCGCGAGATACACGATCAACGCGAGCTTGGCGAATTCCGAGGGCTGCACGCTCAAGCGGCCGAGCCGGAACCAGCGCTGCGCCCCGCCGACTTCCCGGCCAAAGAGCAGCACGGCAACGAGGGCGACGACGCTGATCAGCACCATCGGCTTGGCCATCCGCCGCAGCGTGGCATACGGCACGGCCAGGCAGGCCAGCGCGCACCCCAATCCCAGGACAATGGCGACGAGGTGGTTCGCCAGGAACTGCCACGTATTGCCGTACGTGGCGTCCGCCATCATCGCCGTCGTGGAGTAGACCGCCACGCACCCCACGCCCAACAGAGCGGCGATGATCGCGGCCAAGACGCGTCGCAACTCGCGGTCCGTCATGAGCTGTGGGCGCGCCGCTCCAATTGCCGGACCATCTGCTTGAAGGCGCGGCCCCGCTCCTGAAAATTGGCGAACATGTCGAAGCTGGCGCAGGCGGGCGAAAACAGCAGCGTGTCCCCGGCATGGCACAAGCCCATGGCGGCGCTGACGGCCTGCTCCAGCGTCGCGCACTCCTCCACAGGGGCGCTGCCGCCAAGCAGTTGCCGCAGCCGGTGGCGCACTTCACCGATCAGCACCACCCCGCGCACCCGCTCCTGCGCGATCGCGTCCGGCAGCAGGCGGAAATCCATGCCTTTGTCTTTTCCGCCCAAGATCAGCACCACCGGGCCCGCGCAGCGCTCCAAGGCGTAGAGGAAACTGTCCGGCGTCGTGGATTTGGCGTCGTTGACGACGTGCACGCCGCGAATGGTGGCCACGCGTTCCAACCGGTGCTCCAGCCCGCGGAACTGGCGGATCGCCTGGTAGGTCAGCGGATCGGGCAGGCCGAGCGCCCGGCCGGTCTGCAGGACCGCCTGCGCCGCCAACGGCAAGGCGCGGCAGGTCGCCGGGTCCAACCGAAACCGGCCGGCCTGCTCCGGTCCGCACCGGGGCCCGTACCAGATCTGCCGGGCCGCCACCCGCGCGCCGATGCGGGCCACCACCGGGTCCTCGCCGTTCAACACGGCGCGGTCGTCCGGACGCATCTGCCGGAACAGCCGCGCCTTTGCGTCCACATAGTTCGCAAAATCTCCATGCCAGTCCACGTGGTTGGTGCCGACGTTCAAGAACGCGCCGATGGCGGGCCGGAATTCATCGCACCAGACCAATTGGAATGAGCTGACCTCCACCACCGCCACCGCGCTGGGCGGCAACCCTGGGGCCACCTCGGAGAACGGCGTGCCCAGGTTGCCGCAGGCCGTGGCCTCGCGGCGGGCCGTCTGGAGGGCGTGCTGAATCATCGTCACCACCGAGCTTTTCCCGTTGGTGCCGGTCACCGCCACGATCTCCGCGCGGCAAAACTGAAACGCCAACTCAATCTCGCTGATGATCGGCACGCGCCGCGCCGTCGCCCAGGCCACCGGTGCAGCCGCCGGAGGAATGCCGGGGCTGATGACGACCAGATCGCACCCCTCGAGCATGTCGGCATGGTGCCCGCCGAGCTCCACCGCTTCGACCCCGTCGGCCAACAGCCCCTGGGCCGCCTGTGACAGCGCCTCCCCGGCGCCGCGCTCCGACACGCGCACCCGGCAGCCGGCCCGGCACAGCAGCCGCGCGGCCGCCAGGCCGCTTTTCCCCAATCCCAGGACGGTGACGCGGCGGCCGGCCCAGCTCAACCCGCGCCGGTCGCGCAGAACGTCGGAGGAGCTCTTCGGCTGCTCCCAGGAAGGCATGGTCCCCGGCAACACCAGAGACGACGAGGGAGCAGCCGCAGCGACCGGCGTCATGGCAGTCTCATCGCCGACAAGGCCAGGGCGGCCAATAGCGCGCTGATGACCCACAACCGCACGACCAGCTTGGGCTCCGCCACCCCGCCGAGCTGAAAATGATGATGCAGCGGCGCGACGCGGAACACGCGCCGCTTGTTGCGAAACCGGTAGGAGGCCACCTGCAGGATCACGGAGCCGGCTTCGGCGACGAAGACCCCGCCGAGCAGCACGAGGACCAGCGCCGCATGGCCTAGGAGGGCGAGCATGCCCAGCGCCCCGCCCAACCCCAGCGCCCCCACATCGCCGAGAAACACGGACGCCGGAAACCCGTTAAACCAGAGAAATCCCGCGCACGCGCCGGCCAGACTCGCCGCCCAAATCCCCCTCACCCGCTCCGGGCCCATCGGATCCTGCGTCCCGCTGAACACGGCGGCCAATCCCAGCGCCGCGAACGCGATCGCCAGGCAGCCGCCGGCCAGGCCGTCCATGCCGTCCGTCAAATTGACCGCGTGCGCCGAGCCGGCGACGACCACCATCGCCAACGGAATCCACCAGATGCCGGCATCCACCCGGGCGGCCATCCACGGCACGTCAATCTGCCGGTAGCCCAGCGCCGGATTGGAGAGGAGCCAGCCCATGACACCCCCGATGCCCAACGCGGCGAGAAGCTTCGGCCGGCAGCGCAGGCCGCGGGCATTCGGGCTGCTGAATTTCACCAGATCATCCACCGCGCCGATCAGCCCGAGCCCCAGCATGGTCACCAAGACCATGCGGCCCTCGGGGCGGGCGAGCGCCCCGGACCAGGCCGCCACCGCCGACGCCACGCCCAGCACCAAAAGCCCGCCCATCGTCGGCGTGCCCTGCTTGGGCTGCTGATGGGGCTGCAGCGGCGGGCAATCGTCATACCGCGTCGGCTGGATCCATCCCTGGCGCGCCATCCAGCGGATCGCGCGCCCTCCAAGGACGAGGGTGGCGATCAGGCTGGCCAGCCCGGCCCACACGATGTGGTCAATGCGTCCCATGGCCGTTTCGTCCTTGGCACAGCCACTCGGTCACCTGCTCCAGGCGCGCGCCCCGCGATCCCTTGATGAGCACGCCGTCGCCCGGCCGGATCAGCGTCGAGAGCATCGGCAGCAGCTCCGACACGTCGGCCGCCGCCACCAGGCGCGCCGGGGCGGAAGGCGACGCGGCCGCGCCGTCGAGGATCGCCTGCGCGAACGCCCCCACGCCGATCAGCAGCCCGCAGCCGGATGTCGCGGCCAGCTCGCCGATGGACCGGTGCGCGCCCACGGCGTGCGCGCCCAGCTCGAGCATGTCGCCGGCGATCACCACCTTGCGCTGAGCCTCCACGTCCTGCAGGATTTCCAACGCCCGCGCGAACGAGAGCGGGTTGGCGTTGTAGCAGTCGTTCACGATCGTCACGTCCCCGCAGCGGAAGACTTCGGAGCGCATCGGCAGCCCGGCGAAGCGGCTGAGCGGCTCTTGCACGGATTCCAGGGGCACGCCGAGGGCGGACACGCATGCCAGCGCCGCGAGGGCGTTTTCCACGTTATGCGATCCTGGCAGCGACATGACGAACTCGCCGGCCACACCCCGCAGCCGCAGCGACCAGCCCTCCGGACGCTTGCGAATCGCCACCGCCTGCACGTCGCACCGCTCGGTGCTGCCAAACGTTACCACCCGCGCGCCCTCCGGCAGGCGCGCCTGGGCCTGCAGCAGCACGTCCAATTGGTCTCCCGGCAGCACGGCGGTCCCGCCCGGCGGCAGCGCCGACAGCAGCGACAGCTTCTCGCGGAAAATGGCCTCGATCGATCCGAAGAATTCCAGATGGGCCGGCCCCACGTTGGTGATCACCGCCATCGTCGGCGAGGCCAATCCCGCCAGATAGGCGATTTCCCCGCTGTGGTTCGATCCAAGCTCCACCACCGCCATCTCATGCGCGGCGGACAATTGCAGCAGCGTCAGCGGCACGCCGATGTGATTGTTCTGCGTGCCGGCCGTCTTGAGCACCCGGTGTTGGTGGCTGAGCAGATGCGCGAGCAATTCCTTCGTGGTGGTTTTGCCGCAGGAGCCGGTGACGGCCACCACCGGCAGCGCGAACCGTCGCCGGTGCGCGGCGGCCAGCCGGCCCAAGGCGCGGGTGGTGTCCTCAACCTGGATCGTCGGCACCGAGACGAGCTGCTCCAGCGCGCGGGAGACCACCAGGCACGCGGCCCCCCGGCCCACCGCTTCGGGAATGAACGCGTGCGCGTCCAGCCGCCGGCCGGTGAGCGCGACGAACGCTTCGCCGGGATTGACGCGGCGGGAATCCAGCGCGATCCGCTCCACCGGGATGCGCCGCAGCGTCTCCGGGGCGAGGGCCTGCTCCATCAGCCGCCCCTCCACGGCTTCCAAGATGCCCGCGACTGTCCACATGGCGTTTACGCCACCGCCTTCGTGTGCGAGAAAAACCGTTCCATGACGCCGCGGTCGGAAAACGGCACCGTCACGTGCTCAAAAATCTGCTGCGCTTCGTGGCCCTTCCCCGCCACGAGGACCGCATCCTCCGGCCGCACCATCGCCAGGGCGGCCAGGATGGCCTGCTCGCGGTCCGCCTGGACCTGGTAGCGCGCGAACCCCGGCGCCAGGCCGCCGCGAATCTGCTCAATGATCGCCGCCGGGTCTTCGCTGCGCGGGTTGTCCGACGTGAGCACCACGTGATCCGCCAGCAGGCTGGCGACCCGGCCCATGGCCGGCCGCTTGCTCTGATCGCGATCGCCGCCGCACCCGAACACCACGATCACCCGCCCGCGCACCAGATCCCGCAGCGTCAGGAGGGCCAGCCGCAGCGCATCCGCCGTGTGCGCGAAATCCACCACCGCATGCACGCCCGCGTCGTTGGGGATGCGCTCCAGCCGTCCCGGCACCTGTGGGAACGCCTCGACGGCCCGCTGCACGGTTTCGGGCGGCACGCCCAGCGCCAGCGACGCCGCGCACGCCCCGGCGACGTTCATCGCGTTATGCCGGCCCAGCAGCGGCGAATGTATCGGCAGCAGCCCCCACGGCGTGCGCAGCACCACGCGCGTGCCGGCCCAGGTGCACTCGGCCTGCTCGATGCCGACGTCCACCGAGGGATCCACACCGTAGGAGAGCACGCGACTCGTACCCGCGCCGATCGGCGCCGGGCCGGCGCGCCATGCCGAGCGTAACGCCTCAAGGAGGATCCGCCCATAGGCGTCGTCGCCGTTGACGACGGCGTATCCGCCGGGCTTGACGTACGAGAAGATGCGGCGCTTGGCCTCCGCGTACCGCTCCAGCGTCTGGTGGTAATCCAAATGGTCGGAGCCGAGGCAGGTGAAGATCGCCGCGTCGAATTGGAGCCCGTCAATGCGCCCTTGGTCCAGCGCGTGCGAGGACACTTCCATGACGCACCATCCCAGGCCTTGGCGGACCATCTGCGCCAGGAAGCGCTGCAGGTCCATCGCGCCGGGCGTGGTGTTGCCGGAGGGCAGGCGCCGCGCGCCGATCTCATAGGCCACCGTGCCGAGGAGCCCGGCCGGCTGCCCGGCAGCCTGCAGGATCGCGCGCAGGAGATAGACGGTCGTCGTTTTTCCACACGTGCCCGTCACCCCGACGGTGCGCAGCCGTTTCGCCGGCTCGCCGAACCAGCGCGCCGCGATGGTCGGCAGCAGACGCTTGGTGTCGTCCACCGTCACCAGCGGGCACGGCATCGGCCACGCGGGAGCCTGCTCGGCCACCACGGCGGCCGCGCCCCGGCCCACAGCCTCCTGGATGAAGGCATGGCCGTCCTGGGAGGCGCCGCGCACGGCGACAAACACTTCCCCGGGCCGCAACTGCTTGGAATGGCAGGTCAGCCCGGCGACGGACACGGAGGGCACCGGTCCCGGAGCCAAATCGTGCAAGAGTTGGCGAAGGTTCATTTCACGCGGTTCTTCAAGCTGATCGAACGATTCCTGTGAATCGCTCACGCGGTCCTCTCGGTTAGGGCGCTCGCGCCAAGACCGGGGCCGGCTTCAAGCCCCAGTAGGAGGCCAACGATTCCACCACCCGGCGGAACACCGGCGCGGCCACGACACCGCCGAAGTACAGCGGGCGGGGCTCGTCAATGGTCACCACGACGACGAACTTGGCGCCCTCGGCTGCCGGCGCGGCCTCCGGCACCGGCCCGTAGCCGATGAACGACGCGACAAACTTGCTGTGGGAGTAGCGGCCGTTGGGCTCGAGTTTCTGCGCCGTGCCGGTTTTCCCGCCCACCGCGAGGCCCGGCACTTTGGCGAGCTGGCCGGTGCCGGATTCCACGACGCTGGAGAGCATGGGATGCAGCGCAGCCGCCGTCTCGGGCTTCAGCAGCCGCTCCGGTTTTCCGGCCCGGTGCGCGCGGATCACGCGGCCGTCCGGCGCTTCCACGCGCTCGATAAGATAGGGGTGGACCGTGAGGCCGCCGTTGGCGATCACCGACATCATGACGGCCAATTGGATCGGCGTGACGGCGATTTCCTGGCCGATGGGAATGATGAACGGCGAGAGCTTCGACCAGCGCGCCGGCTTCGGCACGATGCCGCTGACCTCGCCGGGCAGCTCGATGCCTGTCTTGCTCCCGAAGCCGAACGCCCGGATGTACCGGTAGAGCTCGTCCGGCTTCAGCCGCGAGGCTGCCTTGGCCGTGCCGATGTTGGAGGACATGGCGATCACATCGTGGAAAGACAGCCAGCCGTGCGGCCGGTGGTCATGCAGCACGTGGCGGCCGATGGTGGGATACTTGCCGTTCTCGCAGAAAAATTGCTCGGAGGGCTCGACACGGCCTTCTTCCAGCAGCGCGGCGGCGGTCACGACTTTAAAGACGCTGCCGGGCTCGGCCAAGTCGGTGATCGCGCGGTTGCGCCGAGCCTCGGTTTTCGCCCGGCCGGCCGCGTGGGGGTCGAACGTGGGGCGGGTCGCCATCGCCAGGATCGCGCCGGTGTCCGGGTCCATCACGATCACGGAGCCGCCCTTGGCGTGGAACTTTTCGACGCCGAAGCTCAGCGCGTCTTCCGCGATCCCCTGCACCACGCTATCCACCGTCAGCACGACGCTGGAGCCGGGGGCCGCCTCCCGCTGCACCGTCCACGGGCCGATGAGCAGATCGCCTTTGGCGTCCCGCAGCGTTTCAAAGGCGCCGGGATGCCCCTGCAACGCGCCGTCCAGCGCCAGCTCCAGCCCTTCCAAACCATACTGGTCAATGTCCACATGGCCCAGCACGTGGCTGGCGAGGCGCCCGTTCGGGTAGACCCGCTGGACTTCCTCCACGACGCCGATGCCCTCCGACCGCAGCATCGCCAGCTTCGGCAGCAGCGCCGGATCCACGTGGCGCGCCAGCCAGACAAACCCTTTCCGGCGGGCCAACCGGCGCGCCACCAGCGGCTTGGGCTGCCCCAGGAGCGAAGCCATATCTGAAGCAAGGCGGGTGGATGTGACCTGGCGGGGATTGCCGAACACCGAGGGCACGCGCACGCTCATGGCCAGGATGCGGCCGGTCCGATCATACACCGTGCCCCGCGGCGCCGGGACCGCGCGCGACACCCAATGCTGGGCCGCCGCCCGCCGGGAGAGCTCACCGGATTGAATGACTTGCAACCAGAGGCACCGGACCCACAACACGCCCAGCAGCGCCAGGAATCCCGCATAGACGATCAAGAGCCGCCGGCTCGTTTCCGCCCGGCCCAACGGCGCCACGCGCTCGAGTCCCCATGCCGGCATCAACGGTCGTCAGGCTCCGCCTGGGCCACCCGCATCCGCGCCGGCGCGTTCGGGAGCTCAGACCATGCCACCAATTTGTCCTGGTCGCGCCGGTTTCGCATCATGCCCGCCAGCCGGGTCGGCGAATGGAGCGACAGCACGTCGGCGTGCAGCCAGGCGGTTTCATTTTCCAGCGCATGCAGCCGTTGGACATCGGCGCCCACGCGGTACGCCGCCCGCCAGACTGCCGTTTGCTGGGCCACGCGCAGCATCCCGACAGCCACGAGGATGCCGAGGACGAACAGCCAACGCCGCAGCTTCACGGTCATGCCAGCCGCTCCACCGCGCGCAACCGGGCCGAGCGGCTTCGGGGATGCTCCGCGATCTCCTGTTCAGACGCGCGCTGCGGCTTGCGGGTCAGCACGCGGTACACGCCCTCCCGGCCGCCGCGCTGAAACGCCTGCTTGACCGCGCGGTCCTCCAGCGAATGGAACGCGATGATGGCGGCGCGCCCGCCGGGGGCCAGCACGTCGGGCAGCGCGCGCAGTAACGCCTCCAGGGAGGATAATTCATCGTTGACCGCGATGCGCAGCGCCTGGAAGGTCCGGGTGGCGGGATGGATCCGCTGCCCGTGCCCGCGGCCGCCCGGCACCGCCTCCGCCACGAGCTGCGCGAGCTGCGCGGTGGTGCGGATCGGCTCGCGCCGTCGGGACTCGACGATCCGGCGCGCAATGCGCCGCGCCCAGCGCTCTTCCCCCTGGCTGAAGAGCAGCTCCGCCAGGTCCCGCTCCGGCCAGCGCGACACGATCTCTTGGGCCGTCAGCGGCTGCGCGGGATCCATGCGCATGTCCAACGGACCCTCCCGCAGGAAACTGAATCCCCGCTCCGGCGTATCCACCTGGAAGCTCGACATGCCCAGGTCGGCCAGGACGCCGTGGACGCGCGCGAGGCCAAGGGACGACAGCGTGTGGGGCAGGTCGCGGAAGTTGGCGTGCACGAATTCGACGTGCGGGGCGAATTCCGCCAGGCGGGTCCGAGCGAGGTCGAGCGCCTGCGGGTCCGCGTCGAGACCAATAAGTCGTCCAGCCTCCATCAGGCGCGGCAGGAGGGCCAACGCGTGGCCGCCGAGTCCGAGGGTGCAATCCACGATCACCTGGCCGGGCTGCGGGGCGAGCAGCTCCACCACGGCCTCCCGCAGGACGGGATGATGACGCGGCGCGTCATCGTTGGAGCGGAACGCAGAGATCGGCGGTTCCATCTCACACAGCTGCATTACGTCCGTCGGGTCGTCACCGGCATCGCCGGTTGATCACACGTCGTGTTGGACGGTCTGCCCGGCTTGCGGACTAGTCCAACAGCACGCGTTCTGCCAGGTCTTCAAAACTTGCTCGCGAGGTCTCGTAAAATTCCCGCCATCGGGCTTTGGCCCAAATCTCCAGGCGGCTGGACACCCCGACGATCACCACGTCTTGCTTGATCTGCGCAAACTCTTGAAGGTGCTTGGGAATCAGGAGGCGGCCGAGGCGGTCCAACTGGATTTCCACCGCCCCGGAAAAGAACAATCGGTTGAACTTGCGGCTCTCGGACTTGGTAAACGAGACATCCTTGAACCGGGCTTCCGCCGAGCGCCATTCCGGCTCGCCGAAGACGAACAAACAGCCGTCCAATCCGCGCGTCAGAAAGACCGTCTCGACGTGCTGCGCTTCGAACCCTTGGCGCAGCTTGGCCGGAATGATGATCCGGCCTTTCGGATCCATGGCATGCTCGTATTCCCCGTAAAACATTCGTCCTCGCAGGGGTAGCTCACCGCGCGCAATTCCGGTGAGAAACCACTTCTTTCCACTTCTCACCACAGGATGTTTCAAACTATATCGTGTCCCCCCACCAGTGTCAAGGGTGGAAATGATTTTTTTTACGCAACTCTAAGTTTTTCTAGGGGGTATTTGAGATCGGGAGGGCTGTGGAAAACTTTTCCGGCGCGCGGAAAAAATGTGGCAGGATTTCAGAAAAACTTGGCGAGGAGGCGCCCCGCCCGGCGCACATCCCGGGCGATTTGGCGCTGGAGCGCCTGAGCGCTGGAAAACTTCCGCTCATCCCGCAGGCGCGCGCGCAACAGCACCGCGATGGCGCGGCTGTAGAGGCGGCCGCGAAAACCGATGAGATGCACTTCACACACCGTCGTGGATGCGGTCCGGAACGTCGGCCGCATGCCGACGTTCATGACCCCCGGCCATCGGCGACGGCCGACCCACACCTCCACGGCATACACGCCGCGCGGAGGGGCCACGCTGCTCCCCACAGCCAAATTCGCCGTCGGAAACCCCAGCCGCGCGCCGCGCCCGGCGCCGCGCACCACGCGGCCGGTGAGCTCCACCGGGTGCCCCAAGAGCTGCGCGGCGCGCCGCCAGCGTCCCTGCTGCAGCAGCGCGCGAATGCGCGAGCTGGACACCGCCGCGCCGCCCCGCGTCACCGGCGGCACGACGACGACGCGCATGCCGTGCGGACGGCTCAGCTCGCGCAGCATGCGCAAATCGCCGCGCCGGTCGCGGCCGAAGGCAAAGGTATCGCCGACGACGACCGCCGCGGCTCGCAGCCGATCGCGCAGCACTTCACGCACAAACGCCTCCGGCGTAATGCGGGAAAACGCGCGCGTAAAGGGCAGCACCCACACCACGTCGGCGCCCAGCGCCTTGATGAGGTCCAGCCGCCGATCCAGCGACGTCAGCGGGGGCGGCGTGTGCGCGTTGAGCACCTGCTGCGGATCGGGATGAAACGTCACCACCACGCTCGTCGCGCGCAGCCGGCGGGCCAATCGCACCGTCGTGCGGATCAGCCGCTGATGGCCCGGATGCACCCCGTCGAACATGCCGATGGTCGCCACCGCCCGCGGCAGCGGTGCTGCGGCAGGCTTACGCCCGCGCCAGATTTTCATGCGACGGCCCCGTGGGGTCGAACGGTTGCAGCGCCTGCAGGGCATGGGCCGGATCCGCCCGCAGCCATTCCAGCTCCCGCGCCTGCTCGAGGCGCCAGGGTCCGGCGGACAGCCGCACCAGGCGGGCAAGATGGCCGCGCGTGCCCAGGCGTTGGGCCAGCGTCTCCGCCAGGGCGCGGATGTACGTGCCGGAGGAGCATTCGATGGTGCAGCGGATGGTGTCGGCGGTGCGCTCGACGAGCGCGGCCTCGGAAATCTCCACGCGCCGCGTCGGCAGCTCCACGTGCATGCCGCGGCGGGCCCACCAATACAGGGGCCGGCCTCGATGCTTCACGGCGCTGAAGGCCGGCGGGGCTTGGTCCAGCGAGCCGACGAGCGACTGCAGCGCGCCGCGAACGCGGCCGTCGTCGAGCAGGGGCACCTCGGCGGTGTGGCTTGGCGCGCCCCAGGCATCGCCGGTTTCAGTGTCGAACCCCAGCCGGATCGTCGCGTCATACCGCTTGCGGTGCGACTGCAACACCTGCTGAAACGCCAAGGCCGTTCCCGCCAGCACGACCAGCACGCCTTCCGCCATCGGATCCAGCGACCCGGCATGGCCCACCCGCCGCGTCTGCAGCGCGCGGCGGAGGATTTGCACGACGTCGTGGGACGTCGGGCCCTGCGGCTTATTGACGATGAGCACGCCGGTGGGCGCGAGCGCGGTTTCAGGCATGAGGTGGTCGGTTGTCCTGGTGATCACGCCGAGGCCGGCGGACGCTTCAATTGGTCGAGCTTTTCCGCCATCTCGATGGACTGGGCGATGCTCTCGTCATACCGGAAGACCAGCGTCGGGATGACTTTCAGCCGAAACCGCTTCTTCAGCAGGCTGTGGATGAACCCCGCGGAGCGATCCAGCGCGGCTTGCGTCCCGGCCCGCTCGGCCTCGCCGCCTAAACAACTGAACCCGACCTTCGCATAGCTCAGATCGTTGGACAGCTCCACCTTGGTGACGGTGACAAACCCCAGCGCGGGATGCTTGAGCTCGCGGTGGATGATCATGGCGATCTCCTGCTGCAACTGGCCGCTCACCCGGTCTTTCCTGATGGAACGCATCCTCTACTCCTTCGACAGGTCAACTGCGTCCATGGTCGACAGTCCACAGTCTACGGTACCAATCGAAAATGATTGCTCGTACTGTGGACTGTGGTCTATGGACTGTGGACGCCTTATCGCCAGAACGCCCCCCAACCTCCACCCTTCACCGAGAGCGCCATAGAGTTCTAGTGCTAGGCGCTCTCAACCCACCGGCCCAGGCACGCCAGGCATGCCGCCGGATCCGGCTCCTCGAGCATGCGCCGCAGCTCCTTGCGCGCGCGCCCGAGATTGAGGCGGTCGAGCACGCCGGCGCGGACCGCGGAGCGCAGCTCCCGCGCCGTGCCCGCGTCCAACCGGCCGCGAAACCGCGGCAGAAAACGGGCCGCCCGAAGAATCCGGCTGGGATCGTCGATGAAGCTGCGCGCATGCAGAATGCGCAGCCGCCGCGCGCGCAAATCCTTCGTTCCGCCGAAGGGATCCACCAGCCGCCCGAACGCCCCGGGCGACAAGGCCATCGCCATGGCGTTGATGGTGAAATCCCGCCGCCGCAGATCGTCTTCCAGCGTGCCGGCCGTCACCTTCGGATAGGCGGCCGGCTCGCGATACGTTTCTTTGCGGCAGGTGGCGAAATCCACGCGCTGCAGGAGGGCCGGCGCGTCCCAACTCAGGGTGGCGGTGCCGAACTGCTCATGCGCGCTGACGGCGGCGTTCCATAGGGCCGCCATCTGCCGCGCAAACGCCACCGCGTCGCCCTCGATGACGAGGTCCACGTCGGGCGTGTCCGAGCGGCGCAGCAGCCAGTCGCGCACGCAGCCGCCCACCGCGTGGGCGCGCAACCCCTGCGCGTGCGCCAGACGCCCGACCTCCTGCAGCCAAGGCCGAAGCGCCGGTGGAACGCGCAACATACGCTCACGCGTTGTTGTTGCCTTCACCCCTCACCCCCTACCCTTCACCTGTATTTACGGCCTCGGGTGAAACTGCTCATGCACGCTTTTCAGCCGGGTCGAGTCCACGTGAGTATACCGCTGCGTGGTGGCGATGTTCGCGTGCCCGAGCAGCTCCTGCACCGTGCGCAGGTCCGCGCCGTGCGCCAGCAGGTGCGTGGCGAACGAATGCCGCAGGGTGTGCGGGCTGACCCGCTTGGCCGGATGGCTCGCGCTCGCGTAGCGGCGCACGAGCTGCCAGATCCGCTGGCGGGTCATGCCCTGCCCGCGGCGGTTCACGAACAGCGCCGTCGTCTGGGGGGCTCGCGACACCAGCGCCGGGCGCACCGTCTGGAGGTAGCTTTCCAGCGCCGCCTTGGCCAGCTTGCCCACCGGCACGATCCGTTCCTTGCTGCCCTTCCCGAAGCAGCGCAGGAAGCCGGCATCCAGGTTCACGCTGGCCACGTCCAAACCGGCCGCTTCCGAGACCCGAAGCCCGGCCCCGTAGAGCAGCTCCAGCAGCGCCATATCCCGCACGGCCAGCGCCGCCGCCGACCGCCGCCGGCGCGGCGAGGCGGCAGGCTTCTCCGCGCCGACACGCTGCGGCTCCGCCAGCAGAGCGGGGATCTCAGACTCGTTCAACACCGTCGGAAGCCGCCGCCACAGGCGCGGCGTTTCAATGAACCCGGCGGGATTCTGCGACAGCGCGCCTTGCGCCATCAGAAACTTGAACCAGCTCTTTAAACACGAGAGCTTCCGCGCCGCCGTCGCCGGGGTCAAGGCTTTGCGCGAGGGTTGGTCCGCCCGCAGCCATTGCAAAAAATCCCGGATCAGGCGCGGCGTTACGCGCGAGGCCGCCCCCACGCGCCGCGCGCGGCAGAAGGCCTCAAACAGCTTTAAGTCCTGCGCATAGCTGGAGACGGTCGTCGGGCTCATGCCCCGCTCCAGCTTCAACGCCAGCAGGAAGGAATCAATGTCCGTCCGCATTCGGTCCGTCCGCAGTCGCTGCCGGAGCGGCGGGGGCCGCGGGAGCGACGTGGAGCCGCTCCTGCACGTCCCGCCACGTGAAATCGCGGTAGATCAGCCGCGTCTGGGTTTCCAGCGTCTGCCGGAGGGGGCCGGGCTGCGAGGGCATGTACGTGCCGTTCATCAGCCGCTCGTGGATCTGTTGCCGCTGCGCGATCATCGGATCCAAGGACGCTCCGGCCGGCTCAGTGAGCAGGCCTCGCAGCGTCCGCAGCTCTTGCAGCGCTTCCCCGGACACATGGCGGGCGGCTTTCAGGCTCATGCCCGACCCCAGCGACCGCAGCAGCTCGCCGTTCCAATATTGAAACAGCACGAAGTGCTTGCGATAGCGCTCGAGCGCGTCCATGGCTTCGCGGTAATCGCGGAACTGCACGATGGGCGAGGGCCGTGGCGCCTCTTTGCGCTTGCGGATGAATTTCCGCTGCACCGATTCGCACCCCAGCACCCCAGCCGACAGCAGACAGCACACAGCAGACAGCAGCAACCGCTGTGTTCGGTGTGCTGTGTGCTGTGTGCTGTGCGCCTTACGCGTGTTGCACAAGTCGCGTGAATCCGGCTTCATCAAGAATGGTCACTCCAAGTTCCTTCGCCCGCTTCAGCTTGGAGCCGGGGGCGGAACCGGCCACCACGTAATGCGTCTGTTTGCTCACACTGGAGACCGGCTGCCCGCCCAACCGCCGCACCAGGGCTTCCGCCTCGCTGCGGCTCCACCCGGCCAGCTCGCCGGTGAAGACAAAGGAGCGGCCGGCCAACGGACGCGGCCCGCGCGCCGTCTCCTCGGTCAGCTTCACCTTGGCGGCTTTCAACTGTTCGATCAGCCTCGCCGTCCCGGGCTGACGCAGCGCTTGGACCAGCGTCTCGGCGATCACCGGCCCCACGTCCGGGATCGCCTGCAACCGCGCGACATCGGCTTCCAGCAGGGCGTCCATCGTCCGGCATTCTTCCGCCAGCACCGCGGCCACCCGCTGTCCGACATGGCGGATCCCCAACCCATAGAGCGCGCGCGCCAATCCCCGGCCCTTGCTCGCTTCGATGGCCCGCAACAGGTTCTCCGCCCGCTTCTCGCCGAAGAGCTCCAGCTGTAAGAGCTGCGCCATGGTCAGCCGGTAGACATCGCTCACATCGCGCACCATCCGCCGCTCCACCAGCTGCGCCGCCACCACGTCGCCCAGTCCTTCGATATCCATGGCGTCGCGGCCGGCAAAGTGGACGAGCCGGCGCACCAGCTGCGCCGGGCAGGCCGGGTTGATGCAGCGATACGCCACGTCCTCCTCGCGGTCTTTCGTCACCGTGCCCTTGCAGACCGGGCAGGCGCTCGGCACGCGCACCGGACGGCCCGGGCCGGTCCGCCGGCTGGTGAGGACCTTGATGACTTGCGGAATGACGTCGCCGGCGCGCTGGATCACCACCCAATCGCCCACGGTGAGGCCCAGGCGCTCCACTTCGTCGTAGTTGTGCAAGGTGGCATTGGAGATCGTCACCCCGGCGCACGAGACCGGGGCCAGCTTCGCCACCGGCGTGATCGCGCCGGTCCGGCCGACGGACGGCAGCACGTCGAGCACCTGGGTCGTCGCCTGCTGCGCGGGAAATTTATAGGCGATGGCCCAGCGAGGCGACCGGGCCGTCATGCCCAGGCGCTGCTGCAGATGCAGCTCGTTGACTTTCACGACCAGGCCGTCCACCTCGTAGGGCAGCTCGGCGCGCTGCGCCTCCCACCGGCGGCAATGGGCGAGCAATTCCTCCAGGGAGCGGCACACCAGGCTGTGCGCCGGCACCGGCAACCCCAACGCGCCGCAGGTGCGCAGAAACTCCGCGTGGGTCTGAAACGACATCCCCTCCACCAAACCGTACGAGTGCACGAAAAACCGCAGCGGGCGCGAGGCCGTCACCCGCGGGTCTTTCTGCCGCAGGCTGCCGGCGGCCGCGTTGCGCGGGTTGGCGAACATCTCCGCCCCCTGCCGGCGCGCGGCCTCGTTGAACCGTTCAAACTCTGCGATCGACATGTAAATTTCCCCGCGCACTTCCAGCCGGGCCGGCGGCTGCAGCCGGCTGCGCGGCTTGGCCGGCAGCTTCAGCGGAATGGCGCCGATGGTCCGGACGTTCACCGTCACGTCTTCTCCGGTCTCCCCGTCGCCGCGGGTGGCGGCCCGCGCCAATCGCCCGCCCTCGTACACCAGGGCGAGTCCGACGCCGTCAATCTTGAACTCGACGGCCAGCGTCGGCTGCGCTCCGTCCAGGCCCTTGAGCACGCGCTGATACCAGGCCCCCAGCTCCTCGGCCGTCACGGCGTTGTCCAGGGAGAGCATGGGCACGGAATGCCGGACGGATCCAAAGGCCTGCTCCGCCATCCCCCCGACGCGCTGGGTCGGCGAATCCGGCGTCACGAGCGCGGGATACGCCGCCTCCAGCTCGACGAGCCGGCGCATCAGCGCGTCGTATTCGGCGTCAGAGATTTCCGGCTGGCTGAGCACGTAGTAGCGGTAATCGTGCGAGCGGATGTGCTCCCGCAGGCGCTCAACGGTCCGGCGGACCTCCGCTGGGATGGAGTGGGAGGCAGTCATGAGCAGGAACACACAACCTTAATAGCGGATGTCAAAATCTTTAAACAACTCGACGGGGGGGCCCCAGACGATCTCGACATCCTTGATGAAATTGGCCATCGGCCCGGTGCGGAGCGCTTGGAGGAGCTGCTCCACGGCCGGCTCTTCGCCTTGCGCGACCAGCTCCACCCGCCCGTCCCGAAGATTTTTGACCCAGCCGACGACCCCCACGCTGTGGGCCGTTTCATCGGCCGTCATCCGGAACCCCACCCCCTGCACTCGGCCGCTGTAATACACATGGACCTGCCGCTTCATCGAAACCGTCTCATGGGACAATTATTGTAGCAGCCCTGGGCAAAAACGGCTATGCTCGGGTACGGCCCATGTCCCACTCACCTCGCGGCCTGCTCCCCTCGTGGCCACGGCTGCTTCCCTGGCTGATCGTCCTCACCGGCCTGGCCGCCTATGCCGGCAGCCTATCGGGGCCGTTTCTTCACGACGACATCCTCTCGATCGTGGATAACCCCGGCATCCGCCGCCTCCGGCCGATCGGGGCGGTCCTCGCCGTCCCGCCCGGGATCGAGCCGCTGCTCCACCGTCCGATCCTCACGCTCTCCTTCGCGCTGAACTATGCCGTCGGCGGACTGCAAGTGTTCGGCTACCACGCGGTCAATCTCGCCATCCACCTCCTGGCCGGTCTGGTCCTCTACGGGCTGCTCCGGCGCACGCTCCTGCTGCCCCGCCTCCGGGCGCGCGTCGGACACGCGGCGTCCGGCCTGGCCGCCGCCGCCGCGCTCATCTGGGTGGCGCATCCGCTGCTGACGGAGAGCGTCACTTATATCATCCAGCGGGCCGAATCGCTGATGGGCCTCTGGTACCTGCTGACCCTCTATTGCCTGGCGCGCAGCGCGGACGCGCCTCACCCGCGCCGCTGGATGCTAGCCGCCGTGGCTTGTTGCGCGCTGGGCATGGGCACCAAGCAAACGATGGTCACCGCCCCGGTGGCGGCCTGGCTGTATGACGCCATCTTCCTCCGCCAGGCTGACGGGCGGCGGCGATGGCTCTTGCATGCCGGGCTCATGGCTACCTGGCTGGTGCTCGCCGTCCTGGTGTTGGGCGGGCCCCGCATCGAATCAGCCGGGCCCGGGCCGGCTTACCTGAGTCCGTGGACCTATGGGACGACACAGCTGGGGGTGATCGCCCATTACCTGCGTCTCGCCGTGTGGCCGCAGGGGCTGGCGTTTGATTACGAGGATTGGCCCGTCTCGCGCAGCGTGGCCGATGTGTGGCCGCAGGCCATGCTCGTCGGCGCCTGGCTCATCGCAACCGTGATTGCGCTGCGCCGGTGCCCGGAGCTGGGCTTCCTGGGCGCCTGGTTTCTGCTGGTACTGGCCCCGACCTCAAGCGTGTGGCCGCTCTTCACGGAAATCGCGGCGGAGCGGCGGATGTACCTGCCGCTGATCGCGGTGGTCGTGCTGGTCACGCTGGGGGGATGGCTGGGGCTTCAGCGCCTGCTGCCTGGCGCAGGCCGGGACCGGGTGCGGGCGCGCGTCGGCATCGGCCTGGCCGCCGCGCTGATCGGCGCGCTGGCCTTCGCCACCACCCAGCGCAACCGGGATTACCACAACGAAGTCGCCATGTGGCAGGACGTGGCCGCCAAGCGGCCCTGGAATGTCCGGGCCCGCTATAATCTGGCCCTCGCCCTGGATAAAGAAGGCCGGAGTACTGAGGCCATTCCTTACTATCTCCAAGTGCTCCGCCGCAACCCCGCTCACTCAGGCAGCTACAACAACTTGGGCGTTGATCTGGCGCTCCAGGGCCAATGGATGGACGCGGCGGGGTATTTTTCCCGAGCCCTTGAGCTGGATGGGAACAATGTAGAAGCGCGCAACAACTTGGCGGCGGTGTGGGTTCAACTGGGCCGGCCGGAGGATGCCGCCCGCCATCTCGAGGCCGCCGGCAGCGTCAGGCGTCAATGAGCCGGCGCGGGGGCCGCTGAGGCGGAGCGGGAGAGCGATTCGGCAAAAACCCGGCTTGAGAGCACCATGCTGTGAAGCCCGGCGAATTGCAGGCGGTGTTGAAGCTGATAGGCGGTTTCGTTGTGCAAGAGGGACTGGTACCAGCGCTCCTGCTGGAAGATGAGTTTGTTGGCGAAGAACATCGCTTTGGGAAACTCCCGGCTGATGGCCAAGCAGAGCGTCTCGGCCTCGTCGAGCACCTCGATCCCCACGCTCATGCGGTAATCGGCCGCCAGCCCTAATCCCCGGCCGAGCGTGACATACCGCTGCAGCTCGCGGTCCGTGCGCTCCCGGACGTGATCCACCTCTTCCACGCCTTTCATCGCGGCCGCATCAATCGCCCCAATGGACACAAAGATGAAGTTCTTGAAATGCCCGGGAAAGAGCTGCTGGATCGTCAGCAATCCGTGGATGCCCAGCCCATCGTAGCGATTCACCAACAGCACCGCCGTCGGCATGGCGCGGCGGATCGGCACCAGCTTGTCCGGCGCCGGCATGACCGCCCCGTGGATGGTTTCCTCCAGTTGCTTCAAGCTGTCTTTCACGCGCTCATAATGGCCGCGAATCCAAAAGCACAGGCCGACGAGGAGTGAGGTGATGATCAGGGTCACCCAGGCTCCCTCGCGGAATTTCTCGATGACGACCACCGTCAGGATCGTCGAGCAGAGGCCCAGCCCGATGAGATGGATCGGCAGCGAGCGTTTCCATTCCGGCAGCTTCTTGCGCTTCCGGATCCAGAAGCGGGACATGCCGAGTTCCGTGAGCGAGAACGTTAGGAAGACATTGATGGAATACATCGTGACCAGCGCGGTGATGTTGCCGCGGGTATACCACAAGGTCGCCAAAGCGGCTGATCCGATCAACAGCACCCCATTTTGGCTAGTCAGCCGGTTGGACAACTGGGCGAACCGGTGCGGCAGCCAGGAGTCCAGCGCCATGTTGGACATGACACGCGGGCCGTCAATGAATCCGGCCTGCGCGGCAACGAAGAGCAGCCCGGCTTCCGCCGCCAGCGTCAACACCACGAAGGCGTGGCCCACCGGCAAGCCCCACACGCTCCATTCGCCCGCGAAGCGCTGCAGGAGCACGGCGTTCATCGTCTTCCCCGGCTCCGGACTGGCGTGGAACAGCAGGTAGCACAGCATGATCCCCCCGGCGGTCAACGCCAAGGAGATCGCCATGTACAGCATCGTGCGCTTCCCCGTCTCCACCTTGGGCTCGCGCATGATCTGCAACCCGTTGGAGACGGCTTCGATCCCGGTGTAGGTGCCGCCGCCCATTGCGTAGGCCCGCATGAAGAGAGCGAGCATGCCTCCCAGCCCCAAGGTGGCGAGCCCCGCGTGAAAGTTCTGGCGCACTTCCATCGCCACCTGAGGCACGGCACCCAGATGGGAGCCGATGCCCCCGAAGATAAGCACCGCGTGCGTCACGATGAAGAGGGCGAAGATGGGCGTGAGGACCGCCACTGATTCCCGGACCCCGCGCAAGTTCAGCAGCACCATCAGCCCGATCACCACAGCCTCGGCCAGGAGCTTATACCGCGCGGCCTCGGGCGGGAGCACGCTGAACACTTGGTCCGCCCCGCCGGCGATGGAGACGGAGATGGTCAAGACGTAGTCCACGAGCAGCGCGGCGCCGGAGACGACCCCGAACTTCGGCCCCAGCAGGCGGCTGGCGACGATGTACCCGCCGCCTCCGTAGGGAAAGTGCTCGATGATGCGGCTGTAGGCGAAGGAGATGATGAAGACCGTGAGGGCGATGGCCAGCGTAAACGGCACGGCCAAATACGTATGCTCGCCCAGCGCCCGGAAGGCTTCATCAGGGCCATAGGCGGACGAGGAGAGCCCGTCCGCGCCCAGCCCGACCCAGGCCAGCAGCGCCACCAGAGAGATGTTGTGGTAGGTCCGCGGGTCAAAAATGTTGCGCGGCGCTCCCAAGAGCAACCGCTTCAGCCGTGTGAGCATCGCGCCACCCAAGGCTCCCAAGAGTGCGCCCCAGCATCTCGCGTGGCCGCGCTGGGCCGCAAATCGGCCCAGCCCTTCGGGGTGCGGCGGCAGCCGGTCATCTCCGTCGTCTCTTCTCCTCAACGTACTCCAGGGAGTACGCCTTCGTCGTCGTTCCTCGGAGCTGACCAGCTGGCGCTCGCACCGCGGCTCGCCCGAGATGCTGGGACGCACTCTAAGAAAAAATCGCCGCACCAGAAGCACGGCGATTGACCGACTGCAACAATTGTCTACTGCAATAGCGTGTAAATCAGTCTAGCAGAACAGCGCTCCGTGTCAACTTGACCCGGTGGCCATGAACTCGATGGGCAGCAGCAGCGTTAGGCTGGACTCCTCGAACGAGGGTGGAAACGGCGGAAACGGGGTGGAGGTCGTCACCAGCCGCACCGCGGTGTCGCACAGCGACGCGGGGGCTTGCGAACGGCCCTGCAGCCAGGACACGGCGTGGACCTGCCCCGCCCGGTCAACCGCAAACTCCACGTAGACGACCCCGCCCCCCTTGGCGGCAGTCGTTTCCCAGTGCTGAACATCCGCGGTGCGCTGAACCCGCTCCCGGATGGCGCTGAAATAGGCAAAGCGCACCGGATCGCCTTGCGCGGCTGCGGTAAGATTTGTCAGATCGATCGCCGCCGACCCGGCGCCGCTGGAGAGCGCCGGCGCGGACCAGGACGCTCCTGAGCCGCCCACGGCCACGCGCGAGAGATCCCCGGTGGCCGCCCCGCCCCCCGCGGCCAGGGACCCCGGCCCTCCGGCAAACGCGCCGGCTGCGGGACCCAGGGCCGGCGCCGGCAGTTGGCCCAACCGTTCCGTGGATCGCGACGGCTCCGGCCGCCATTGCATCCGGTCGGTCGAAGGGGCTTGCGGTTGGTAGACCAATTTGGCGGACGTGACGGGCTCCGGCAGCATCTCTGAGAGCGCGCCGTGGCGGGACGTCGCCACCAGCGCGCCCAGGATCAGCGCATGCCCGATCAGGGAGGCGATCACCGCGCGGAACAGCAGGCGGTCGGCGGAAGGCGCCATCGGGTGCACGATCGGTCCCATCCGGGGGTTGGAGAGGCGCGCGCTAGTCGGCCAGTGTCGCGATGCGGATTTCACCGAACCCGGCGGCGCGGCAGAGATCCCACAGCTCGATCAGCCGGCTGACATAGGCGTTGCGGTCTGACCGGATCAGGAGCGGCTGGTTGCGCGGCACCTCCGCCAGCTTCCGGCGCAGCTCGGCCATCGTCACCAGCTCCCGGTTCAGGTAGACGGCGTGCTCTTTGGTCAGCGTGATGTTCAGCCCCGACTGGTCCATCTGCTGGCCGGTCTGGGCTTTGGGCAGCGCGACCCGGATGCCTTGGTCGAGGAGCGGGGCCGTCACCATGAAGATGATGAGGAGCACCAGCATCACGTCCACGAGGGGCGTGACGTTGATCTCAGACGCGAGGGAGTGCGGTGAGTTGGTCTGCATTCGCTTCGTTCACCCGCGCTTGAAAGTCCTGGGCAAACGCGTCCACCTGGCGCGCCAGGCGGCGGTTCCAGCTCAGAAAGGTATTGTAGGCCATCACCGCCGGGATGGCGGCCAGCAACCCGGCCGCCGTCGTGATGAGGGCTTCGGCGATCGCCGGAGACACCACGGCCAGCGAGGCGGACCCGGCCGCGCCGATCCCTCGGAAGGCATCCATGATGCCCCACACGGTGCCGAGCAGCCCGATGAACGGAGCGGCGGACCCGGTGGTCGCCAAAAACGTCAACGACGATTGCAGGCGCTCCAGCTCCGCGGCGACCGCCTTGGCGACCGCGCGCTCGAATGCCGCCGCGGAGACCTGGCGGGCCGGGTAGGCGGCGAGCAACACCCGCGCCATCGGGCTGATCGGAAACGAGGGGGCCAACTCCGCCACCGCGTCGAGATCGCCTTGCTGATCGAACAACTTCAGCCACGCCGCCGATTCCCGTGAGGCCGCCCGCAGCAGGCTGGATTTATACAGGATGAGCCCCCAGGACACGACGGAGAGAGCGGCCAGGATCACGAGGATCAGCTTGACGATCAGACTCGCTTGAGAGATCAACTGCCATGCGGTTGGATACATCGTCATTCCCTCATCATGCCTTCTTCAAAAATATCGGGGCGGGAGGATTTGGCTCCTCCGCTCCCCGCCTGTGGGCGGGTCGCTCCGGTAGCCGCCCGGCCCTCCCAAGGATGTCGCTGCTCCCTGTTCAGTCGCAGCTCCATGCAAGTTGGGTCGGGCCTCCCTTCAAATCCTCCCACCAACTTATCAAAAACATCGGGGCGGGAGGATTTGAACCTCCGACCTCTTGGTCCCGAACCAAGCGCTCTACCAAACTGAGCCACGCCCCGTCGAAACAGAAACCTAATTTTACCTTAAAACACCCAGATCCGCCATGCGACGATCCCGCCCGCGACCCATAACACCGCCAGGCCGCCGGCCAGGCCGATTTGTTTCCATCGGCTCCCGGCGGTCATCTTCTTGACGCGCGCGTTCACCATCTTGAGGAGCTCTGTGAGGCGCTTCAAGAGCCGACGAGCCCACGGCACCTCCGATGAGAGAATCGCCAGGCCGGCCACGACGATGGGGAGTCCCGGACCAGGCAGCGGCATGAAGAGCGCGCCCAGCAGCACGATCAGCCCCCCGCCGCCGATCACGAACCAGCGTCTCAGGCGCTTCATCGGCGAGTGCGGCGGCCCGCCAGCTGCGCGATGAGCTTGGCGAAATAATCCACTTCGATATTCACCAGGTCGCCGGCTTGCAGCCGCCACACGGTAGTGCGATGCATCGTCTCCGGGATGATGAACACCTGGCACCGGGTAGACGACACCCGGCTCCCCAGCGTCAGGCTCACTCCATCGATCGTGATGGGCCCTTTGGGCACCAGGTAGCGCCCCACCGAGCGATCCACGGCCAGCTCCAGCCCGACCTCGCGCGCCTTGACGGCGCGCCGGAGCACGCGGCCCATGCCGTCCACGTGGCCGAGGACCAGATGCCCGCTCAACCGATCCGTGATCCTCAAGCTGCGCTCCAGGTTCACCGCATCGCCGCGCGCGATCCGTCCCAGCGTCGTCAGCCGCTGCGTCTCAGGGATCACCTCGGCGGTGAACGCGCTCCGGCCGGCCCGGACGACGGTCAGGCACACGCCGTTGACCGCCACGCTCTCGCCCGCCTTCAATCCCTCGCAGGCGGCCGAGGCGCGCACCTCCAGCTCCGTCACCGCGTCGCGGCGGCGCACCTGGCTGATCGTGCCGATGTGCTGGATGATGCCGGTAAACATCCGCTGTCCTGCTGGGTGTTAGCGCGCGCCCGGATAGACGACCGCGGCTTCGCAGACCAAGTCCGGGCCGAGACGCCGCACCTGCAGGCCGCGCAAGCGCGCGGCCTGGGCCAGCCGCGCGATCCCCGCGCCGCCGACCGACGAAGGGCTGGCGCGCCCGCCCACCAAGAGGGGAGCCAGAATCCACACGGCGCGATCCACCAGCCGCTCCTCGAGCGCGCCGGCTACCAGCTCGCCTCCGCCCTCGATCAGCACGGAGGTCGCCTCAAACTGCTCGCTGAGCGCCCGGCACAACTGCCGCAGCGGCACGCGCCCGCGCCTGGGCCGAAACGCCAGCACCCGCACGCCCAGCCGCTCAAACGGCTTCCAGGCGCGGGGCGAACGGTTCGTCGTCGCGATGATCACCGGCGCCGGCGGCGTCGGCCGCAGGCAACGGCTCGTCAGCGGGGTGCGCAAGCGGCTGTCCACGATCACCCTCATCGGCCGGCCGGGCCGCGCCGGGCGCGCGGAATCACGCACGGAGAGCCGGGGGTCATCTTGCCGCACGGTATTGACGCCGACCAGCACCGCGTCGGCGTCGCGCCGAAGCTCATGGGCCAGCCGCCGGGATGCCGGCGACGAGATCCAGCGGGATTCCCGAGAGGCGGTGGCGATTTTCCCGTCGAAGCTTTGCGCGATTTTCACCACCACCCAGGGGAGCTTCCGAGTCATGCGTTTGATAAAGGGCGCGTTAAGGCGCGCCGCCTCCGGCGCTCCGACCCCCAGCGCGACCTCGATCCCCGCCCGGCGCAGGCGCGCGAGGCCCCGCCCGTTCGTCAGGGGATTCGGATCGCGCATCGCCGCCACGACCCGCGACAGGCCTGCCTTGATGAGCGCTTCGCAGCACGGCGGCGTGCGGCCGTGATGCCGGCACGGCTCGAGGTTCACGTACAGGGTCGCCCCGCGCGCGTGCGGGCCGGCCTGGCGCAAGGCCTCCACTTCCGCGTGCGGCCCTCCGGCGCGACGATGATACCCGGCACCCACGATCCGCCCGCGCGCGCTCACGACGACCGCCCCCACCATCGGGTTCGGCGACGTGTCGCCCTGCGCGCGGCGCGCCAATTGCAGCGCCCGCGTCATGAAGCGGGCGTCGGATGCGCGGCTTTCCATGCCTTGAGGGCCTCAACCAGTTCGTACGGAATCGGCGCCGAGCCGATCGGGACCCCTTCCCGTGACGTGCCGTGAAAATCGCTGCCGCCGGTCTTCAGCAACCCCAGCCGGTCGGCCAATTTCTTGTAGCGGTTCACCACCTCCGGCGTGTGGCTTGAATGATAGACTTCCAGCCCCACCAGCCCCTCGCGGGCCCACTGCTCGATCAGCGCATCGTTCTTGACGTAGATCGGATGCGCCAGGACCGGAATGCCGCCGGCCTCCCGGATCGCCCGGATGGCCTCCTGCGGCGCAGTCGGCGTGCCCGGCACGTAGGCGGGGCCGTTGTTGCCGATGTAGCGGTCGAACGCTTCGCGCGGTGTGGCCACATAGCCGTGCGTGACCAGCACCTGCGCGACGTGCGGGCGGCCCACCGCCCCCTCGCCGGCGACGGCGAACACTTCCTCGATGCTGATGTTCAATCCCAGGGCGCGCAGCCGCTCCACCATCTCATGCGTCCGCCGGATGCGCCGGGTGCGCTGCTCGGCCAGCCGCTGCTGAAACGGCGCGTGGTGGAGGTCCATAAACAACCCCAGCATGTGCACGTCCACCTCGCCGTTGGGCCCCAGGAGGCCGGCCGACATCTCCAGGCCGGGGATCAGCTCAAGCCCCTGCGCCGCGGCGAAGGGCGCGGCCTGCTCATACGCGTCCATGATGTCATGGTCCGTAATCGCCATCGCCGACAATCCGGCCTCAACGGCCATCTCCACGACGCGCTGGGGCGTTTCCGTGCCGTCGGAATAGCGGGTATGCACGTGCAAATCTGCTGTGGGCATGATCACCTTGGAGTTACGCGGCGGGCGGAGCGTCAAGCGCGGCGGACGACGGGGGAACGGACGCAGCCGGCCGCGTCTTGTGGATCGTATCTAAGATGCCGTTGACGAATTTGCTCGATTCCTCATCGCCGAACCGCTTGGCCAGCTCCACCGCTTCGTTCAGGCACACTTTCGGCGGCACGTCCTCGGTGTAGAGCAGCTCATAGGCGCCCAGGCGCAGGATGTTGCGGTCCACCACGGCCATGCGGCCGATGTCCCAGTTGCTGGCGTGCGCGCTGATCAAGCGGTCAATGGCGGCCAGGTGGCTCAGCGTGCCTTGCACCAGGCGCGTGGCGAACTCCTTGATGTCGCCGGCCACCGTCTGCCGGACTTGGAAGTCATGCAGGGCGGCCTGCGGGTCGGCGTGCGTCAGATCCACCTGGTAGAGAATCTGCAGGGCGTATTCGCGCGCTCGGGTGCGGTTTCGCATGGGTAAGTTAGAGTGTCGCAAGCTGTGTCATCATGTCGAGGGCGGCTTCGGCGGCTTCTTCGCCCCGGTGGCCGCATCGGCCGCCGGCCCGCTGGCGCGCTTGGGCAAACGTATCGGCGATGATGACGCCGAAGGCCACCGGCACCCGCGTCGAGACCGCCACCTGCGTCAATCCGTCGGCGACCGCCTGGCCGATCGCCGCGTACTGGGGGGTCTCGCCCTTGATCAGGCACCCCAGCGCGATCACCGCGTCCGGCCGCCGTGCTGCGATCGCGGCCGCGGCCGCCACCGGCAATTCAAACGCGCCGGGCACCCAGACCGTGCCGATGTCCTCTGCCGCCACACCGGCCCGCCGCAGCACGCGGCGCGCGCCGTCAACCAGCTCCGAGGTCACCGCCTGATTAAACCGGGCGGCCACCAGCACGACGCGCCGCGCGCGCCGGTTACGAGCCATTCAACAGATGGCCCAGCTTCTCGCGCTTGGTGGAGAGATAGCGGGCGTTTTCCGGGCGCGCGGCCATTTCAATGGGCACGCGCTCCACCACGCGCAATCCATAGCCTTCCAGCCCGACGATCTTGCGCGGGTTGTTGGTCAGCAATTGCAGCTCTTTCAAGCCGAGATCCACCAGGATCTGCGCGCCGATGCCGTAGTCCCGCAAGTCCGGCTCGAACCCCAGCGCGGCGTTGGCTTCGACGGTATCCATGCCTTCGTCCTGCAGAGCGTAGGCTTTGACCTTGTTGCCCAAGCCGATGCCCCGGCCTTCCTGGTTGATGTAGAGGATGACCCCCCGCCCCGCCTCGCTGATTTTTTCCATGGCGCGGCGCAACTGGGGGCCGCAGTCGCAGCGCAGGCTGCCGAACACGTCGCCGGTCAGGCACTGGGAATGGACGCGCACCATCACGGGGGCGCCGTCATCCACCCGGCCGCGCACCAGGGCGACGTGCTGGCGGTCGTCCACGCTGGTGTCGTAGAGCATCAGCCGAAACTCCCCGAACTCCGTCGGCAGCTTGGTGCTGGCCATCCGCCGGACGAGCTTTTCGAACTTCCGGCGATAGTCAATCAAGCTGGCGATCGTGCAAATCTTCAACTGATGCTGCGCGGCGAACTCGAAGAGCTGGGTGGAGCGGGCCATCGTGCCGTCGTCGTGCATGATCTCGCAAATGACGCCGGCCGGGTAGACGCCCGCCAGCCGGGCCAGGTCCACGCCCGCCTCAGTGTGGCCGGCGCGGCGCAGGACCCCGCCTTCCTTGGCCCGCAGCGGAAACACATGCCCGGGGCGGGCGAGATCGTCCGGCTTGGTCTGCGAGTTGATCAAAATTTGGATGGTCCGGGCCCGGTCAGGCGCGGAGATGCCGGTCGAGACCCCTTCCCGGGCATCCACGGAGATGGTCCAGGCCGTCTTCATCGGGTCTTGCGAGGGGGACACCATCTGATGTAGGCCGAGCTGGTCCAGCCGCCCCCCCTCCATGGGGACGCAAATGATGCCCCGGCCGAAGCGCGCCATGAAGTTGATGTGCTCCGGCGTGACGAAGGTGGCCGCCATCACCAGATCGCCCTCGTTCTCGCGGTCGCCGTCGTCTACGACAATGACCATCCGGCCCTCCCGGAGCTCTTCCAGGATTTCCGGAATGGCATGAAATGTGGAGGTGGCGGAGTCAGATGACATAACAGTTCAGTATACGGAAGTTCGTGCCGCGGGTCAAGCGCACCGGATGATGAATAACTCGTTGTGGATCAATAGGATAGAGATAAAAAACTAGGCGGGAACGGCGTCGGTATCGGCCGGGGCCGTCACGGCGGCCTCCGGGGCGGCCGCCTCGACAGCCGGCTGGGCGGACGCCGCTGACTCAGCAGTCGGGGCCGGAGCGACCGAGGGCGTTTTCGTGCGGGTCAATTTGACCGAGACGACCTTGGAAATGCCCGCCTGCTCCATGGTGACGCCGTAGAGGGAGTCGGCCTTGGTGATGGTCTTCTTGTTGTGGGTGATGAGGATGAACTGGGAGAGGCTCAAGAACTCTTCCAGCACGCTGGTGAACCGGTCCACATTGGCCTCATCCAAGGGGGCGTCAATCTCATCCAGGATGCAGAACGGCGAGGGGCGCACCTTGAACAAGGCGAACAACAGGGCGATGGCGGTCAGGGCCCGCTCCCCGCCGGAGAGCAAGCTGATGGTCTGCAGCCGCTTGCCGGGCGGCCGGGCCACGATCTCGATGCCGGACTCCAGCACATCCTCTTCGTCCAGGAGAATGAGGTTGGCCTCGCCGCCGCGGAAGAGCTGGGTGTAGTAATGCTGGAATTCCGCGGTGATCTTCGCGAAGGTGTCGCGGAACTGCTGGCGCGCGGTCCGGTTGATCTGCGCGATGGAGGCCTTCAGGTCTTCCCGCGCCTTCACCAAGTCCTGCTGCTGGGTCTGCAGGAACTCCAGGCGCTGCTTCAAAGTGTCGTATTCTTCCACCGAGCCGAGATTGACCGGCCCGATGGTGCCCAGCTTGCCTTTGAGCTTCTCCACCTGCTCGGTCAGGGCCTGCCGTTCCTCCTCCGACAGCGGGGCAGCACCCTCCTGGCCCTGCTGGGCCAGCACCTGCGCTTCGTCAATCTGGTAGACGTCCCGCAGCCGCTCGACGATGCGGGCGCGGCGGAAGCTGCGCTCGGCGAACTGGCTCTCCTGCTGCTGGAGCGAATGGGTGAGGGCCAGCAAGTCCCGCTCGATGGCGGAGAGTGTCGGCAGCACCTGGTCGCGCGTGAGCTCCTCGGCGTGCAGCCGGTCCGCCACGGCGGCCACCTGCCCTTCCAGCGTCACGCGCTCGTCGGCCAGCGTCTTGGCGTCCTGCTCGTGCGCTTCCCGCTCCCGCGTCAGCTCGGCGATCCGCTCGGCACTGGCGCGGTGTTGCGCGCGCTTGGCCTCCACGTCCGACTGCAGCCGGACGTACTCGCTCTGCAGCTCGCTCACGCGCGCCGCCCCTTCGCGCAGCCGCTCGCGGCAGGCGCCGAGGGCGCCATCCACTTGCGCGCCGGAGACCAGCAGGCTCTGGCGGCGCTGATGCGACTCGTCGTGCCGGCGCTGGGAAGCCTGCAGCGTCTCCTGCGCCGCCTGATGCCGCGCTTCCGATTCGGCCACCGCTTGCTGGGCATCGGCTTGCGCCTGAGTCAACTGTGCCTGCTGCGCGCGAAGCTCCTGCAGGTCGAGGGCGTGGGTTTCCAACTCCTCGCGCAAGCGCTTGATGTCATGCGCAAGCTGGGCCGATTGGCTCTCCAGCTTCGCCAGGGCCGGCACCGCGCGGTCGAACTGCTCCCGCGCCTGCGTTTCCGTAGCCGCGCAGGAACGGCGCATCTCGTCCGCCTGCTGGCACGCGGACTGGCAGCCGGCCAGGTCGCGCTCCAGGACGCCGAGCTCTTCCGTGGCGCGTTCCCAGCGCTGTCGGCGCCCGACCATGCTGGAGATGCGGGGCGTCCCGCCGGAAAATTGCCATCCCTGCCCGTCCCACCGGTCGCCGGAGGGGCTGACCCACTGCTTGGGAGAACGAAACGCGGGGTCCATGACGCGGCCGAGATCATCCGCCACCCACCACGGGTTCAGCAGCCAGTCCATAAACGGCCGCGCCACAGGGTCGTCTTTCACGAAGGTCAGCAGCGGGCCCAACACGCCGGGCTGTGACGACACTCCGGGCGGCACCGGCGCTGCGGACGCCAATTCCGCATCGGCCAGGACGATGAAGCGCGCTTCGCCGAGCTGGTCCGCGCTCAGGAGCTCTCGGCAGCGCTTGAGCGCGTGCCGGTCCCGGACGACGATGGCGCTCGCCAGCGGGCCCATCGCCGCTTCCAGCGCCCGCTCGTATCCCGGCTGCGCATCCAGGAGATCAGCCAGCAACCCCAACACGCCATCCGGCGGGTTCGCCAGCAAGGCTTTCACCCCGTCGGGAAACCCTTCGTGGCGCCGCCAGACCTCTTCCAACAACTGCACTTGGGCGCGCTGCCGCAGCGTGCGCTCCTGCACTTCCTGCACCCGGCCCAGCGACTCCTGATGGCGGCCGTGCGCCTCGTCCAAGGCGCGCTTCGATTGTTCCGTCTGCTGCTTCAACGACGACACCTGTTCTTGCGCGGCGCGCCGCTGCTGCTCCACCGCGTCAGATTTCCCCGTCAGGGCGTCGAGCCGCTGCTGCGCGGCGGCCTGGGCCGCCGTCACGCGGGCCGCCTGCGCATCCACGGCCTGCAGGCGCAGCCCGCAGGAGGCGAACGCGTTGCGCTGCTGCGACGCCTGCGACGCGGCCGCGAACAAGGCCTGCTTGGCCTCGTCGATCGCCGTGAGCGCGCCGGCGATACCCTGCTCCAGCGCTGCCACGTCCCGCGTCACAGCCTGGCGCTGCTCATCCAGCTCGCGCTCCTGCTGTGTCAAGGTCTGCTGCTGCGCGGTCAGCCGCTCCACCTGCTCGGCCGCCTGCTTGCCCCGCTCTTCCAACTGGATTTCTTCGCGGCTGAGCTGCTCGCTCTGCTGGGCGAGCTGCTCGAGCCACTGCCCCTTGAGGGCCAGTTGGCTGGCGTGCTGTTCGATGCGGCTGGAGACTTCGACCAACCGCGTGCGCGCCTCCTGCAGCTCGGCCTGCACCGAGGAGACGGCGGTCTGGCAGACTTCCAATTGCGTCAGATGCTCCTGGCGGCGGGTTTCCAACTCTCCCTGCTGCTGTTTGAGCGTCTCCACCTGAGCCGAGAGCTGCTGGTGCAGCTCTTCGCCCCGGCGAAGCTCGTCGGCGGCCAAGCGTACCTCGCCGGATTTGAGCTGCTCCCACTGGCCTTGATATTGCCGGGCTTTGGCCGCCTGCCGCTCCAGCAACGCCACCTGCCGGCGGACTTCGGAGGTAATATCCACCAGCCGCACGAGGTGCTGTTCCACTTCATCGAGGCGGCGCAGCGTCTCTTGCTTCTTGGAGAGGTATTTGGCGACCCCGCTGGCTTCTTCAAACACGATGCGGCGCTCCTCCGGGCGGGAGGACAGGATCATGTCAATGTGGCCCTGCTCGATGATGGCGTACGTGCCCCCGCCCAGGCCGGTGCCGAGGAACAGCTCCTGGATGTCCTTCAGGCGGCAGGGGCTTTGGTTGATGAAGTATTCGCTCTCGCCGGAACGGTAGACGCGGCGGGTGAGGAGCACTTCGGTGAACGCGATGGGCAGCAGGCCCCGCTCGTTCTCGATGAGGAGGTTCACCTCCGCCATGGACAGCGGGGCGGCGGTGTCGGTGCCGTTGAAGATGACGTCTTCGAGGCGGGGGGCGCGCACGTCGCGGGGGTTGTGCTCCCCCAGGACCCAGCGCATGGCGTCGACTAAGTTTGACTTCCCGGAACCGTTCGGCCCGACGATGGCCGTGACCCCGGGCTCGAAATGGATGGCGGTTTTCTTGGCGAAGGATTTAAAACCGAAGACGTCGAGGCGCTTGAGACGCATATGTAGGGATCGTCACCCAGTACTCGGTCCACGGTCACGAATAGCGTTACGGTGCACGGCCTTCGATCTTGACATCATTCGTCACCGCATTCCGTCACGTCTAACGTGACCGACCCCCGACTGCCGGCAACCATTTATCCGACGATGTCTTCCGCTCCGTCAACGCCGATGACATTGCCGGTGATCCAATGCGTCTCCGGCGATGAGAGGGCGACGATCGCCTGCGCCACCTCGTCCGGCGTCGTCAGGCGATGGTGGGGATTCCGCAGCTTCGCGAACTCGATCATCTGGTCGCTGCCGGGGATCTTGCGCAAGGCGGGCGTGTCCGTCACCCCGGCGCGGATGGTATTCGCGCTGATGCCGTGCGGCGCCAATTCCATGGCGAGCTGGCGCATATGGGACTCCAGCGCCGCTTTCGCCGCGGACACCGCGCCGTAATTGTGCCACACCCGCGTGCCGCCGGAGCTGGTCATCGCGAAAATCTTTCCGCCCTGCCCCAGCAGCTTGCGCCAAAACAGGTCCTGCACCCAATAGACCAGGCTGTTGGCCATGACGTTCACGGTCATCTCCATCTGGTCCTGCGTGATGGAGTCTTTTGGCTCCGCCGCTAAGTACGGTTTGAGCGTGCCGAAAGCGAGGGAGTGCATGACCACTTGAACCGTGCCGGAGGGCTGGCTGGCGCGGAGCGTCTGCTCAAGCTGGGTCAGGATCTCCGCCCGCTTCTCCGCGTCGGCCGCGTTGGCGTTGAAAAACAGCGCCTCGCGCCCGGTCTGCTTGATCTGCTGGATGACCTGTTCCGCATTCGCCATGGTGCCTTTTCGATCCAAGTGCACCCCGGCGATGTGAAACCCATGCTTGGCCAGCGCGAGCGACGCGGCCGCGCCGAACCCGCTGGAAGCGCCCAAAATCAACGCCCAACGATTGGAAGAAGGTGTGCTCATGGTGCGGCTAGATTAGCATCCGCCGCACCGTCGCGCAAGCGCAATTCAAATCAGCTCTTCTGACACAGCAAAACTGTCGCAAACGCAGGGCGGCTGTCCGCGGAAGCTGAGGTACCGGTGACCGAGCCGGTGCCACCGGATGCGGTTGACCCAGACACGGCGTGTGGGCCTTGCGTAGTCCATCCGCTCATTAAAGGTTCGCCTCCGCCACCTCCATAGGGCCACGCATTATCATTTGTCTGCAACGTGCCAGCAGCGTGCGTGTGGCTCGGCCCCGCGTAGCTGCCTGTTCCATGCGTATGCGTATCCGATCCGCCGGCCGCAGCGTTGTACGAACCGCCCCCAACCAAAAACCGGCCATCAAGGACCGTAAGTCGCGTATAGCCAGCCGGACAACTGGCGCCAGTCCACATGATGACGGCGCCTGACGGCACCAGCTTGTTGGCGTCATCGGTGATCGTCGAGGTTGTCGTCGGCTGCGCCAGCCCTTCCGCCACCGCTGCCCGCAACGCCAGCGGGACGCTGACGATGCGCTGCCGAGGCAGCAGCTCCGGGTCGGTGCCGATCTGGACAGTCAGCCAGCGCGGCTGGCTCCAGTCTACGGGGACGAGGGAGGTCACTTGGCCGAGGAAGACGGCGAAGTGGCCGCGCGAGACGGGGATGTTCGGTTGGATTTCTTGCCAAACGACCTGGCCGTCGGTTTCGGCATCGTAGAGCCGGAAGGTCAAGGTGTAGGGCCCCTCTAACGCAATGCCCTGCTGATCCACCGCCTGGCCTTGGTAGCGGATGAGGGGGGGAATCTCAGCAGCGAGGGGCTGTACGAGGGCCATACTCACGACCCCAACCAAACCCCACGCAAAAACGTGGCGATACCGCCAACTGCTCATGTCGCTTTCTCCTGCAGTTCACTGCATCATTGCAAGACCTGACCCCTATCTTCGCGAGTTTCGTTACGGTCTCGGGCGTGCCCGTTCAGCATGGCACGGCTAGTAACGCCTCCGGTTTTCCCAGCAAGTGGGCCTCCTTTTCAACCAGGATGGCTGTATACCGGCCCTGGAAGACGTGGCCGACCCGGTGGTGGCGAGCATTGAAGGCTTGGGTGTACGAACCATTCAGGTGGCGCATGCCGATCGACAAGGTCGCCGCCAACGTCTCGATCAGCAGGTGGTAGTGGTTGTCCATCAAGCAATAGGCATAGCAGCGCCAGGCATAGCGCGACACCGCCTGGGCCAGAAGGCGACCGAAGTGCTGGCGATCTTCCTCGGACAGAAAGATGGCCTGTCGGGCGTTGCCGCGGCTGGTCAGATGATACACCGCGCCGGGGAACTGAATCCGTAAGGGCCTCGCCATCCTCCTCCTCCTCAACCCGTCCCTGCATTATTGCAAGACCTGACCCCTGTCTACACTGGCGTTACTAACATTTTACCGACAACAAACTACAAAGACCGAGCTAGATAAAAATGGATTCTTGTCCGAGCAAGACAGATGCTGGCCATTTTCCCCGAACGCTACAACACACCATCGCCCATCATCCTGGCATGCCGACGCGCCAGTACGTCCAGCCTGCAGGTTCAAGGTGAGGCACTGGTGCTCATGGGGTTGGGAGGCAAAGCCAGTCGCATCCCTCCCATCCAATAGATCTGCGTCGAGACCCGATCCTGATCCCTGTGGGTTGATGGAGAGGGGTGGAAAGGTTCCGGTAATGGTTGAGGTAGATTGGGTTCCTGTGTGGTTGGCCCGGTTGAGCAAATCACTGACACGCTTACCATCCACCGTGTCGGCGTCCAGACCACTGCCTGAGCCTTGGGGACTAATCACGGACGGGGCGAATGTTCCTGTAACCATTGAGGTAGTGATAGGAGTGGTAAGCCTTTCAGCAGCTTCAGCCCGGATCGCCAGCGGGACGCTGACAATGCGCTGGCGGGGCAGCAGCTCCGGGTCGGTGCCGATCTGGACGGTCAGCCAGCAGGGTTCGCTCCAGTCAACGCTCGCGAGGGAGGTCACTTGGCCCAAGAAGACGGCGAAGTGACCGCGGGAGAGGGGGATGTTCGGCTGGATTTCTTGCCAGACGACCTGGCCGTTCGTTTCGGCATCGTAGAGCCGAAAGGTCAAGGCATACGGCCCCTCCAACGCCACGCCTTGCTGATCCACCGCCTGGCCTTGGTAGCGAACCAGGTGGGGGATTTCCGCAGCGAGGGGCTGCGCGAATAGAACCCCCAGCAGCCCGACGACGCCCCACGTCATAGCGATGCGATACACCAACTTACTCATTTGTTCTTCTCCTGTGAATTCGGCCTGGCACTATCAGGAACGCCTCCGGTTTTTTCTGACCCCCCGTTTCCCCTGCATCATTGCAAGACCTGACCCCTATCTTCAGTGCAAGACCTGACCCCTGTCTTACGGTTTTCCGCCTCCGGTTTTCCTGAATCCTCATAGATACTCCACCGTCTCTCCGTATTTCTCAAAATTTCCTACCACCGTCTTGACGATGAAGTCGTAGTCGGCATCAGAAACGGCTTCGTGCTCGTGAGGAGGTAACCACTTTCTATCTTTCGAAGGATAAATCAGTATGCTGGGCTTCCCGGGAAATCGCTCCATGAATATTTCAATTTTCCTTCCTTTAAACTCGACGAGGACAGAGTCTCTCGTTCCTCCGACAATGTAGCAGTCTTTGGCAATTCGTATCTTCAATGCCTGTTTAACATATCCAACTAGCGTTCGGAATAACTTCATCACAACCTCCGCAGTACGGTGTTCTTGAAAAACTTCAGGACTGGATTTTCGATCCGATTGAACACACTATTTACCCTTGGATTCCTCAAGAACGCATATACGGTTCCCTTCGCATTAGCAGCAAAAGTACCTGATGCAGCGTCCCAGATGCCCTGTGGCAGATTCCTTCTAAGGAATTTTCTTGAGAGAAATTCCAGGCCATTCAACAGCCTGCCTCCAAGCGTTTGTTCCATGAGCTGCCCGACGCGGGCCCCTCGCGCTACCCCCAAAGCGCCTTCTCCCGAGTACAACACTGTCCGACTGCCAGCATTTAAGGACCCGGCGCCCCCAGCGGCAAGGCTGAGACCAAACCCAGCCACTTTTCCCATCTTATAGAGTCCGCTCGATTTGTTCACATACTCGTTTAATCCCAACCGTCCACGAACCCAATCGGTCACTCCGAACGAGAACATATCACCCGTGCCCGCAAAGAAATCCGAAGCTCCTGAGATCAATGGCTCAGCCAGCACAGCAGGGTCGGCAGTTCGGAGCCGAGTTGCCAATTGTTGCATTGCTTTGATGTTGAGAACTGCACCCGTACCCACCCCACCAACCTGCGCTGCCTGACCGAACTGTGCGAAGGTCACGCCTGGCAGGGATACCAAGGAACTGAATGGGGTGGACTCAATCGGACCGGGAGGAAGACTCGGCGAACCTCCTCCCCTTCCGCCGAAGAGCTTAAATCCGAGAAAGATAAGACCGCCGATGATCCCAATGGCTCCAAGGGCACCTAACCACGGAGCAGCAGCCCCCCACACATCCGATAACGCCGCGACCGCTCCACTGCCGAGACTGACTGGCTCAACCACTAATCCTGAGGGATCCGTGAATCGCAGGGGATTATTGCGAACGTAGGCGAAGCGATTGAGGAATTGTGGATCGGCTGGGTTCTGGACGAGGGGGTCGGCGGAAAGGAAGCGGCCTAGGGATGGGTCGTAGTAGCGGGCTTGGTAGAAGTAGAGGCCGGTTTCAGGGTCGGCGAGCTGGCCGGTGAATTGGTGGGCGACGTCCACCGGGCCGGTTTTTTGGCGGACCTCGCCGAAGGGGGCGTAGGCGTAGCGGGCTACGGCGGCGCCGGCGGCATCGGTGACGACGTTGGTGGAGCCCAGGTGATCCGGGTGGTAGAAGCGCGCGGGGCCACCGGAGGGCTTGGACGCCACCAACATGCCGCCGGCGAAGATGTGCTTCGTGGTGTCGGCCGCGCTGCGCTCGTACAGATCACCGACGTACGTCGTGCTGGAGGAGGCGGTGGCTTTCTTCACGCGCACGCCGTCGCCGTCGTAGGTCAAGCGGGTGGCGGTGTCTTTGGGCAGCGGCGGCGCCCACGCGGCTTGGCGGACGGCGTGCAGATAATAAGCGCCGGCCGGGTGGACCTCGGCGGTCTCGACCAGCGAACCGCTGGCTGGGTCGTACTCGGCGAAGGCATCGTAATCTTCGCCCCGAACCAGCGGATCCAGCAACCAGCCAGCGGGCTGCGCCGTCAGGGCGCTGGAACCGATAAGGTGCGAGCCAGGCTCAAGGGAGAAGGCGGGTTTCCTGGTCGGGGTCTTGCCGGTCAGCGTGACTGTCAGGCCGGCGGGAGTGGCGCAGTAGACCTGGTAGCCGCGGCCGTATTCCAGCGTGGAGAAGTCGTCAAACTGCGGATCGCCGACGTGATCTTCGAGCCGATGGGTCTGCGGGTTGTAGCGGCTGATCTGTTGGATGTCGGCGCCGAAGGAGGGGAAGACGGCGCGGATGCTGAGGTCATCCGGGATGACCGGCAGGCTGAAGAAGTTCCAGCCGAACTGGAGCGCCACGCTCACCGTCTCCGTCGTCGGGGCGGCGACATGCACCATCCGGTTGTCGGCGTCCACGTCAAACCGGGTGGCTGACAGTTCGCGGGCGGCGGGGCTTTGCGCGGCGGAGAATTTGGCGGCCATGCTGCCATTGGCGTCGTACTCAAAGGCCCAGCCTTCGGAGGTGGCCGTCACAGCATGCGGCCGGCGGCCGTTGGGCTGGTCGTAGGAGAGCGTGGTAGAGCCTTTGACCGTGAGGTTGCCCAACGGATCGTACGCGAACGTCCAGGCTTGATCGGGTTCGTCGGCGCGGGCAAGCCGGTCCAGATCGTCGTAGGCAAAGGTCTCCACTTCTCCGGCTCGGACGTCCTCTACTCGAGTGAGGTTGCCCACGGCATCATACGCGTACGCAATATCCTGCAGGACGGCCGAGGACGCACCGCGGGTGGTCAAATGCGTGGCGCGCAGGGTGCGCGGGTCATAGGCATAGCTGGTGGTGGTGCCGTTGCCCAGCGTCAGCACTGTCGGTTGATCGGCCGCGTTGTACTCGATGCCCTGGACGTAGCTGGTCGCATCGGACGCCACCGTCTCCACCCCGCCTTGCGCATTGTAGGTATACGCCACCCGCTCACCGTCGGGATACGTCAGGCTCGTCAGCCGGTCCAATAGATCGAAATTGGCCTCAAACACGTTAGAGGCGCCTTCGATGGTGTGCGTTTCTTTGATCGTCCGGCCCAGGTTGTCATATTCGAAATGCGCCGAGCTCACCGGGTCTTGGCGGCCCGTCAGGCGGCCAATGGAGAAGGACCCGGCCGAGCCATCATAGGTATAGGTGATGGGGCCGGCGTCGGGAATGCCGGAGCCGGCCGGGATCGCAAACTCCACGCGCGTGGGCCGATCCAGCGGGTCGTAGTTGACGCCTTGCTCTACACCCCGGGCGTCCGTCTGCCGGATAAGGTTGTCCACCGCGTCATACGCCGACGTCCAGCGGCCCATATCCGGATCGTCGAGCTCAGTCCGCCGGCTGAGCGAATCGTAGGCGGCGCGCGTGACGTTGCCGCGGGCGTCGGTCACCTGAGTCAGGTTGTCGAGCGGGTCGTACTGGTAGGCGGTGCGGAAGATCTGCGAGCCGGCGAACTCCTCCATCTGAGCGAGCCGTCCCTGCGCATCGGCGGTGGAGCGGGAGCGGTGGCCGTTGGCATCGGTGCTCGTGACGGTCCAGTCGTCGTAGGCCGTGGCCCACGTGGAGCCGTCCGGCTCAACCGTTTCCACAGGACGGCCCACCGCGTCGTACGTGTACGAGACCGCCGCGATGCTCGCGGCCGACGGCTCCTGGCTCATGGGCACATAGGACGAGGAGAGCGCGGAGCGATACGGAAGCCACTGTTTGGTCACGAGACCACGGTCGTCAAGCTCGGCCGCCCCGGTCACGATTTGTTGGGCAGGGTCTTCCGCGGGAGCGCGCGTCTGGACGGCGCGGCCCACACCGTCGAAAAAGGTGTAGCTTGTGAGCAACTTCGATTCGCCGCTGCGCTCCCGGACCTGTGTCGTCACCCGCGAGGGCACTGTGGACACCTCATACGCGAAGGCCATCGTGGGCAACGCCGCGGAGTCATTCGGGCCGATGAGCGCGCTGGGGCGCCCAAACACATCGTAGCGGGCCTGGGTCGTCACCCCGTTCGGATCAGTGGAGCGGGTCACCAGGCCGAACCGGGCGTCCCGCTCCATCTGCTGGACATGGCCGGCGGCATTGGTGAGGCGCACGAGGAAGGCGTGAGACTCGTCATCGTAGCCAAGGGTAGTGGTTCGGGCGAGCGGATCGGTGAGGCGGGTGACGTTGCCGTACTGATCGTACGCCAGATGGGTCGTCAGATACTCGTTGGTGGCGTTGAGCCATTCTGACACGGCGGTCAGGTTGCCTGTCGTCGGCGGATCGGTCAGGGCGGGATGATTGTCGTAGAAGAACCGCTGTTCCTTGAGGCGCGTGGTGCCATCCGGCCCGGCCACGGTAATCACGGCAGGCCGGTTGACGATCCATGCCGATGGGTTGAGGGCGTAGCCGACGCGCGTGGTGCGCTCATCCCCGCTCACGCTCGTGTCGCCTTCTTCCGTGATCCGCGTCACGTTGCCGAAATCGTCGTACTCCAGCGACACGGCTGTCTCTTTCGACGACGCGTTCCCATCTAAGATGGTCTGCGCTTGGCGCTCCAACCGGCAGAAGCTGACCCCGGGGTCAGGGTCCGTGCATCGCCATGCGCTGGCCTGCTCCGCATAGCGGGCCCCCGACACATCGGTGACGGTGGAGCGCTCGAGGCGGCCTTTCAGGCGGTCATCCTGATGGAACCGCAACTCCGTGGTGGTGCCCGCGGCGTCGCGCGCCTGCACCACGGCGAACCCACGGAATTCTTTCGTCGCCGGATCGTACCGGCCGCCCTCGTAGCTGTAGCGCGTCGTCACCTGATGGTCGAGGCCGTCGTCCAGCGTCACGGCATCCACCACCGGCACCACAAAGGGTAAATCCGGCAGCGCATCGTCGCCGGTGTTGTCCAGGAGCCCGGAGGGGCGGTAGGTGAACGCGGCACTGCCCCCGATCCCATTCATTTGGCGGCTCAGCAGGTCCACGATCGCGCCGGTGGATTGCGCCAGCTCGCCGGCGCCGGTGATCGGATCGAACACCCCTGGGTCGGCCAGCCCGTCGCCGTTGAAGTCGCCCACCTGGACCTGGTCGTTGGCGTCGCGCATGCTGAAGGTGGCAGCTACCGTCCGGGGGCTTCCAAATCCCGCGCCGGTGGCGGGAGCGTAGATCACCTGGCCCGCCGCCCGATTGTAGTACGCGACGTCGCTGAGCCCGTCGCCGTTGAAGTCGGCGACAAGATGCTCTTGCCCTGCCCCGAACCCCTCCAGCCAGTTGGCCGATTCGACGAACTGCGATCCGTTGGAGAGGGCAACGCTGATCTGGCCGGAAGAGCGGTTGGCGAGGCCGATATCCGTCAGCCCATCGCCGTTGAAGTCGCCGGTCAGCGGTTCATGATTCCCCGAGCCCCAAGTGAGGGCAAAGGAACTCGCCGGCGAAAACACGCTCCCGCTGCTGAGCGCGACGGACCATGCGCCCACATTGTAGGTAGCCAGGTCGGATGCGCCGTCGCCGTTGAAATCGCCGACGAACGGAGTGCCGCCGCCGAACGATAGGGCCGGCAGCGCGTCCGGCTGAAAACTCGAGCCGGTGGACCGCGCGAACCGCCAGCTCCCGGCCTGATACGTCGCCACGTCGGTTCGGCCGTCGCCGTCCCAATCCCCCAGCACCGGGGCGGTCTGGACGGTGCCGAATCCGGAGAGCCAGGCGCTTCCCACCTCGAACAATCCGGCCCGGGATGCGGACACCGCCCACGTGCCGCTGGGCTGATCGAAGAAGGCTAGATCGCTGAGCCCATCGCCGTTGAAATCGCCGGAGAGCGACGGTTGGAGGAACTGCACCGGGTTCATAATGTCCACTTGGCCGGCGGGAGAACCGCTGAGCTGCCAGCCGAAGCCGCTGTTCTGGTTATAGGAGGTAATTTCAACGAGGTTCCATCCGGCGTTGAGCGACAAGGATTTGGCGGGCCAGCCAGGAATCTCTTGGAGCGTGCCGTTCAGGAAGACGCGGATCTGGGAATCCTCGGACGTGCTGAACGTGAGCGACGCCGTCTTGGGGCTTGCGACGAACAGATAGGTCCAGAAGTACAGATTCATGTCCCGATCAGCGCCGACGGACAGGTTGCCTTGGCCGTTGATATTCCACGTGAGGCCGGGCGCGCTGCCGGAGGGCTGCGTGAACGTCGGAGAGGTTTCGGACCAGCTCACAATCTGGCTGGGATACAGGGGGGCGCCGTTTTCATCCCCCCAGTCCTTGCTCGCAAACCGCACGTTCCACAAGTTCGAGCCGCGCAACCCCGTATTCGAGGAGACGATATAGGTGGGTTGCGCGTCCGACTGGTAGGTGAAGGTGGTGGGCGGCAAGGCGGACACGCCGTCCGTTCCCACCTGCGTGACCGATGCCAGCAGGCTGCGTCCGGTGCGGGGGCTGAGCTGATAGGCCAGTTGATACCGGCGCACGAGCTGATCGGCAGCGGTCACGACGATCTCCTTCAACCGTTTCGCGGTCGTGATCCGCGCGCCGCTGCGGGCCGAAGTCTCCGCGTCGGGACGCTCTTCAAGGATGAACTCGACGGCGTTCGACGGAGCCAGCCCGCTCGGCTCATGCCCCGCGTAGTCAATCCGTGAGAGATACGATTGCCCGCGGTCCTGCGCGTAGCCGACAGTCAGCGTGTTGCCGTTCGGGGTCATCACCGTTCGCAAGACCCACCGGAACACGCCAGCAGGAGCGGCTTGCTCGGTCTCCGGAGTCCCGCCGAAGAGATAGCGCGTGCCGGAGGGATCCCGCGCCTCCCAGCCGTCGGCGCCCTTCTGCTCCACGCGAAAGAACGCGCCCTCATCCTTCGCCCGGTAGGTGCCGTCCGGAATCCGCGCCAGCTCCAGGCTGATCCCGTGGAGATTCAGCAAGAACGTGTCGGTGCCGTCGTACCGCGGCACGCCGTTTTTGGTGGAACGCTCGATCGCGCCGACTTCCATATTCCATCCGACCCCCACCCACCCGTTCCGGCTTGAGGACGCATAGGTCAGGGCGAGGGCAGGCTGCAGGCCGCGCCGGCCCGGCGGGAGGAGAATGGGCACCGACGTGGTCGCGCGCCCGGTGAACCGATCCGCCTGAAACCCCTCAATCAGCGTGGCGGCAGGCGGCGGCGCGGATCCCGCCGATTCGATGGTCGAGCCCAGGTGAGCCGCTTCAACATGAGGCGGAAATGCCGCTTGAGCGATGACCAGCGCGAGCGCCGTGACCGCCGCAATTGTTCGTCGGAAAAGAGCGGCTGGAGAATCCATCAAGGCGCCTGGGGCGGAACCGCCGGCCGCGCCACGTAGACATCCACCGGCTTCGAGGCTTGCCCGCCGAAGCCGTCCCGCACCCGAATCTCAAACCGTCGGCGTCCGAGGATGTCGGACGGCGGCGTCCAGGCATGCGCAGCCTGCGGTGTCCAGTCCGCCAGCACTTGACCGTCCAACAGTATTTGGTACATCAGCGGGTCACCCTCGCGGTCGAGGGCCGTCACCGTGATCGTCGTCGGGATCTCTATGTGGACTTTGGGACCATCCGTCAGCTCGACCGCGGCAATCTCCGGCACCGTGCCGCGCACGACAGTGTAGGTGCGTACGGTCTGAAAGCCTCGAGGGCTGACGGCGGTGACCGTGATGGTGTTGGGACCCTCCGCCAGCGGCACGGTTCCTTCAAATTTCCGCCCGGCGCGGCTCGCCGGTTGGCCGTTGATGTCCACCCGGGTCAGGCTGTCATCCACGGTCCCCGTGAACACCAGCGGGGTGAGGTTGGTTTTTGCCGGCGGAGCGGCCTCCATCACCGGAGGAAGCTGGTCCAGGATGACATTGGCCGTCGCCGACGTGCTGACCACGCCTGAACGGCTCTTCGCGACGATCGCGAAGAGGTTGTCCCCTTCCGTCAGCCCGACGACCGCCGTCCACGTCGTGGCATCGCCGGCCGGAACCACCTCGACCCCATTGATCCAAATGGAGGTGCCGGGGGTTTTCGTGCCGGACAACGCGGCGGAATCGGCATCCGTCACGATCAATGATTGTCCGACAGTGGGACGCGGCGGTGGTGCGGTATCCAGGGTGACGGAGATCGCGTGCGAGGCCTGGTTGCCGGCCGGATCCACCGCTGTCGCCGTGATCGCGTTGGCCCCTTCGGTCAGCGTCATTACCGCAGAGAACGTTCCAAGCGTGACCGGCGCGGGGATATCATTCACGCGCACGGTGGCTTGCGGGTCATCCACGGTGCCCAACACCGTCAGCGAACTCGTGCCGGAGGGAATCATCGGAGCCTCGGTGGGATAGCCAGCCCACAGCGTCAGGATGCCGTTGGTGACCGCCCCCGCCGTCAACGATCCGACGCTCACGACGCTGCGCACGCCTCCGGCCTCCGCCACGCCGCCACCCACACTGGCCAGGACGTATTGGACCATGGTGAAGACGTTGTTTGACAATAGCGCGATGGGAAACGGCCCGTGGGGCTGTGATGTTTTTGGCGTCGCGGGCCTGGACCAAAAATAGTTCAACGCGCTGCCGGGCCCCAGCACGGCACCGTCTGTCGGCTGGGTGATCTGAATGCGTGGAGGTGTCGTGTCCGGAGCCCCGGGCACCGTCAATGGCAGCGTGACGGACGCGCTCCGATGGGTCGGGTCGGACACGATGAACGTCACCGCATGGCTGCCGCCCTGATCCGCGCCCGGGACCCAGCGGAAGAACCGTCGCTCGGGATCGAACGCGGCCCCCGTCGGCAGACCGGTTGCACTGTAGGTCAGCGGCTCGTCGTCTTCGTCCTTCCCCTGCACATAGAAGACCACAATCTTATTCGGTGCGAGATTACTGGGCGGCCACCGGAGGCCGAAGTCCGTCACCAGGACACTGAAATCCACGGCGCTGATGCGGCTGTCGCCGTCGAGATCAGCGCGGGGATCATACCGGGCGTCGCCGACGCTCGTCCCGAACGCCGTCACCAGGACGGAATAGTCCACGATATCCACGCCGCCATCGCCGTTGATATCGGGGCTGAGAATCCGCAGGGTGGGCGGGTGCGGCTCCGGCGCGATGACCGTGATCGCCAGGGTCTGTGGAAGCGAGGCGAGGTCGCCGTCGTTGGCCACGGCCGTGAGGGTGTAGGTACCCGCCTGCGTCCGGGCGGGTTGCCAGAAGAAACAAAACCGGTTCGAACCAGGACCGCGATACCCGGCCACCAGGCGCAGGATATGGATGGAGTCCACACTACTCAGTTGGCCGTCTTGATCCACATCGGCTGCCGCTCGCTGCGCTGGGGTGAGTTGCTGGAGGCCCACGACCTGTCGCAGCACGAACAGCGCATCTACACTCTCCACCTGCCCGTTGCGATTCACATCCCCCATCGGATATACCTGCGCGCCGGCCGGCAAGGGCGTCACCTGCAGGCTGACCCGGTGATCGTCCGGATCGGTGGCGGTCATCAGGACGCTCAGGGACTCCTCGGTCCGAATGGTCCGCGCCTCGAGGGGTCCGAGAATAGGAGCGCGGTTCCTCGGAGCGATGTCTGGAGCGGGTGTCCCGCTGGACGATGTATCGTTGGAAGAACCCTCGGAGGGAAGAGGCGTTGGGCTCAACACCGGTTGGGTTGCAGGCTTGAAGACGAGAGATGGCGCGGAGGACAGCGTCACCGGGGCAGCAGGTTTTCCTCGTATTCCCCGCGAGGAGGCCATGGGGGAGGACTGAGGAGTGACCGGCACAGCCTCTGGAACCGGTTTCAATGCGATATGGCGCTGGAGCTGATCTGTCCACGGCGACATCCACGTCGTGGTGGTCGCTGACTGATAGCCTGACGCGGTGGCTGACACGGTCACCCGCTGCCAACCGTGCGGGTGGGGCATGGTTGTCGTGTAGGCGCCCTCTATTGCCCGCACAGTTTGGGTCACCTTCGCCCGGGGAAGAGTGATCGTGACGCGAGCCTGCGGCAGGGGCTGCCGCGTAGCGGCATTGATGAGCCGTCCCTGGATCGTGACGGTCGGGCTGGCTGCGTTCCCGGATTCGGTCGCTTTCGCCTGAACGTCGACAGCACCGGCAAAACCCACGCATACCCCGAGCACGAAACGGCTGACCGCCAGCGGGCTACAGCCACAATGCTGACGCGGCGGTCGCGTTGAAGAAGAAGCGTAGCGGTCGTATGGCTTGGACATCATTTCGGAAGGTGAAGGCGCTCGCGCGAACCAAAATAGCATAGGAAGCGCCCGGCCCGTTGTCAATAAATATTTCAGAAAATTCAAATCAGTGGGCCAAAAAATCTCAACTGGAGGGGTGATACTCCACCGCCAGCCGGAAGCGCACGGAGTCGGCCGCGACGGCATCGGGAAACGGCGGGAAGGGGGCCAGCGCCTCCAGCGCCTCGCGCGCGGCCTGGACGAACGCTTCCCCCTGCGCGCTGACGATCTGTGGCGAACCGGTGAGGCTGCCGTCGCGGGCGATCGTCAGGGCCAGCGACACCAAGCCGGGGCCTGCGGCGGCGTGCTGCAGCGCCTGGGCCAGCCGGGCGCTGATCAGCGCGCGCAGGAGCGCTTGGTACGCCTCCGGCACCGGCGGCTCACGCTCGCCCGCCGCGCGAGGCTCGTCCGGAAGCGCGGAGTCTGGAAACTGCGTGACGGGCTCGCCGGCGGTGGAGACGATTTGCGGCGTCAAGAAGACGACCAGCTCGGTTTTTCGGCTCGAATCCACCCGGCTGCGGAAGGCCGCGCCCAGCAGCGGCACGCGGCCCAAGAGGGGCACTTGGGATTGGGCCCGCTCCGTCTTCGTATCAATCAGCCCGCCGATGACCACCGTGGCGCCGCTTTTCACAAGGACGTTCGTTTCCGCTTCCGTCGTCGTCACGATGGGGATGCGGTTCGCCTGGAAGGTTTCCACCTTGGCCGTGCTGACCTCCGGCCGGACCTTCAACTGCACGTGGCCGTCCCGCTTGATGCTGGGCGTGACGAACAGTTTCGTCCCCACGTCCACGAATTGCACTTGCGGGGCATTGACCGTCGCCCCGGTGGCCGGCACGGTGGTTGTCACCGTGACGACGGCTTCTTTCGTGCCGACCAGGATGCGCGCCTCCTGCTTATCCGAGACGGTGATCCGCGGGTTGGAGACCGTGTCTACCTTGCCGAATTTTTTGAGCGCCTCCATGATGACCTGGGTCTGCCCGTTGTCGCTCAAAAACTTCAAGGCCACGCCGGTCGCGCTGCCGCCGATGATATCGCTGAGCGCCCGGAAGTTGCCTCGCGTCTGCAGGTTCACCCCATCGAACACCCGCTGCCAATCAATGCCGAGGCTCTCCTCATCCGTCAGCTCCACCTTGATGATCTTCGCCTCGATCAGCACCTGCGCGTCCCGCTCGTCGAAGGCGCGGATCACCTGGTCAATCCGCGCGACCGCCTCCGGCACATCCGTCACGATGGCCGTATTGGTCCGCGCATCGAAGGTAAAGAGCCCCACGCCGGGCGTCAAGAACTCTTGCGTCTTCTCTTTCAATTTTTCCGCGTCGGCGTAATCCAGGGGGTACACGCGCGTCTCCGTCGGGCGATCCAGCCACTGCACCAGGCGCTCCATCTCCGCAAGGCGGAGCGGCCCGTCGGTCAGGATCACGGTATTGGACGGCTCGTCCACCACCACTTGGCCGACCGCCGACTTCAGTTGGTTCAGCACGGTCGCTACTTGCTCCGCCTTGGCATAGCGCAGCGGGATCACTATGTTGCGCCGGCGCTGCTGGAACGGCTGGCCGTAGAGCAGCTCGTACTCCCGCGCGGTCATCACGCTGATGACGTCGCCGGTGCGCTCGTACGCCAGCTCGTTGGCCTCCACGATCCGCTCAAACGCTTCCCACACGCCGACGTCCTTGGCGAAGACTGTCACCCGGCCGGTCACGTTATGCCCCGCCACGAAGCTCAGCCCGCTTTTTTGGGACAACAGCTTCAGGACATCCAGAATGTCCACACCTTTCAAATCCAGGGAGAAGCGCTGGTCCGGGCCGACGGGTTCCTCACCGGCCGCGGTCTCGGATTGGGCCCATGCCGTCGGGCTGAGCCCGGCCACGGATTCCGCCATGGCGCTTCCGAGGATGAGGACCAGCCACCAACTCAGCGCACGTCTCATAACACTCATAGCATCAACTCGATTCGTTCACCGTTCAGCTCCAGCAGCACGCGGTTGTCCAGCACTTCACGCAACACCGCCCCTCCGACAATGCGCTGCCCTTCCGTGACAAAATAGGTCTTGTTCGTCTGCGCATCCTCGATGATGGCTTGAGGCGGCGCGCCGGAGACGATGCCCATCAGCGTTAGGCGGCTTGCCAGCGTGATCGCCGCCGCCGAGAGGGCTCCGCCCGGCTCGTCCGTGGCAGCGGACACGCCCGCCCGGCCCGCTGGGGGCGCAAAAAGCGACGGCGGCACGCGATCCGCGAGGGCGGGAACCGGCGCGGGCTGTGCCGGCGGCTCCCCGATCAGTGCCGCCGGCTCCGGGGGCGGCGCGGCGAAGCGCACGTCCGGCTGCGGCCGCGCCAGCGTGACGGCCAGCGCCATCAATTCAACGACGAGCAACCCGGCGCCGCCGGCCATGGCGATCCGACTCCACGACAGCCTGCGCTGCCAGCTCGCCAGCCGTGCCGCGATCGGCGGCCGCGAAGGGCGCGCTGCCGACGTCAACGCCGGGCGCTTGGCCGGGCCCCGGAGGAGCTGCAACAGGCGTTCTTCAGGCAACAGCTTCATGCGTCCATCGCGCTTCCGCTTGAATGAGGTTGTTCACCAGCGCCTCGTCCGCGAGGGGGAGATGGTCCATGACCATCCGCTCCAGCGCCTGATGGCACAGCAACGTGATTTGGCGGGGATAGCCCTGCGTGGATCGGTAGATGGCGCGCACCGCCTCGTCGGAAAAGAGCCGCCGGCCCGCGGGGAGCCCGGCGGCGCGAAGCCGGAACTCCACCAGCTCCGCCGTTTCCGCCTCGCTCAGCGGGTTGAGCAGGTACTTGAACGCCGCCCGGTCGAGAAAATTCCGCAGGCGCTTCAGGCGCGCGAGCAGCTCCATCTGGGCGAAGATCACCACCTGCAGCAGCTTCGACTCGTTGGTTTCGTAATTCAGCAGCATGCGCAGGGTCTCGAGCATGTCCACCGAGAGCTTCTGGCCTTCATCAATGATCAAGACCGTGGTGGCGCCCTGCGTGACACCCTGCTGAAAGAGGTGGTGTTCGATCGCTTCCCGGCAGTCGAGGGTGGATTTCAACTGGCCCCGGATGCCGAACAAGCGCGAGAGATGAAAGAGAAATTGATATTCCGAGTCGAAGGTGGGATTTAAGACGATATGGAAGGCCAGCCGCGCGTCCTGGGGCACCTCGGCCAGCAGGGTGCGGGCCAAGGTGGTCTTCCCGGTGCCCACCTCGCCCAGGATCACCGACAAGCCCCGCTGGAGGCGAATCGCAATTTCCAAGCGCGTGAGCGCCTGCACGTGCGAGCTGGACCGGAAGAAAAACTTCGGGTCCGGGCTCGTTGAAAACGGCTCCTTCGCCAGGCCCAATACGGTGTAATAGCTCATGAGGCTTCCAGTAGGCTGCGGATTTCCGCTAAGCGCTTTCCGGATTTCTGCCAGGCGCGGATCTGCGACAACCGCTCCAGCGTGGTGTGATCGAAATAACGAAACCGGGTTTCCGGGCTTCGTCCAACTTCGCTGATCAGACCCATCTTCAGATAAAATTTCACCGTATGAATCGAATGCCCGCTGAGTCGAGCAACATCTTTGAGCAGATAGAGTTCTGTAATAGTACTCATGAGTACTCTCTAGGTAGAGAGTTGATGGACATTATACCGCCTGTCGCCTGCGGGTCAAGCGGATAATTTGATCAATTTGAAAAATATCCCGCACACGAACGCCCCGACACTAGGGCACACGCAACACCTGAACCAGGAGGCTCGCACGAAGTTCCCGGTCGGCCATCGGCACGCTGGAGAGCTGTACCCGCTCAATGACCAACAATCGGTTCATGCCGAAAAGTCCGTCCACAAATCGCAACACCTGTTCCTGCGGACCCTCGATTTCCAGCTCCACCTCGCGACCGGTTCCCGCCGCGCCAGGCGCCTGCCGGGGTTTCAGGCTGAGGGGCAGCGCGACGTTTCGGGAGAGCGCCTCCAACTCGCTTAACACAGCATCAATGCCCTGCTCCTCCGCCGTCACGTAGGGGGCTGCCGCCCGGTACTCGCGTTCAATGGCCGGCGCCTCTTCCATCAGCCGGTTCAGCGCCTGCAGTTTCTCTGTGCGAGCTTCCACCAGGCTGGTGGCGGCCCGCACGTCATGCCACAGCGGCTCAACCACACCAGCCAGCAGCATCCAGCCGCCGATGATGATCGCGGCCAACAACCCCAGCCGGCGCTCGCGAGGTTGCAGATCCCGCATGATGCGCGGCATTATTGCATCGCCATCTCTACCTCGAATTCCACGCGATCGCCCCCGGAGCCCGGCCGTGGCGTGGCATATTTCAGCGTCGAGCTTTCCACGCCGTCCACGCGCCCCAACTGTTTGGCGTAATCGAGCACCATCTGAGTCGAGGGGGCTTCTCCGCGCAGTACTAAACTCTGTCGAGCGCGCTCAAACGCCACACGCTCCAATACCAGACCGACCGGCGCGCTCCCCAGCACCTCCCCCAGCATCACCGAGATCCGCCGGCGCGCCTCGATCGCCTCGCGCACGTGGCGGGAAACACGGCGCTGATCTTGCAGGCGGTTCACGTCCGGCTCCAGCGCGCGAATGGCTTCATCAAGCCGGCGCGCCGCCTGCTGCTGTCGGGACAGGCGCAGCTCCATCCACCCGATGCCCAGCGCCGCGGCCACGCTGAATAGCGCGCCCACGATCATCAGCTCTCGGGACTGCCGGCGGTGGCGCGCCTGGGCCCGCACCTCAGGCGGAGCCAGGTCCAGCACGTTCGCCAGGTCGGCCACCGCCAGAGCTCCCGCGACCACCGAGGCCCCTTCGATCACACTGACCTGAAGGCCGCATCGCTGAGCCAACAGCCCGTGCCACTCACTCAATGCGCCGAATCCGGTCAAGACCACGGAGCGCACCTCCGCCTCCGGCAATCCTTTGCGGAGGACCGCCCGGCACTGCTCCACCTCCTGAACCAACAGCTCCACCGCCTGTTCCGAGGTCGTCCAATCGTGCGCCCCCGCCGCCACCCCGCGGCTCGATAAGATCCGGCCGCCCTCAATGACCACCACGTCTGTCCGAGTGTCGTCCACGTTCACCACGAGGACGGGTTCGACGATGGGTGCCGCCGGTTGGTTGCGGCGATACCACTCCGCAACCCCGGAGGAGCTGACCGCCAGCCGGTCGGGCGCAAACCCAGCCTCGCGAAAGAGCGTGAGGTAGCGTTCCACGACCTGGCGCTGGCACACTGCCAAGAGAACCGTGCTCACTCCGTCCCGCTGGCTCACCACGGAGAAGTCCGTCACCGCCTGCTCGGCCGGATACGGCAGATGGGCTTTGGCATGGAGGGCCACCATGCGCCCGAGCTCCTCCGCATCAACTGATGGAAAGTTCACCAAGCGGGTGATGACTTCCTCCCGAGGAATCACACCGATGACCTGGGCTGATCCAACCTTGGCCCGCTTGCGCAGCTCGCGCAGCGCGTTGGCCGCGTCCGTCTCGGCATGGCGGCTGGCCGCCATCATTTCCGGTTGAACCTGGCCGCGGCGCCGCTGAGCCACCGCCATGCGCACGGACGCGCGCGTCCATTCCACCACCACTCGCACCGGCATCACTCGCGCGCTCCTTCCCGCCAGGCCAGCACGGTGGGGCGCATCCCTTCCGCGCCTCGGCGCACCACCGCCTCCACGCGGGCTCGGGCCGGCACCGGCCCCTCCACCAGGCCTTCGGCCACCACGAGGAATGTCTTGGATGTGACTCCGAACTTCGCCCGGACGTTCTGAAACTCCGAGTCGCCTGGGTCAAACGGCGCCGGCACGCTGGGATCGTCGGTGGCCACGTCCGGCGCGAGACGAAGGAAGTAATGCCCGCGTCCGCGAAACGACATCACCGCCTCGATGAGCGCCGGGCTCAGGCCCACGGCTCGCAGCGCCTCCCGCCCGGCGGTATTGATATTGACCAAACTACCGGGCTCCAGCCATGGGCTGGCCGCCTGCTGCAACGCCTGGAACATCTCGTCCGTCATCCCCGGAATCTCGCGAAGTTCTTCTGGCGCGGCAAATGGAGCATCCTTCGGGACATAGGGCGGACCAACGGACGCGGTTTCCGTAGCGTCGGGCGGGTCGCGATAGTCGAGGATGGCCGCCGCCAGCGCCTCCGGCACGCCCAACCGCGCCAACGTCTCAGGTTCGGCAGTATTGAGATTGATCTTCCGCTCCTCATCGCTCATGCGCACCGTGAGCGTGCTAGCCATGGAGCCTGTCCCTGCTGGAAGTTGCACGACCCGCTGGGCGGGATTATCCGGCGCAGCTTCGGGCGGCGCCGCCCAGTCGTCGCCCAACCAGTCCACGGCGTCGGCCGCGGGCCGGCCGGGAGTCGCGTCGTCCATCAAGCGTTGCAGCGCCACCGTAATGCCGCTGCGTGCCAGCAGGCTGGCCTGGGCCTGGCTCAGGCGGTATTTCGTCAGCCGCACATCCACCGATAGATATCGCGCGATCGTCACCGCCAACACCGAGAGCACCACCACCAGCCACAATGTGATGAGAAGCAGCGAGCCGGAGCGCGCACCGAATCGGATCATTCCGGAGAGCCGCCGGCGGCGTCCCGCGGGGGCAAAATGCCCGAGGGAATCGCGCACACCCGTCGGAGCGGCGGTCCGTTGGAGCGCTGGAGGACGACCTCCACCAGGCGCGGCAGCTCAGGCAGGCGATTCCATTGATCGCTCCATGCCGACGGCCCGCCGGCCTCCGGCGTCGCGACGGCGTAGCGGAACGCGGCGCGCTCGCAGCCCGGCAGCAGCAGACGCGCCAGCGGTTCCTGGCCGGCCCGGGCCTCTGTCGGCGATTGGCTCAGCCTCCAGAATCCCAACACGCCGTCGCGGGATTCACACACATAGCGCACCCATTCCACCCGCGCGGGGCTGCGGCCGGCGGACATCCAGGTCCGCCACTGGGCGGCCTCTGAGCCAAATCGGATCGCCGCGCCGCTGACCGAATCCTCCGGCGCCGGAACCTGCTCATCGCGGATGGCGCAGGACAGATCACGTTCCAGCCGATCGAGCGCGACCCATTGGCGCTGCCGATCTTCAGAGGTTTCCGACACCCGACGCCAGACCATGATCCCGCCCTGCAGATGGCTGAAGAACCCCACCATCAGAATGGACGTCATCGTCGAGGCGACCATCAACTCCACCAAGGTAAATCCCAGAGCCGCTCGAGGCTCGAGGCTCGAGGCTCGAGGCAAAAGCGGATTTATCGACGGCGATTGCTGCATGTCCCTTGAGCCTCGAGCCTTCAGCCTTGAGCTAAGACGTGTTTTCCCGCAACCTGTTAAAACCATTCCGGCGGCACCCAGTCGGTGGGATAGACGGCGGAGAGCGTCAGGGGAGCCGAAGAAGCTCCCTCCTGGCGCACCGTCAGCTCCAGCTCGCTCAACGGCACGCTGGTTCCCCGCGCAGGCAGCGCCTGCGCGCGAAGCGTCCAGCGCACCGCCTGGTTGGGCGCGGGAAACAGCACGTCGCGAATATCCCGAGGCAAACCGCGCGGGTCTGCGACGAGACGGGCGTCAAGTTCCCGCCACTGCTCCTGGGCCAAGGCCAGCAGCCGGTCGCGCTCGTCCATCACCCGGATGGCGCGGAGTTGGCTGGACAGCCCCCGGCTGACGAACACGACCCCCACCGCCAGGACGACGGCTGAGAGGACAGCCTCAAGAAGGAGAAACCCGCTCCGTCTCTCCCTGCGAGACGGGCCGGCCTGTTGTGACGCGCGTTTCACCGGTTGTGTCATCCACCGTAATCGTGTAGGCGAGGCCCTCCGCTTGGAGTATCAGCGTCGTGGCCTCGCTGGTCCCATCTGGAAACATCTGCAGGCAATCGCATGCCGCCCGCACCCCCTGCCTGGTGACCTGTACCGAGAGATTCTTCGAAAGCGGAGGGCCGTCCCGTCCCAGCTCAGCGTCGGAGCCCTGCGCTGCCGATTCGATCCGGGTCTGATGAGTGTTGGCATCCCACCGCCACGTCAGCGGGCGGGATTGCAGCACCGCCTGCGCCCGAGCGAGGCGAAGGCTTTGCGCCATCGTATACGCCGCCTGCTCGACCCGAAGGCGATGCGCCGTCTGCTGCAATCTCGGGACCGCCCCCGTCACCAGGATCGCCAGCGTGGCGGACACCAAGACCACCTCAATGAGCGTAAATCCTTGGAGGGGCACGGGGCGAGGGGCATGGGGCACAGGACTCAACCGCATGATTCTGTTGTTTTCACCCTGCCCCCTGTCTCCTGCCCCATATTCATTGCCAGTTTGCAACGTCGTCGCGTCCCGGCTGGCCGTCCGGACCCAATGACGAGAGATCGTAATCCTGACCGTGCTGTGATTCGCGTTGATACAGATACGGCCGCCCCCACGGGTCGTTCGGCAGCCCGCGCTTCAGATAGGGGCCGCGCCACCTGCCCCGAGTCTCTTCATCCAGCTCCGAGGGCGCATCCCGGGCGATCAACGGATCCAGCCTCGACGGATAGGCGCCGGTGTCCAATTCATACAAGTCTAACGCCAGCCCGATGGCCGCAAGATCGGAGGCGGCGCGGGCCGTCTTCGCCTGCTCGGTGCGGCCGGCCATCCGCGGCACCACCATGGCGGCCAACACGCCGATGATGACCACCACCAGCATCAACTCCACCAGCGTGAATCCCTTGAGGGGCAAGGGGCATGGGGCAAGGGGCATGGGACGACCCCGTGTATCCCAAGAGATTCTGCTTGGTTCACACCCCTGCCCCATAAGGCATGCGTTGACTGTGCTCATTGCACGACCAATCCGATTTGAAACACCGGCAGCAGCATTGCCAACACAATCACCATGACCATCCCTCCAACGAACAGCAACAACACCGGTTCCAACACCGTGGTCAGCAGGCGCACGGCGCGCTCGATCTCCCGCTCGTAGACGGCGGCGATCTTCAGCAGCGCGCCATCCACCGTGCCGCTCTCTTCTCCCACCGCCACCATGTGATGCACCGCCGCCGGAAACGCTCCCGTCGCGGCCAAGGCGCCGGCCAACCCGGCCCCGCCCCGGATGGCATCCTGGACGCCGACGATCGCCTGCTGCAGCCAGCCGCGTCCCAGGTGCCGGCTCCCCACCTCCAGCGCCTGCAGCATGGGCACGCCCTGGCGGACCATGATGCCCACACTGCGCACGAAGCGTTCGATCTCCAGCTTCCGCAGCAGCGCGCCAATCCCAGGAAGCCGCAGCAGCAGCCGATCCAGCGCCTGGCGGCGCGCCGGATCTTTCAGCCACCGCATCCCAACACCCGCCGCGCCGATGCCGGCGATCGCCAGCGCCCACCACCAGCGCGTGAATAGCGCGCTGATGCTCACGAGCAGCCGGGTCGGCCACGGCAGCGCTTGGCCGGACTCGAGAAAGACCAACGACAGCTTTGGGATCACGTACACCAGCAAAAAGACGGTCATGCCTAACGCCACGCACAGCACAAAGATGGGATAGGCCGCAGCGCCGGCCACCCGGTCCCGCAGATCAGCTTCATGCTCCCCCAGCTCCGCCAACCGGTTGAGGGCGTCCTGCAAGGTGCCCCCGGCTTCTCCCGCGCGGATCATGCTGCGATAGAGCGGCGGAAAGATGTCCGGGTGGTCAGCCACCGCTTCGCTCACGGACCGCCCCTGCTGGACGGCCGCGGCCAGCTCGTTGATGACCTGCCGAAGCGCGGGATGCTCGGTCTGCTTGGCCAGCAGCGACAGCGCCCCGGCCACCGGCACGCCGCCGCCGAGCACATCCGCCCATTGCTGCGTCATCGTCGCCAGCGCCCTGACCGAGACGCGCCGGAACGCCAGCCGATGGCGCAACGAGGCCGGCGCACGGACTTCGGCCACCGACACCGGCACGATTCCGCTTCTTCCTAATTGGGTAATGGCGGCAATCTCATCATCCGCCTCCAGCGTGCCTTCTACCAGCTCGAATGCGGAGGTTTTGGCTCGATACGCAAATCGGGGCATGCGCGTCACGTCACCCGGAGCACTTCCTCAGGGGTGGTCACCCCCTGCGCGATCCGCAGCCACCCATCCTGCCTGAGGGTCCGCATGTCGGCGGTTTGCAGCGCCAGGCGCGCCAGCTCATGGGAAGACGCGCGCCGCAGGATGGCTTGGCGGACCGGCTCGTTGAACACCAAGAACTCATAGATCGCCGTCCGGCCGTGGTAGCCGGTGCCCTTGCAGGCGGGGCAGCCCTGCCCGTAGCGCAGGGTGCGCGGCGGCGCCTCGCTCAGGCCGAACTCCTCCTGCAGCCCCGGCGGCGCCGGCTGCTCCGCTGCGCAGGCGCGGCAGATCACCCGAACGAGGCGCTGCGCGATGAATCCCAGCACGGAGGAGGCCACCAGGAACGGCTCAATGCCCATGTCCAGCAACCGGGTGACGCCGCCGGCGGCATCATTCGTGTGCAGGGTCGAGAAAACCAGGTGGCCGGTCAGCGCGCTGCGGATGGTGATCTCCGCCGTTTCCGCGTCGCGCACCTCCCCCACCATCATGAGGTCCGGGTCATGCCGCAGCATCGAGCGCAGAC
>JACPRA010000038.1 GCA_016190215.1 Candidatus Omnitrophota bacterium
GCACCGTATCGGTCAGCGGCCGCAACCGCTCCCCGCGCCCGCCCGCCAGGATCACCGCCTGAGTCGCCCGCATCAGCGTACGCAGCACACAGCACACAGCACACAGCAAACAGCAGACAGAGGAAACGCCGTCATGAAATGCCTGTGTGCTGTGTGCTGTGTGCTGAATTCAGCAGGTTCATGCGGGATACTCGGCGCGGCCGATGACCAGGTCCACCAGCGCGAGCAGCCACAACTGGTGCAGTGTCTCGACCAAATTGTAGGCGGAACTGTCCGCCCAAAAGTTCACGTCTCCCAGCCGCCGCAGCGGGTTATCCGGCGCAAACCCGGAGAGCGTGACCACCGCCGCGAACGATGCGCGGCGGGCCGCCTCGCAGGCACGCAGCACGTTGGCGGATTTTCCGCTGGAGGAAATGGCGATCAGCACGTCGCCCGCATCGCCGTAGAGCTCCACCGCCTGCTCCATCCACCGCTCATAGCCGTAATCGTTCGCCAGGCAGGTGATCAAATCCGCCTCGTTGAAGTTGACGGCGCGGATGCGCGCGTTTTTCGTCAGGTCCACCGCCACGTGGCTGGCTATCGCCGCACTCCCGCCGTTGCCCACGAGGACCACTTTCTTCCCGTCCCGCGAGGCAGCACTCACCAGCTCCTTGACTCGCACCAGGTCCGGGATCCAAGCGGCGGAGTCGCGCAGCATCGCCTGAAACTGCTCCAGGTAGCGCGCGAGAAATTCGCCGTCGCGGATGTCCGCCGGCTCACGCGCCACGCGCGGCTCAGGCGGCGTGGATGTCATCCGGCGGCTCCCACCGGTTGCGGAGCGGCCGGCTGCTCGGACCCGCCCGACCCTTCGGCATATAGCCGCGCGTATAGCCCGCCGCGCTGCACCAGCTCCTCGTGCCGCCCCTGCTCCTGGATCCGCCCGTCCTCCAGCACCAGGATGCGATGCGCATCCTTCACCGTGCTGAGCCGGTGCGCGATCACGATGACGATCGCGTCTTCATGCAGGCTGTGGATCGCCTGGTACACCGCGCGCTCGGTCAGGGTGTCGAGGGCGCTGGTGGCTTCATCAAAGATCAACACCTGCGGCCGGCGCAGGATGGCGCGCGCGATCGCCAGCCGCTGGCATTGCCCGCCGGAGAGCCGCAGCCCCCGGTCTCCCACCACGGTGTCATAGCCCTCGGGCAGCGACACGATGAAGTCGTGGAGCTGCGCGATGCCGGTCGCCCATTCCAGCCGCCCCGGCTCGATGCCCTCCTGGCCCAGCAGCAGGTTGTCGCGGATGGTCGCGTTGAACACGAACACGTCCTGCGACACCGAGCCGATGCCGCCGCGCCACGCCGCCAAATCCAGCCGCTGTAAGTCCACATTGTTCACCGTGATCGTGCCGGCCTGCGGGTCCGCCAGCCCCAACAGCAGGTGCGCGATGGTGCTCTTGCCGGAGCCGGTCGGCCCGACGATCGCCGTCACGGTGCCGCGCGCCATCGCCGCGCTGACGCCGCGCAGCACGCCATGCTCCGGCCGGCTCGGATAGGCGAACGCCACGTCGCGCAATTCGATGCGCTCCACGCGCCCCACGCTGGCACCGCCGCGGCGCTCCTGGGGCAGTTCGCGCAGCACTTCGTCAATCACTTCCAGGTTGCGCGCGTACTTGTGCATCTCGACGCTGGCCCGGTTGATCGTCGCCAGCGACGGAGCGATCCGCCGGATGGCCAGGAGGAACGCCGCCAGCATGGACACGCGGAAGCCCCAGCCGGGCCGAAAACACGTGACCGCCCCCAGCGCCAGGACGATCGCCACCGCGATCACCTCGTTGACCAGCATCGGGCCGTTGCGATAGCCCACCAGCCGCAGCTCCGGGACCAGCTCCTTGGCGAGCAGCGCATCCTGCCGCGCCACCAGCGCCGCCTCCAGCCCGTGCGCCTTGACCACCCGCAGCCCGTCAATGGCATCCACTTGCAGCTTGCTCTGCTCGGAGCGCACGTCATAGAGCGTGCGGCCGTGCGCCGCCGCGCGCCGGTCGGCATACCAGCGCCAGCCCTGCACGCCGGCGACCGCCAGCAGGCCGATCACCAGCGTGGCCCACCATGAGAGATACAGCAACAGCCCGATCATAAGCGCGCTGGTGACGATCCCGGTCAGGAACAACCCCAACTGCGTGATCGCGCCGGCCAGCGATTCCCCGGGCGCATTGATGTCGTTGACCACCGCGCCGCGCGAGCGCCGCGCCATCGCGTCGTACCGGGCGTGCAGGAACCGGTCCAGCATCAGCGTCTTGACGCTCCGGCGCAGCTTCACCGCGATGGCCGCCGTGTAATACTGGCCGAGCAGCACCGAGACGCCGTGCGCCACAAACAGCACCGAAGAGACGGCCAGCACGCTGAAGATGAGCGCCGGCAATGTCGCCGGCCATCCGGCGGCTTGCACGACCCCGGCCATGGCGCGCACCACCCCGTTGCCCATGGCCCGGTCCGGCAGGGTCAGCAGGTCCAACAGCGGCACGGTCAAGCCGATGGTCAGCGTTTCCAGCAGCGCCCCGCCCGCCATGAGCAGCAGGATGGCCAAGGTGGGCTTCGGGTACGGGCGCACCGCCACCCGCCAATAGAAATCCCAGGTATTGGCCGGCCGCTCCAGGGCTGCGGACTCCATCGTCATGGCGCCACCAGGTGTTCGGTTGGGGCCGGCGCCGCGGCCGGCGTCTCCTGCGGCTCGTAGAAAATGATGCGGCTGCCGTCGTGCTCGAAGCGGAAGGGCACGTGCAGCAGCCCGTCCAGCGCCTCGCGCACCCGGGCCTGCTCCTCCGGCCGCACGAACAGCAGGAGGAACCCGCCGCCGCCGGCACCCAGCAGCTTGCCCCCGATGGCGCCGGAGCGCCGGGCGGCATCGTAGCAGTCGTCAATGTGCGGGGTGGAAATCTTCTCCGTCAGGCTCTTCTTCACCTGCCAGCTCTCGTGCAGCAGCCGGCCGAACTCCTCCAGGCCGCCCCCGCCCTGCAGCACCCGGATGCCCTCGTCCACCATCTGGTGCATCGCCCGCAGCTCCTGGGTCTTGGCGGGTGTCACGCGCACCTGCTGCTCCGCGATCTCCGAGGCCGTCCTCGACAACCCGGTGAAGAACAGCATGAGATGGTCCTGAAACGCGGCCAGCCGCGCGGCGTCCACGATCACCGGCGAGACCCGGAACGTGTCGCGGCTGGCAAACTCGATGCGGTTAAGCCCGCCGTAGGCGGTGACCACCTGGTCCTGGCAGCCGACGTGCTCTTTGAGCAGCTCCTGCTCCACGTGGATCGCCTCGCGCGCCAATTGCGGCTTGCTGGGCATCTGCCCTTTCAAGCCGTAGAGCGCGTGCAGCAGCCCGACGGTGAACGAGGAGCTGGAGCCCAGCCCGGTGCGCGCCGGCAAGTCGCCCACGTGGTGCACTTCCACGCCCTGCCCGATGCGCAGGAATTTCAGCGTGGCCCGCACCGAGGGGTGCTGGATCGCGTCGTGGTCGGTCACCTGCTCGATGCGTGACCAGACAATGCGGCTGGTGTGCCCGAAGAACGGCGGCAGCCACCGGCAGGAGAGGTAGCAGTACTTGTTGATGGTGGTGGCCAGCACCGCCCCGCCGTGCTCGCGGTACCACACGGGGTAGTCGGTCCCCCCGCCGAAGAACGAGACGCGGAACGGCGTGCGGCTGATGATCATACTGCGCCACCACCATTTGAAGCACACAGCACACAGTAAACCGGCACACAGCACACAGCACACAGCACACAGCCAACAATCCACAGGCATTTCATGACGGCGCTTCCTCTGTCTGCTGTCTGCTGTGTGCTGTCTGCAAGGAAGGCTCTGCGGCGTATTGCCGCTTGAGTTTATGTGCTGCCATGTCCTTGATGTGCGCCGCGGTCGCCGCGCCGAACTTCCGCTCCACCATCTCCAAGTACCGGGGGGCGCGGAAATAGGTTTGGAACGCCTCGTCCCGGAACCGCAGCACCTCGCCCGCCGTCAGGTGCTTCGTGGGCAGCGGCAGGGTGTCCTCCGCGTGCTGCGAGTAGCCGGCCCAGGACGAGGGCAGCGCCCAGCCCTGCGCCAGCGCGTCGCGGTAGAGCGGCGAGCCGGGGTACGCCATCGTCGAGTAAAAGTTCGCGAACTCGCAGTTGAGCTCCAGGGCCATGTCCAGCGTCTCCTGCATGGTCCGCAGGTCGTCTTCCGGCAGGCCGAAGATGTAATTGCCGATGATGTGGATGCCGGCCTCGCGGACTTTCGTGATCGTGCGGTAGACGTCGTCCTGGTCGAAGCCCTTCTGCACGTCCTGGCGCACCCGCGCGTTGGCCGCCTCGATGCCGAAGGCCAGCCAGTTGACGCCGGCGCGCTTGAGCTTGTCGAGCATCCCGTCGCGCACCGTGTCCACGCGCGCGTAGGCCCAGATGTTGAGGTCGTAGCCGCGCTCGATGATCCCGTCGCAGATGCCCAGCACGTGCTTGGGGTGCAGCACGAACATTTCATCCGCGATCTTCACGTTGCGCACCCCGTAGCGCTCGACGAGCAACCCGAGCTGGTTCACGACGTGCTCCACGCTCCAGAAGCGGTAGCTGTTCACGCCGGATTTATAGCCCAGCACCCCCTCGCCGCTTTTGAAGGGCGCCTGGATGCAGCAGAAGCTGCAGTGGTACGGACAGCCCAGCGTCGTGTAGACGGCGGCATACGGCTGGCGCTTCAGGCCGTCAAGGGTATGCCAATTGTGCGCGCGGTACTTTCCCATCGGCAGAAGGTCCCACGCGATCATCGGCATCTCGCCGTTCAAATCCTGGAGCAGCGGAGCCGGCTCGGTGGAGCGGATCGCGCCGTCCTCCCGGTACCACAGCCCGCGCACGCGATTCAGCGCGGGCGAGGAGGACTTCAGCGCCTCCAGCAGCTCGGCCATCGTGTAGAGCCCTTCGCCGCCGGCGACGAAATCCACGTCCTCTTCCTCCAGCGTGCGCTCGGGGAGTGCGGCCACATGGCCGCCCACCATCAGCACCTTGGCCTCGGGCCAGCGCCGCTTGACGGCGGTGCAGATCGCCCCGGCCGCGGTCATGTTCTGCGTGGAGGCCGAGGGTTGGTGGCCGTAGACCACGACGGCGACCAGGCGGGGCCGCATCGCTTCGATCCGTTTCGCGGCGTCCTCGGCGCTTAAGCTGTCCGCTTCGGTGTCGAGGATCGCCACCCCGTAGCCTTTGCGGCTCAGGAAGGCGGCCATCAGCCCGGCCCATACCGGCGGCTCGATCGCGGAGAGCGACTCCCCCAGCGATTGGTACGTCCGCAGCCGGTCTCCCGGATTCACCAGCACGATATCCAGTGGTCTGTTTGACATCACTCTTCTGTCTCCTGGTGGGTGCTAGACATTGGCATACCCTGACCGGCGGATGACCTGGTACCCCTTGATCAACTCGGCGATGCCCGCCTGCAACGACACGGCCGGCTTGAACCCGGTGCGTTCGATCTTGGCGTTGCTGACGATGTAGTTGCGCTGGTCCGGGTCCTGGCCGATCTCCGCCTCCGCGATGGAGAACTTGGGCCACTGTTTCTTGATCTCGTCGCACAATTCCCGCTTGGACAGGTTGGCGTCGCTCAACCCCACGTTGTACGGCTGGCCCTGCATCGCCTCGAAATGGGCCAGGCCGTGCAGGAACGCCCGCGCCACGTCCCGCACATGGATGTAGTTGCGCTTGAAGTGCGCTTGGAACAGCACGATGAAGCCGTCCGTCACCGCGCGGTACACGAAATCGTTGACCAGCAGGTCCAGCCGCATCCGCGGGCTCACGCCGAAGGCGGTCGCCAGGCGGAACGTCAGGCTGTTGCCTGCCTCGAGGACGCGCTGCTCCGCGTCCACTTTCAGGCGGCCGTACAGGGAGATGGGCTTCAGCGGGGTCTCCTCGGTGCAGTGGATGCCCTCCTGCCCCACGCCGTAGCCGCTGTTCGTCGTCGGGAACAGCACCCGCTGCGAGCGGCTGCGCAGCTCCAGCACCAGCTGGACCGCCTCCAGGTTCACGCTGCGCGCCTCCTGCGGGTGCCGGTCGCACAACGGGGCGCCGGTCAAGCAGGCCAGCGGCAGGATGATGTCCGCCGTCTTCAGGCAGCGCTCCACCAGCGCGCGGTCCCGCGCGTCGCCGCGCACGATGGTCAGCTTCGGGTCATGGCAGCAGTCCAGTAGCGAGTTTTGCTGGTAGAGAAAGGCGTCCAGCACCGTGACCTCATGCCCGGCCGCCAGGAACGCCGGCACGATGACGGAGCCGAGATAGCCGGCCCCGCCCGTTATGAAGATACGCATGCCACCTCCGATGATCGCCGTGCCTGATGCTCACGAAACCACGCATACGTCCGCTCGATCCCCTCGCGCAGCTCCGTGCGGGGCGCCCAGCCCAGCGCCCGGATCGCCGAGGAGTCCAGCCGCTTGTCCGGCGCGCCGTCCGGCCGCGACGCATCCCAGCCGATCCCGCCCTCATATCCCACCACCCCGCGGATCAGCTCCGCCAGCTCGCGGATGGTCTGCGACGTTCCGGAGCCGACATTGATCGGCTCCGCGCCCTCTGCCCGGCTCAACAACGTCTCGCAGGCCGAGGCCATATCGTCCACGTGCAAAAACTCCCGCCGCGCGTTGCCGCTGCCCCACAGCGTCACGGACGGCCGGCGCGCGGCCTTTGCCTCATGGAACTTGGCGATCAGCGCCGAGAGGACGTGCGCATCGGGCCCCTCGAAATGGTCGCCGGGCCCGTATAGCGTGCATGGAATCGCGCTGATGAACCGCGTGCCGTATTGCCGGTTGTACGCGGCGCACAGCGACAGCCCGGCCAGCTTCGCCATGGCATACGGCTCGCTCGTCGGCTCCACCGGCCCGGTCATGAGCTGCTCCGGCCGCATCGGCTGCGGGCACGCTGTCGGATACATGCAGCCGCTGCCGAAATTCAGCAGGCGCGCGACCCCGGCTTTCCAGGCGCCGTGAATGAGGTTCGCTTCGATCATCAGGTTGTCGTGGATGAACTGCGCCGGCTGCGCCTGGTTCGCGGCAATGCCCCCGACCCGGCCGGCCGCCAGGATGACCGTGTCCGGCCGCGCCGCCGCGAGAAACCGCTCCACCGCGCGCGCGTCGGTCAGGTCCAGCTCCTGCCGGGTCGCCGTCACAAGCCGCAGATCCGGCCGGCCCTCCCAGGCCCGCAGCAGCGCCTGTCCCAGCAGCCCGGTGTGTCCGGCGATGTAGCGCGCCTCGATGGGCATTACGGGCGGCCTCCCTGGTAGAGCACCGCCGCCGCGGCCGCGGCCCACAGCACCAGGTTCACCAGCATCGGCCGGTCGGTCAGCACGCTTTGCGTGGGATCGCCGCCTTCTTCCTTTCGATACACCAAGTACAGGTAGCGGAAAAATCCATAGAGGACGAACGGCACGGTCAGCAGCATCCCGGAGCTGGAGCCGGCCTTGCGCGCCATTTCTTCGCTGGCGGCGTAGAGCGTGTAGCTGACGAGGGCGGCGGCGGTCAGCGCGCCGATCATCATGTCGAGAAACGCCAGCGGGTACTCCGCCAGCACCTGCCGGTGGCCCTCCGCGCCGCCCTCGAGAAACACCTGCTCGTGGCGCCGCTTGCACAAGCCGATGAAGAGCGCCAGCAGCGTGGTGCAGATCAGGAGCCAACTGCTCATTGCCACCCCGATCACCACAGCCCCGCCAACCACGCGCAGCAGGTAGCCGGCCGCGATCGTGAACACGTCCAGGATCACGACGTGCTTCAAGCGGATCGAATACGCCAGGTTCAACACCCAATAGACCGCCAAGACCGTCGCGAGCGCCGGGCTGAAGGTCCAGGCCGCGGCCATGGACACCGCCAGCAGCCCGGCCAGCGCCAACTGCGCCTCCCACCCCGACAGCGCGCCGGAGGCCAGCGGCCGCAGCCGCTTGTGCGGATGCCGCCGGTCCGTCTCCCGGTCGCGCAGGTCGTTGAGCAGGTAGATCGAGCTGCTCATCAGGCAGAACAGCCCGGTGGCCGCCGCCGCGCGCCAGACGCTGCCCGGATCCCGCAGCCCCTGCGAGAAAAAGAGCGGGGTCAGGACAAAGAGATTTTTCACCCACTGCGCCGGGCGCAGCGCCGCGCCCAGCGCGCGCAGCCGCCCCCATCCGCGAGCCGCGCGGCGAGCCGGCGGCGCGGTTTCCAGCACCGGGTCCAATACGTTCAGCTCCGATTCGCTCATCGCGCTCAAAACGGCCCCTTGAACCGCTGCTCGTAGCTGTAAAACGATTCGCCGCTCAGGTCGGTCGGCTCCAGGTCCAGCAGCCGCTCCACGCTGCGGATGATGCTCACCGCCGAGGGATAAAAGAGGTTCTCCAGCGGCCGCGTCGTCGGGCACGGCACGTGCGCAAACCCCAGCCGCTCCACCGGCGCCTTCAGGGCCCCGAAACACCGCGCATGCAACTGCGCGGCCAGCTCCGCGCTGAAGCCGCAGAACGTCCAGTCGTAGTCGGCCACGACGCACCGCCCGGTCTTGGCGACCGAGGCCGCGATGGGCTCGATGCCCAGCGGGGCGATGCTGCGCGCATCCACCACCTCCAGCTCGATCCCCCGCTTGGCCAGCACCTCGGCCGCTTTCAACGCTTCAATCGTCATCCAGGAGGTGGCGACCACCGTGGCGTCGCGCCCGATCCGGCGCACCGCCGGCTCGCCCAAGGGCACCTGCAGCCGCTCATCCACCTCGCCTGGCACGTCATACAGCCAGCGGTGCTCCAAGACCAGCACCGGGTTGTCCTCGCGGATCGCCGTGCGCAGCAGGCTGTAGGCATCCTGCGCGGTGGTCGGCATCACCACCTTCAGTCCGGGAATATGGCCGAAGACGCCGTGCAACGATTTGCTGTGCTGCGCGGACTGCCCCCAGCCCCGCCCGATGATCGCGCGGATCACCAGGGGCACCTGGAGCCGGCCGCCGGTCATGTAGCGCAGGTTGGAGACCATGTTGACGATCTGGTTCATCGCCAAGAGCGTGAAGTCGGCGCGGATGTGCACGTGGATCGGCCGCAGCCCGGACAACGCGGCCCCGAGCGCGACCCCGGTCATCGCCTCTTCGGAGAGCGGCGTGCCGAAGCAGCGCGACGCCCCGAAGCGCTCCACGAGGCCCTGCGTGCTGCCGAAGATGCGCTTGTGGTCCGGCACGTCCAGCCCGAAGACGAAGACGTTCGGGTCCGCGGCCATCTCCTCTTCCATGGCCCAGGTCAGGGCCCGCCGGTAGGTCACGAGCCGGCTCATGCGCGCGGCTCCCCGCCCGCGAAGACGTCGCGCAAGAGTTCCTCCGGCGGCGGAAACGGCGCGGCTTGCGCCGCGGCGATGCTGCGGGAAATCTTGGCCTCCACCGCCTCGGCCGCCGCCTTCAGCGCCTCCGGGGGGCAGCCCTGCTCCCGCAACGCGCGCTCGACACGGCGCAGCGGATCCAGGCGCTCGCGCGTGTCCGCGTCGGGGGCGCTGCGATAGCCCGCGTCGAAGTCCTCGCGGTTGCCCACGTGCTCGAGAAACCGGAAATAGGTCAGGTGCAGCAAGCCCGGGCCGGGGTCCTGGGCCATCGCGCTGAGGACCGAGCGCGTGAGGGCCTGCACCTCGGTCACGTCGCTGCCGTCGCCGCTGGCGACGTGGCACGTGAAGCCGTTCACCGCTTCGGGGATGGAGCGGAAGCCTTGGCGCTGCGCCGTCGCCGTGTGGATCGCCAGCCCGTTGTCCTCGCACACGAACAGGACGCGCAGCCGGTGGAGGCAGGCGAAGTTCAGGCTTTCCCAGAAGACGCCTTCTTCCACGGCGCCGTCGCCGAAGAACACGGCCGTCAACCCGCCGGTGTTTCGATACGATTCGGCGAAGGCCGCGCCCACCGCCACCGGGATCGTGCTGGCCACGACCGCCGAGGTGGCCACCAAGCCGTGCGCGGGCGACGCCAGGTGCATCGAACCGGCCTTGCCCTTCCCGGCCCCGGTGATTTTGCCGTACAGTTCGCCGAAAAACCCGTCGGTGTCTCCGCCCGTGACCGTCAAATAGAGCGCGTGGTTGCGGTAGGTGCCGAAGGTCTTGGCCCCGGGCGGCAGGCAGGAGCACACGCCCACCGGAATCGCTTCTTCGCCGATCCCCAGGTGCACCGGCGTTTTCATCTCATCGTGGTGATATTCCGCGCAAATGGCCTCTTCAGCGCGCCGGATCAGCAGCATCCTGGAGTACAGCTCGAGCGCTTCCGTCAGGTCCGGCGTCCGGCGGGCCGGCTGCACCGCGCTGGGCAGGGTCATCGTCCCGCCCCGGCCGCGGCCGGCTCAGCGGCGTCGGTGGCCTGCGGCAGGACCGGCTCCGGCCGGCCGGCCGAGGAAGCCCGCCGATGCGCGTCCACCAACACCAGCATGGCCAAAATCGCGCCGAACCCCGGCAGCGACCAGCCCTGCAGCACCCGCGCCGCGATCACGTTTGGATATCCCATCAGCCGCCCCCAAATGCTCATCGGCACGATAAATCCGGACAACAGCACCGCGGCCACGAGGGCGGCTTTCGTCATCCGGCCCAGCGCGTTGGGATCGCGCAGCCACGCGGCCACGCCGACCGACAGGGCCGGCAGCGCAAACACCAGGTAGTACGTATGGGCGTGCGGTGCTGTGATCACCACCAACAGCAGGAGGAACGCCATTTCCATGTCCAGCAGCGGGCTGCGGCGCGCGCGCCACAGCCACCACCACCCGGCCAGGAAGACCGTCCCGCGCAGCGCGAGGCCGACCGGCCACAAGACCGCCCCCAATTGCACCGGCGGATTGGTGAGGTCCGGATTGAAGACGGTAAACATCTTGTAGAGAATGCCGGAGAGGGCCTGGTTGGAATAGGAGGTGGGCACCCATTCGGCTTGGAACCCGCCGATGACGACGCGCATGGTCAGCGAATTCTCAAACCCGAGCAGCCATTGCCCCAGCCCGGCGAGCGCCAGCAGCACGGCCAGCGCGGTCCAGCCCGCTTTGCGGAACCCCTTCAGAAACAGGTACGGCACCAAGATCGCCGGCAGGAATTTCGTCATGGCCGCGATACCGATCGCCGCCCCGGCCAGCCCTTCCCGGCCGCGCCGCAACGCCCACAGCGAGGCGGTGATGAGGCAGAGCTCCAGCACCTCGATCTCCCGGCCGGCGAGCGTTTCCACGAAGGGAAAATAGTTCAGCCACACGCAGGCCAGCAGCAGCCACGCCGCCGGCCTGGGGCGCGGGCCCAGCAGCAGCCGGACCCACAGCGCGAACGCCGCCGCCGCCAGCGCATAATCGATCCACAGCACCACGACCATCGCGTGCTGCTTGGTCGGAGCGAGCATCAGCGGCACCGTCAGGAAATGCAGCACCGGCCCGTAGTTCCAAATGTCCGTGGATTGCACGAACCAGGGGACCAGCCATTCCTTGCTCAGCCAGGGCCAGCGCTTCGCAGCATCGAAGATGAGCGGCCCGGGGAACGCCGAGCGGAAATCCCCGCCGCCTGATCCCATGGCATCCAGGACGCCGCTCTTGAGAAAGTGGACCAGCGAATAGGCCACAAGCAGCCCCAGGGCGGCGCGGAGCAACCACCGGTGCCGGGTGATCGCGCTCATCGCGCCCCCGTCCGGGCCATGTACCACTCCAAGGTCTTCGCCAATCCCTGGTCCAAGTCCACCTGGGCTTCGCATCCGGTCAAGCGCGTCAGCTTGCTCGTATCCGGGCAGCGGCGCGCCACCGAATCCTGCCGCCGCCCCCGCTCCACGATTTCCAGCTCCTCGCCCATGGCGCGCATCACCCGCCGGGCCAGCTCCCGCATCGTCAGCTCCTCGCGGCTGTTGCCGATGTGCACGATCTCGCCGGCGCACGAGGGCGATGCCGCCGCGGCCCGCGTGGCTTCCACCGCGTCGTCCACGTAGCAGAAGGCGCGGGTTTCTTCTCCGCCGTAAATCGAGAACGGGTGCTCGCGCGCGTGCACCCGGGCGATGAATTCCGGAATCACGTGCCGCGATCCCATCCGCGGGCCGTAGATATTGTGGTATCGCACCACCGTCCATGGAACCTGGTGCGTCCGGCCGAACTGCTCGCAGAGCACCTCACCCATGAACTTGCTCGTGCCGTAGGAAAACCGCGTCGGGGTCGGCTGCGGGAACACCACGGGCACGCGCTCATCCGTCGGCAGCCGCAGGACCCCGATCGCGTCCGCCCCGGCGTACACTTCCGAGGTGGAGCTGTAGAGCAGCCGTCCCACCCGGATCGCGCTGCGCTGGATGGCGTCGAGCAATTGCACCGTCACCATCACGTTGGTCCGGGCCACGTCGTACGGGCGGTCGTAAAAGAGCTGCGTGCCGTTGATCGCCGCCAGGTGATACACCACGTCCACCGAAGGCGGGACCAGCTCGCCCAGCGGAACCGGCTCCGTCAAGTTGCACGGGTGGATCGACACCCCCGGCTGCCGGCTCAAGGCGTCCAGCGCCTCATCCTGGCGGCCGTCGAGCTTGGCCAGATTATCCAGCACGATGACGCGGTCGCCCCGCTGCGCGTGGAGGCGCGCGAGGTGATAGCCGATGAAGCCCGCTCCGCCGGTGATCACCACCGTCATCGCGCCGTCTCCCCGGCCCGGCAAGAGACCCCCTCGCCGGAGCGGTCCGCGATCGCGGCGGCATCCAGAAACCGCCGCGCCACCTGCGCCGACGCCGGCATGGGCCGCAACGAGGACACCTTGGCGGCGCTCACGTCATAGCGGTAGGTCACGGCCTCCGCGCCGGGCGCCAGCCGCGGCGGGACGGGCAGCAATCCGGCCAGGTCGCCCAGCCGCACGCCGCCGATGCCGGTGACGTTGAAGATCTCGCGGTCAGGCCGCGAGGCCGTCACGGCGTCCAGCGTGTCGGCGATGGTCGCCGTGTCAATCAGCGTCAGCTCGGAGTCCAGGGACATGTGCAGCGGCTCGCCGCGCATCAGGTCGAAGATCGGCCCCTTGCGCAGCCCCGGCCCCACCACTGTCCCGAGGCGCAGGATCGCCCACCGCGAGGCGAAGCGCTCCACCAGCCGCTCCGCCACCCACTTATGAAACCCGTAGACGTCCAGTTGCGCCGGATCGATCACCGCGTCCTCGTGATTCTGCGCCGGGTTCTGCCGGTTCGAATAGACGTCCACCGTGGACAGATAGACGTACAGCTCCGCGCGGATGTCCTGCAGCGAGCGCGCCACGCTGGCCACGCTCTTGTCGAAATCCCACACCGGGTCCTGGTGTGCGCGGTAGCGGAAGGTATTCCCGTTGCAGTTGACCACCACGCGCGCCGCAGCGCCCGCCGCCTCCGCGTAGGTCGCGGAGTTGACGGCGCGGAACGCCGCCCGCCGCCGCTCCAGGTGGCGGCAGAGGGCCGAGCCGATCAGCCCGGTGCCGCCCAGAATCAGGTAGTCCGTCTCAAGGGCCACCGCCGGCCTCCCCCCTCATCGCGCGCGGCGCGCCGCACCAGCGCGCCAGCCAACGGGCCGGGACGCGCGCCACGCGGTTGCGCAGCAGTGCCACCCCGAACCACGGCAGGTACGTCACGATCGCGCGGCCAAGCCTGAAACGGCTCGTCCCATGCCGGCGGTCCCGCCAGACGGTGGGGATCTCCCGCATCTCGTAGCCCAGCACGTGCGCCTTGGCGACGATTTCCAGCGTCACGCTGAAGCTCTGGGTGCTGCGCAGCCGCAGCGCCTTGAGCATCCGGCCTGAATAGAGCTTGAAGCTGTTCGTCGGGTCATAGGGCAGCCCGGCCAGCCGGTGCAGCAGCCAGCCGGCCAGCCACGGCACCCAGGCCTTGATCAGGATGGTCCCCGCCAAGAGCTGTTCGCCGCCCTGGCAGTACCGGGAGGGCACGACGATATCCACCCCCTCCGACATCCAGCGCAGCCAGGCGCTCACCTCGGCCAAATCGTCGGAGCCGTCGCCCATCACCACGAGCACGGCGGGAGCCGTGGCCTCCTCGAACCCGGTGCGCAGCGCGCCCGAGGGGCCGCGCGCCACCCGGTTCTTCACCGCGCGCACGTGGGGGCGCGTCTGCGCGAGCCGCCGCACCACGGGCAGGGTCGAATCGTCATCCACGTCGTAGATCACCAGCACCTCATGCGGGGCGGGCACATGCTCGGCGATGGCCTGCAAGGTCGGCAGCACGTGCTCCCCTTCGCGGTACACCGGCACCACGACGGACACGACCGGCGCCACCGCCGAGGCGGCGGCGCGGTCCTGATCGCGGCCCTGCGCAGCCGCCGGCGCGGAGATTCCGGAGATCGTCATGCGCTCCTCACGGCACCATCCGGGGCGCGGGCAGCGGCACCAGGAATCTGCCGCCCCGCCGGATGTACTCGCTCTGCTTCAAAAAGAAGTCCAGGTAGTTCCAGCTCAGCAGCAGCGCGCACTCGGGCATGCGCTCCAGGAACTCCTCCTCGCTGACCACCGGGATGTGCGAGCCGGGGGTCAGCGTCCGCTGCTTCAAGGGGTTCGTCTCGGCGATGCACTCGATCAGCTCCCGCGTCGCGCCCAAGTAGTTCAGCAAGGTGTTCCCTTTCGCCGGCGCCCCGTAGCCGCCGACCCGCTTGCCGCTGCGCCGCAGCGCGTGGAGCAGCTCCAGCGTTTTGGTTTTCACCGCTTCCACCTGGCGGGCGTAATCCTGGTAGCGCTCCAGGCGCGACACGCCCCACGCCGCTTCGTCCTTCAGCATGCCGGCCACGGACGGCTCGACCGGCCACGGCCCGCCGCGCCGCTGCATGAAGACGCGGATCGCCGGGCCGGACGCGCCGAAGGGCACCCGGACCACGTCGAAGACGTCCAGCCCGTGCCGGGCCAGGAACGGCGCCATGGGCGTCAGGCTCAGGTAGCAGAGGTGCTCGTGATAGATGGTGTCGAACAAGGTCTGGTCGATCAGGTCGATCAGGTAGGGCGCTTCCACGATGCACACGCCCTCCGGCGCGAGCAGTGGGGGCAGGCCGTCGGTGAAGCGCCCGATGTCGTCCACGTGGGCGAAGACGTTCGTCGCGGTGACGACCTTCGCGGCGCCGAAGCGGCCGACGATCTGCTGCGCCGCCTCCGGGCTGAAGAAGGCGTTCACCACGTCCAGGCCGGACGCGACGGCATGCTGCGCGACCTTGGACGGCTCCACCCCGACCCGCACCAGGCCCGGCAGCGCGTAGCCGTGCAGCAGGATGCCGTCGTTGCAGCCGATGTCCGCCACCACGTCGCCCGCGCGCAGCGCGAAGCGCTCGGTCGCGTGCGCGGCCAGCGTGGCGTAGTGCGTCTTGAGCGCCTTGGAACTGGACGCCAGGTAGACGTAGTCGTCGAAGATGAGCTCCGGCGGCACGACGTCCAGCAGCTGCGTCAGCCAACAGTCCTGGCACACGTAGACGTCCAGGGGATAGCGCCGCTCGGACGCCACCTGCTCCACCCGCAGAAAACTGTTGGAGGGCGGGTGCTGCCCCAGCGACAGGAACGCCGCCAGGCGTGTCGAGCCGCAATAGCGGCAGTCGGCGCGCGTGCGGGCGTCGCTCATGCGGCGCGTCCCTGGCGCGTCAGGCCCCAGCAATCCACCACGTCTCTTCCCTCGAAGGAGAGCTGCCGGTAGGCGGTGTGCGGGCAGCCGATGAACACGACGTCGCACCGCAGCGCCTGCGCCGCCGGCACGAAGGACGGGTCGGCGATGTACGGATCGCTGCACAGCACCGTCGCGCCTTCATACTCCAGCAGCTTGCGCAGCTTGTAGGCCAGCGACTCGCGATGGTCGTCGTTGTCCGCTTTGAACGCCATGCCCAGGATGCCCACCCGGGCGCCGGAGAGCGCGCGGCGCCGCTTGACCTGCTCGACCAGGAAGTCCGGCAGCGTCTCGTTGAGGAGCATCGCGGCATGGCCCACCGCGAAGTGCTGGCGGTTATACGCGGCCAACTGCATCGTGTCCTTCAGCAGGCAGGGGCCGGCCGCGAAGCCGGCGGCGGGAAAATCCGCCACGCGCTCGTAGCGGCGCATCATGGCATCCCGGATCCGGTAGAAGTCCAGCCCCTTCTCCGTGGCCGTCATGTAAAACTGGTTGGCCACGGCGAACTTGATGTAGCGCCACGCGTTGGTGAACAGCTTGGCCAGCTCCGCTTCCACCATCCCCAGCTCGATCACTTCCCGGTTGAAGGCGGAAAACACGCGGCGGACGATCGCCAGGGTGCGCGCGTCGCTGGCGGAGATCAGCTGCGGCAGCTCGCCCAATTCTTTGATGGCCTTCCCCTGGGCGATCCGCTCCGGGCAGAAGCTCACCCCCACCTTCAGGCCCAGCGCGCGCAGCCGTTCTTGAATTTTCTCGGACGTCCCGGGAAACAGCGTGCTGCGCAGCACGAGCACCTGGCCGTCGCGCAGCGACGGGCGGATCTGCTCGATGGCGCCGTAGACCTGCGTGAGGTCGGGGTTCAGGTGATCGTCCAGCGGGGTGCCCACGGTGAGGATGATGACATCGGCCGTCGCCACGTCCTGGTGCGACGAGCTGAACGCCAAAGCCGGGGCGGCCAACGCATCCAACAGCGGCTGCGCGCCCTCTTCGAGGAACGGCAGGCGCTTCTGCTTCAGCGCCTCGATCTTGCGCCGGTCATGGTCAATGATCGTCACGGGAAACCCGTGTGTCGCCAGCACGAGCGAGAGCGGCAGCCCCACGTGCCCCGCCCCGCCGACGACGGCGATCCGCAGCGTGGCGCGGGGCGCGGCCGCGGTCCGGCCGCCGGCACGGCGCGCCGGCGCGCTGGAACGCTTGCGGGAGGATGCCAGGGTCGCAGGCATGGGCGAGCTTATGCGCCTCGGAAATGCGACTGGACGGCCTGGGCGATGAAGTCCAGATCGTCCTCGGTCAAGTATTGGTGCACGCCGAAATGCAGGCCGGTCCGCCCGATCCGCTCCGCCACCGGGAATTGCCCGAGCCGGTGTCCCAGGAAACTGAAGACCCGGTGCTGGGTAGGCAGCGAGCCGAAGAGCGTCTTGCACTGGATGCCCTGCGCTTCCAGGTGCCGGTACAGGGGCTCCATCGAGGCGTTCGGGTCGCGCAGCACCAGCGGCACCGCGTGCGGGCAGATGACCTCCCCCGGCCCGTCGCGGTAGAGAAGCAGCCGGTCCTCGAAGGGTGCCAGCAATTCCCACAGGCGCGTCAAATACCGGCGCCGGGTGGTGAATGTCTGCTCGAACTGCTCCAGCCCTTCCAGGCCGATGGCGGCTTCCAGGTCGTTCATTTTGGAGTTGTAGCCCACGCGGTCGAAGTGGAAGTAGAGCTGCCCGCCCCGCCGCCCGTGGCTGCGGATCGAGCGGCACAGATCCGCCAGCTCGCCGTCCTGCGTCACGATCATGCCGCCTTCCCCGCTGCAAATCATGTGGGCCGCGTAAAAGCTGAACATCCCCAGCGACCCGAATGAGCCGACCACCCGCCCGCGGAGCGTCGCGCCGTGCGCCTCGCAGGCGTCTTCCAGCACCATCAGCTTGTGCCGCCGGGCAATCTCCGTGATCCGGTCCATCGCGCACGGCTTGCCCATCGTGTGCACCACCTGGATCGCGCGCGTGCGCGGCGTGATCGCCGCCTCGATCAGCTCCGGGTTGATGTTGAGCGTCTCCAGCTCCACGTCCACGAAGGTCGGCGTCAGTCCGGCGGCGACGATGCAGTTGGCGGACGCGACGAACGACAGCGCCGGGGTGATGACCTCATCCCCGCGCGCGGCGCCGCGGTCCAGCAGCGTTGACATCGCCACCAACCCCGCGTCCGTGCCGGAGCTGACGGCCACGGCATGGCGGTAGCCGAACTGCTGCGCAAACCGGCGCTCCAATTCCTGCACGTTCGGCCCCTCGGACACCCAGTTGCGGTTCAGCGTCTCGTCAATCCGCCGCCGCCCGGCCGGGCCGATCTCGATGTGGCCGAACGTCACCCGGAACGCGCTTCGCGCCGACGCTGTCTCTGTGGGCATGGCTCCTCCTGCGAGTGGCATCGTTAGCGGCTCTCGACGTGCGCGAGCGGCTCCGCCTGGGCGCCCAGGGTGCGGGCCGCCTCGGCGTAGCATTCCGGCGTGCCGATGTCCAGCAGCCGCGCCTCGGAGCAGAACACGCGGGCGCGCCGGTGGCTGAGCAACGTCTGCAAATTCGCTTCCAGGCTGTAGGCCCCCATGGGCCAGGACAGCACCAGCTCCCGGCTCAACACGTAGAGGCCGGCGTTCACCCAGCCGTCCGGCACCTCGGCCTGGGTGCGGAACCCCCGCACCTCGCCTTGCGGCCCCACGTCCCACACGCCTTTGTTGAGCGCGCGCCCTTCCACGTGGGAAGCGCGCACCGCCACGAGGGTGCCTTCCCGCGCTTCCCGGCTGTGCTGCTGCAGCACCGGCAGGATCGGCTGGGTCACCCACGTATCGCCGTTGAGCGCGACGAACGTGCCGGAGCGCACCCGTTCCGCCGCGTAGCGCAGCGCCCCGCCGGTGCCCAACGGCTCCGGCTCCACGACCAGCTCAAGGTTCGGGATCGCGGCGGCTGCATCGGCGATGAAGGCTTGGAATTGCTCGGAGAGGTACTGGGTGGCCAAGATGAACCGGCTGAAGCCTTCCTGCTGCAGGCGGCGAAGCAGGTGCAGCAGGAAGGGGCTTTCCCCGACGGGCAAGAGCGGCTTGGGCGTGGCGGTCGTCAGCGTGCCCAGCCGCGTGCCACGCCCGCCGCACAAGATGATCACGTCGGTGGCCTCAGGGGCCGGCGCCGAGAGGCCCGGCGAGTCGGAGGCGGCACGGGCGGAGGCGGCCTCGCAGATCGGCGCCACCTGCACGACGGCCGGCCTGGGAAAACTGATGATGCGCTCCGGCGGCACCCCGGCCTCTTGCAAGCGCCTGACCACCGCCTCCTGGCCCGGCAGGGCGGAGACGACGATCTGGTCATACGCGAGCGAGTGGATGGCGTCCAGGGACAGCACCGGATAGCCGAAGAACCATGCGCTCGACGGCGAAAGCTCGGTCACCCCGGCGATCTCCAAGCCGAGCTCGCGCACCGTCAACAGCGCGATCTCGGCCATTTCATCCGTGCCGCACAATAAGACGGTGCGCGAGCCGGATTTGGCCAGGGCCGACAACCGCTGGCGGAGGAAGCGGCGCACGCCGCTGTAGAGCGTCAGCGAATGCTGGATGAATTCGTAGGTGAGGCGGGTTTTCTCGAGCAAGCCTTTGGGGGTGATGAGGTAGCGGATCCGGCTGCGCTTGGTGCCGGTGATTTTGATGTAGCCTTTCTTCGCCAGCCGGCGCAGCATCAGGTTGGTCAGCCCCAGCGCCGCGCCGATTTGGACGGAGAGGTCGCGCTGGGTCACATCGGGACGCTGCTCGAGGGCGTCGAGCAGATGCATGTCCCGGTACGCGCTGGGTTTGAGCTGGGGTGAGCTCTCACTGGCCCGGGGCATACGATCCCATCAGCGTGCGCACCCTCAATTGTTCACAGTATGAACGCAACACGTGAGTTACACCCCTGGAGTTCCGCTCAATGCTGGTGGAATTTGAAGATGTTCAAGTGGTGAACATCTTCCCTGAATTCGCCTGTCCTGTCAACGAAAAACGCGGGGACGCAGCAGGCGCACCAGGCCGGCGGAGGCGATGAGGATGAGGTAGGGTTCGAGCGGAGCGCGGTGCCGGTAGGCTGATTCCAGAAGGAGGTGCACCACGAGCCGCGACGCCACCACGGTGATGATGAGCCACCATCCCAGACGCGCCTGCGGACGGCGCAGCATCTCCCGGCCCATCACCACCAGGCCCGCCAGCGCCGCGCCGTACGCATACGCCCACAACCCGGCGGAATAGACGCTGCGCCGCACCAGGAACAACAGGTCGAACGATCCATAGCCCTGGTCCAGCAGCATCGCCGAGGCGTTGGCCGCCATCGCCTTCACAATCCGGCCGATGACCAGGACGGGGTGCGTCTGGAGCAGCTCCCAGGCCGCCGCCGGGTCGCGCCAGGGGTTCCACCAAAACTTCAGGTGCGGCGTCGTGTACGGGTAGGCAAACCACTGGTCATTGATGCGCGCGTGAATCCCCGACCCGGCGCCGTGCACGAACGGAAACAACACCAGCAGGAACCCGCACGACAGCAGCGCGGCGTGCCGGAGCGCGGTGCGCCACCCCACGATCAGCCGCATCCCCAGCACGATCCACAGCACCGCCGCGCCCCAGAAGGCAATGTTCCCTTCCCGCGTGGCGGCCGCCCACCCGAGCAGCATCCCGATGCCCAGCATCCACCGGCCCACGCGCCGGGGCGACTCGGCGTAGCGCACCAGCGCCCACACCACCAGCAGCGTCCAGAACAGATCCAGCGCCTGATGGCCGATGGCCGCCGCGGAGAACACCAGCAAAAAGTTGAGCGCGGCGAACGCCGCCGCCACCCGGGCCGTGGTCTCGTTGAACAACCGCCGGGCCACGTCGTAGAGCACCAGGCAGGCCGCCGCGCCGAGGAGCGATTGGATCGCGCAGACCGCGACATAATTCCGCCCGAGGAGCCAATAGACCAGCGCCAAAAACCGCACGTAGCCGGGCGCGAACAGCGGCAAGCTGCCCAGGGATGTCGAGCCTTCCCCGCTGACGAGTTGCCACGCGATGGCGTCATAAATCGGTCCATCCGAGCCGGTGTTGAGGAAATCCGGGCTGGAAAGGATGCGCGCCGCATAGAACAGCCGCAGCCCCAATGCCGCCAGGAAGATCGTGATGAGAAAGACTGCGGGGCGCCGCCACCATGCCGCCGCGCGGCCGGCAAGATCGCGCCGCAAGGATGAGGGAACCACGCGGCTTAGCCCGACGCCGGCCATCGCCGCGCCGATGGCGAATCCGGGCGCGGCCAGGATGGACACGACCCACAATCCGAGGAACGCCACGGCCGGCGGCGCCCACTCCAATGAACAAACCCCGCCATCACGAACCCGTCGCCGGCAGGAGGCGATCCAGCCCTCCAGGCCGATCGTCCCGCCCACCAGCGCCACAGCCCAGACCAGCTGCCAATACCGGACATACCAGGCCGACAGGCCCGGCGGCAGGTGCCGCGTCAGCGACCAGGAGAGATGGGCCAGCAGGATGCACCAATGCGCGCCGAAGATGATGCCCAGCCGGCGCGGCCGCGGCACCGGCTCCGCGCCCGGCTGCCGGGCGATCCAGGCGAGATAGCTCCACAGGCTCATCCACGACAGGATCGGAAGGGGAAACACCCGCCCCTGAACCAGTAGGGGGATCTTCAGCGCGCCGCCGTCCCACCACCACACCTCAGCGAACATGACGGCGCAGACGATCAGAGCGAGGAAGGCCGCAGCGAGCACGCGCAGACGGGAACTCATGCGCGCAGGAGGCGGGCCAGGCTGTCCACGACGGCGGAGAGCTGGTCCGTGGAGAGCTCCGGGTAGAGCGGAAGCGAGAGGCAGGTCCGCGCGGCGGCTTCAGCGTTCGGATAACCGCCGGGGCGGGCCGTGATGAACGGCGCGAGCGCGGGCTGGGACGGCAGCGTCGTCGGGTAATGCACCGCCGTGACGATGCCCTGCTCGGCCAGCGCGGGCTGGATCCGGGCCCGCTGCTCCAGGCGCAGCGTATACAGGTGGTATATGTGATGATGGCCGGGCAATTCGCCGGGTAGGTGTGCCAGCTCCGCCACGCCCGCGCGGGTCAGCAACTGCGCGTACTGCCCCGCGTGCCGCCGCCGCGCCTGGTTCCCGGCGTCCACGTGGCGCAGCTTCACCCGCAGGATCGCCGCCTGCAGCTCATCCAGCCGGCTGTTGCGGCCGATGAGCTGGTGGTCGTACCGGCCGCGGTCTCCGTGATGGCGCAGCAGGCGCAGCCGCTCCGCGAGCGCGGCATCGCGGGTCACGACCATCCCACCGTCGCCGTAGCCGCCGAGGTTCTTCGTCGGATAAAAGCTCAGGCAGCCGGCATCGCCGAAGCTGCCCACGCGCCGGGCCGTGATCTGCGCGCCGAAGGCCTGCGCGCAATCTTCGATCACTTTCAGCCGGCGCTGCCGGGCAATGGCCAGCAGCTCATCCATCCGGCAGGGATGGCCGTAGAGATGCACGGGGATAAGGGCTTTGGTGCGGGGGGTGATGGCCGCGTGCACGGCCGCCGGGTCGAGCGTGTAGGTGTCGAGGTCAATGTCCGCGAACACCGGGGTCGCGCCGACGGCGACGATGGCTTCCGCCGTCGCGATAAAGCTGAAGGCGGTGGTGATCACCTCATCGCCCGGGCCGATCTCCAGCGCCCGCAGCGCCAATTCCAGCGCATCGGTGCCGGAGGCCACCCCCACCCCGTGCGCGGCCTGGCAGAAGGCGGCGATCTCCTGCTCAAGTGCCTGCCCTTCCGGCCCCAACACAAATTGACCGCGATCCAACACGCGCTGGATCGCGGCGTCAATCTCCGCCTTCAAGCGGCGGTACTCAGCCGGGAGATCGAGAAAGGGTACCGGTACCGGCATCATGTTTCGCTTTAAACCAGGCCGCCGTTTGGCGCAGCCCATCCGCAAAGGTGACCGTCGGCTCCCAGTGCAGCACGCGCCGCGCCAGGGAGATGTCGGCCCGCGTGCGCCGCACGTCGCCGACGCGGGCCGGCAGGTGCGTCGGCGCCACGTCGGTGCCGAAGAGCGCGTTGAGCGCCTGCAACACGTCCAGCACCGAATGGGTTTCCCCGCAGGCGATGTTGAACACCCCGCCGCCCGCCCCCGGCGCCACCGAGGCGCGGATGGTGCCGGTCACCACGTTCTCGATGAACGTGAAATCCCGCGACTGCTGCCCGTCCCCGTAGACCGGCGGGGACTCGCCCTGCAGCACGCACGCGATGAATTTGGGGATCACGACCGCATAGTCGTTGTCCAGCCCTTGCCGCGGGCCGAAGACGTTGAAATACCGCACGCTCACCGCGTCCAGCCCGAAGCTGCGGGAAAAGAGCCGGCAGAACTGCTCGCCGCAGAGCTTGGAGAGGGCGTAGGGGGAGATCGGTTCGGTCGGCTGCTGCTCCGTCGAGGGCAGCCGCTCGGTGTTGCCGTAGACCGAGCTGGACGAGGCCAGCACCAGGCGCCGGACGCCCGCGGCCTTCGCCGCCTCCAGCACGCGCACGAGGCCGAGGATATTCACGTCGGTATAGCCGGCCGGGTCGCTCATGGACTTCGGCACGCTGCGCCACGCCGCTTCATGGATCACGTACTCGATGCCCTGCATCGCCCGGCGCACCGGCTCGGGGTCGCGGATATCCCCCTGCACGAATTCCACGTGGCTGCGCACCGGCTCGAGGTTCTCCAGCCGGCCGGAAGAGAGATCATCCAGCACGCGCACGGCATGGCCCTCGCGCACCAGCCGTTCGGCGATGTGGGAGCCGATGAACCCTGCTCCGCCGGTGACGAGATAGCGCGCCATCGCGGTTACAGCTTCACCAGGCGGGCGGACCGGACCGAACGATATTGATTGCGCGTATCGAGGATGAGCGGAGCGTGCCGGAGGACCAGGCCGTAATCCACGCCGGAATGGTTGGTCAGGATCACCACCCCGTCGGCCTGTTTCAGCCGCGCCGCCGTCAGCGGGACGGAGCGGTACACGCCGCCGTGCAGTTGCGCGGAGGGCACGTGCGGGTCGTGGTAGCTCAGGCGCGCGCCGCGCTCGACGAGCTCATGCGCGACGTCAAAGGCGGGCGAATCGCGCAGATCGTTGACATCTTTCTTATAGGCGAGGCCCAGGAGGAGGATGCGCGACCCCTTCAGCGCCTGCCGGCGCTCGTTCAGCGCGGCGGCCAGCTTCTCCACGACGTGGCGCGGCATCGCGCGGTTGGTTTGGTCCGCCAGCTCGATGAACCGCGCCTCAAACCCGTGCAGCCGCGCCTTCCAGGCGAGGTACATCGGGTCGGAGGGGATGCAATGGCCGCCGATGCCCGGGCCGGGGTAAAACGGCATGAAGCCGAACGGCTTGCTCGCGGCCGCCTCGATCACTTCCCAGACGTCCAGCTTGAGCGTGTCGCACATCAGCGCGATCTCATTGACCAAGCCGATGTTCACCGCGCGGAAGGTGTTCTCGAGCAGCTTCACCATCTCCGCCACCTTGGTGGACGACACCGGCACCACGCGGGTGATCACCTGCCCGTAGAGCAGGCTGGCCGCGGCCAAGCAGCGGGGCGTCACCCCGCCGATCACCTTGGGGATCGTCGTGGTCTGGTACGTGGCGTTGCCCGGGTCAATCCGCTCCGGGGAAAACGCCAGGCAGAAATCCCGTCCCGCCTTCAGGCCGTCCGCTTGCAGCATCGGCAGGATCACCTCGTCCGTCGTGCCCGGGTACGTCGTGCTCTCCAGCACGATCAACTGCCCCCGGCGCAACGACGCCGCGATCGGGTGGGCGGCGGCGAGGATGAAGGAAATGTCCGGCTCCCGCGTCTTGCGCAGCGGGGTGGGCACGCAGATGATGATGGCGTCCAGCTCATCGAGCCCCTCCAGCGTGTCGGCGGCCCGCAGGCGCCCGCCGCGGATGAGCCGCGCGAGCTCCCCGTCGGCGATGTCCGGGATGTACGACCGCGCGGCGTTGACGTTCGCCACGCGCCCCGCATCCACGTCCAACCCCGTGACCTGGAACCCCGCCTTGGCGAACTCCACCGCCAGCGGCAGGCCCACGTACCCCAGGCCGATGACGCCGACCCGGGCGGTCTTCTGTTCCAAGCGCCGGGTTAGCTGGTCCAGCGGCGTTGCTGCAGATACGCGTCCAGTGCGTTGTCCCATGGTCTCAGTGCCCTTCCAATCAGCGCCGGCAGGTTCCGGCTCGTGAGCATCGAATAGCGCGGGCGCGGGGCCGACCGTCCGGCGTCCGACATCCGAACGGCGCGCAGCAGCGAGGCCGGGCGCCCCAGCCGCTCCAAGATGCGCTGCGCGAATTCCACCCGCCGGCAGCCGCCGGCATTCGTCACATGATACACGCGCGGCAGGCGCTCGTTCCGGCGCGCCGCCAGGGCGCCGGCCAGCGCCTCCAGGGCGTCCGCCGCGTCCTCGGTATAGGTCGGCGATGTCGCCTGGTCCGCAAACGCTTCAATCGGCTCGCCCCGCTGCGCGGACTCGACGATCGCATCGCAGAAGTTCCGCCGGCCCGGCCCGTACAGCGTGCTCACGCGCGCGACATAGCCGCCGGCGTATCCCAGCGCCACCGCTTCGCCGGCCAGCTTCGTCCGGCCGTAGACGCTCAGCGGGCGCGGCACGTCCTCTTCGTCGTAGGGCCGCCCCTGCTCGCCGTCAAAGACGTAGTCGGTGCTGAGCGCGACCAGCAGCGCGCCGGTGCCCTGCACGGCCCGGCAGACATGCTCCAGCGCCCACACGTTGAGCCGCTCCGCGTCCTGCGGCTCCTGCTCGCAGCGGTCCACGTCGGACATCGCCTGCGCATGCAGCACCACATCCGGCCTGGCCGCCCCGATCAGCCGCCGCACCGCATCCTCGTCGGTCAGATCGCACGCGCGATACGCCGCGTCCGCGGGAGCCCCGGGCAGCGCCGCCGGGCGCCTGGCGGCGCCGGTGACCTCGTTACCGGGACGCGCGAACCGCGCCAGGAGCGCTTGTCCCAGCAGACCGGTCGAGCCAGTGATAAGAATCTTCACGCAATCGCTCTTTCAATGGCTGCCACCACGGCTGGTTGGCTTGGTACCACCGCACCGTGGCGGTCAGCGCCTCTGTGAACGTGGCGCGCGGCTTCCATCCCAAGGCCTGGAGCCGCCGGCAATCCACCGCATAGCGGCGATCATGGCCGGGGCGGTCCGCCACGCGCCGGATGAGCGTCTCGGGCTTGCCGAGCGCCCGCAAGATGGCATGCGTCATGTCCAGGTTGGCGCATTCGGACGCCGTGCCGATGTTGTAGACGCCGCCGGGCTCGCCCTGCTCCAGGAGCAGCTCCAGCGCGCGGCAGGTGTCCTCGACGAAGAGCCAGTTGCGCCGCTGCAGCCCGTCGCCATAGACCGGCAGGGCCGCATCGGCCATGGCGTTGGTGATGAATAAGGGGATCAGCTTCTCGGGAAACTGGAACGGTCCGAAGTTGTTGGTCGGCCGCGCGACGATGACCGGCAGGCGGTACGTGCGGAAATAGGCCTGGGCCAGCAGGTCCGCGCCGGCCTTGCTGGCGGCATAGGGGCTGGTGGGCGTCAGCGGATCCGTTTCGCGGAAGGCCACACCCTCCGGGGCGGGCCCGTACACCTCATCAGTGCTCACATGCAGGAACCGCGGCACCTTGCGCTGGTGGGCCTGGGCCAAGAGCTGTCCGGTGCCCTCCAGATTGGTCCGCAGGAACGCGGCCGGGTCGGTGATGGAGCGGTCCACGTGCGTTTCCGCCGCGAAATGGACGACGGCCTCGCAGCCGTCCATCGCCTCGGCCACCGCGCGGCCGTCGCAGATATCGCCTTCCAGCAGCGCATAGCGCCCGCCGCCGTCCACGTCGGAGAGGTTGGCCCGATTGCCGGCATAGGTGAGGCGGTCCAGGTTGCGAATGTCGTCCTGCGGGTGGCGGCTCAGCCAATGGCGGATGAAGTTCGACCCGATAAACCCCGCCCCGCCGGTGACGAGCAGTTTCATACCGGGAGGCCCTGTCTGCTGTGTGCTGTCTGCTGTGTGCTCTGGGAGGCGTGCTGACGCTTGAACTCCCGTTCCCGCACGAGTGTAGTCGCGCGATAGAGGGTTTCCGGCAAGCCGGCGTCCGTCCACCATCCCTGCAGCGTGTCATAGGCCAGATCGCCGGCTCGGAGGTAGGCGTTGTTGACGTCGGTAATCTCCAGCTCGCCGCGGCCGGAGGGCCGGAGGGTGCGGATGATCTCGAAGACGGAGGGATCGTACATGTAGATGCCGGTGACGGCGAAGCGCGATTTCGGCTGGCGCGGCTTCTCCTCGATGGACACCACCCGCCCCTCGCGCACCTCGGCCACGCCGAAGCGCTCCGGGTCCTCGACTTCCTTCAGCAGGATGCGGGCCCCCTTCGGCTGCGCGGCAAACCGCTCCACGAACGGGCGGATGTTGTCCTCCAGGAGGTTATCGCCCAGGACCACTACCACCCGATCGCCTTCGGAGAAATGCTCCGCCAGCCGAAGCGCGGCCGCGATACCGCCTTCGCCGCGCTGGTAGGTATAGTTAAGGTGCTTGAGGCCGAACTCTTCCCCGTTGCCCAGCAGGCGCAGGAAATCCCCCGCGTTGTTGCCGCCGGTGACGATCATGATCTCCGTCACGCCGGCGTCCACCAGCGTTTGGATCGGGTAATAGATCATCGGCCGGTTATAAATCGGCAGCAGGTGCTTGTTGGTGATGCGGGTCAGCGGCTCCAGCCGCGATCCCAACCCTCCCGCCAGTACCACGCCTTTCATCGCTTCTTCCCCGCTTTTTCTGTGTGCTGTGTGCTGTGTGCTGTCTGCTGCATCTGCCCCCGGCCAATCCCGGCGTAGCGCATGCCCGCGCGCCGCATCGCGGCCGGGTCATACAGGTTGCGCCCGTCGAAGACGACCGGCTGCCGCATCAGCGACGCCATCCGAGTAACATCCAGCTCCTTGAATTCGTTCCACTCGGTCAGCAGCATCACCGCGTCGGCCCCCCGGGCCGCCTCATAGGCGTTCCGGCAGAACGTGACGCCGCGGCCCAGCAGCTTCTTGGCGGCAGGCATCGCCTTCGGATCGAACACCCGCACGCGGGCCCCCGCCGCGCGCAGCTTCGGCACGATGTCCAGCGCGGGGGCGTCCCGCAGGTCATCCGTGTCCGGCTTGAACGCCAGCCCCAGGACGCCGACGGTCCGGCCCCGCAGCGGGCCGAGCAGCCGCCGCAGGCGCGCCACCGCGTACGGGCGCTGCCGCCGGTTGATCCCGGCGGCCGCCCGCAAGAGCGAGGCATCGCAGCGATGCGCCGTCGCGATCCGCGTGAACGCGGCGACGTCCTTGGAAAAGCACGAGCCGCCCCAGCCGACCCCGGCATCCAGGAACGCGCGCCCGATGCGCCGGTCCAGGCCCATGCCGTCGGCCACTTTCACCACATCCGCGCCCACGCGCTCGCACACCTGGGCGACGGCGTTGATATACGAAATCTTCAGCGCCAGAAACGAGTTCGAGGCGTGCTTGAGCAGCTCGGCGCTGCTCACGTCCGTCACGACCAGCGGCGCGTGGAAGGGCGTGTAGAGGTCCACCAGGAGCCGGCGCGCCCGCTCGCTCTCCGCCCCGATGACGATCCGGTCCGGGTGCAGGAAATCCTGAATGGCGCACCCTTCCCGCAAGAATTCCGGGTTGGAGGCCACGTCGCAGTCCACGCCGCGCCGCACCATCTCGCGCAGGGTGCGGCGCATCCACGCGCCGGTCTGCACCGGCACGGTGCTTTTTTCCACCACCAGGCGGTACGCGCGCATGCTGCGGGCGATGCGCCGGGTGACGGTTTCCACCGCGCTGAGATCCGCCTCGCCGTTCGGCCGGGTCGGCGTGCCGACGCACACAAAGAGGAGGGTGGAGCAGTCCACCGCTTCCGGGATGGCCCGCGTCACCCGCAGGCGGCCGTGCGCCATGCCCCGCCGGACCAGCTCCTCCAATCCCGGCTCAAAAAACGGCACCCGCCCCGCGCGGAGGGCGGCCACTTTCCGGCGGTCGTCGTCCACCATCATGACCTGGTGCCCCAGATCCGCAAAACAGGCCCCGGTCACCAGGCCCACGTGCCCTGCGCCGATAATGCCGATCTTCATAGGAACACCATTGGGGGAACCTCTTAGTATAGACGACTCGCCTCGACGCCGCAACCGAAGGAGGCGATCAGGCGCGGGAAGACGGATGGAGCGCGCCGGCGGAGGCGGGCACGGGGCGCGCCGTGAGCTTGCAGGAGAAAAAGAACGGCTCGCGCCTCAGCCAGACGGTCTCAAAATACCGGTCCAAGAGCGCAAAAAACCGCCGGTGGCTGGCCAGCCATTTCGGGTACAGCCCCGTGCGCACTTCCTCGCTCATCACGACATACCGCGAGCGCAGGGGGCCGCCGATCCACTCCGGCAGCGGCGTGCGGAACGTCAGGGCATCCATCGCCCGCCGCCAGATGGAATTTCTCGGCTCCACGAAGCACAACAGCCCGCCCGGCCGGAGGATGCGGTGCAGCTCCTGCAGCGCCGGCGCGTAGTCCTCGATGTGATGAAACACGTTGTGCGCCAGCACGGCGTCCACCGAGCGGTCCGGGTAGCCGGTCTGCGTGATCTCCGCGCAGGTGATGGGCAGCTCCCCCCGGCGCGAGACGCAGTACGGGTCCGGCTCGATCCCCCGCACGTTGGCGTACCCCAGCGCCGCCAGGCGCCGCAGGTCGTCGCCGAACCCGCAGCCGACGTCCAGCACGGCGACATGCGTGGGCACATCGAACGCCCGCAGGTCGAATCGCGCGTAGCGGTCCAGCACGCTGCGATATCGTTCGAATTCCTTGGCGTAGTGGCTCATCGCGGAGGGGGGCCGGCGCGTTACAGCCGGGGCACGGGAGAGAACGGGCTGGACTGCGACCCCAGCTTCGGCTGGTGGTACGAGGTGGCGCTTTCAATAGGCATCTCGGGAAACGCTTTCAACCGGAAGGTCAGGAAGATTTCCTCCCCGAACTCCCGGTCCATGCGGTAGACCAGCTCCGCGATCCAGTCATGCAGGTCGCGGGTCAGGGTGTACTGCAGCTCGCGGACGTTGTTGAAGCGCTTGGAGCCGCCGGCGACCTCCTTGAACGTCAAGCGATGGAACGTGCCGATCTGCCACTTCTCGCTCACGCGCCAGTCGAATTGCAGCACGCCCTCGGTTTTATCGTTTTGAAAATAGCGCTGGCCCAGCCCCATGTACCACTGCCCCACCGGCAGCAGCGCGACTTCCGTGGATTGCGGCCCGACCTGGAACGCCCGCGGCGTGGGCGCCTGGATGTCGGGCGCCTTGGCGGCGTTCGCCTGCCCGAGCCCGCCGCCCACCATGATCCAGTCGAGGTTGAACTGCGTCAGGCGGTCATCGCGGGTGAGCGGGTCGAAGTGGCTCGGCACGATCCAATCCATCTCCAGCCGCGACCACGGCCAGGGGTACGCCTCCATGTCGAACCGCCAATCGCCCAGCCGTCCGCCCCGCTTGTTGCCGTGCCCCTGAAACGTGTACGGCATGGAGATGAGAAAGCGCCCCAGGTCCACGCTGTCCGTCTTGCCTGTCTTGTCTTTCCGCCGCCGCCGAGTCTGCAGCTTGTTCTCGATGCCGAAGGACAGTTGGTTCAGCTCGCCGTCGTCCACGGGAAAGCTCAGGATCTCCGACGGCACGGTGGCATCATGGACATAGCTATGGGAGAGCGACGGGCTCAGCACGTGCCGCAGCCCGTTGATGTTCAACCCGAGCCAGTTGGTCGTGACGGGGAAAATCCGGAACAGTTTGAGGCTCGCGTCCGCGCCCAGATTGACCTGGCCGCTGATGAGGTGGCGGTAGCCGTCGGGCCGCTCGGAGCCGCCTTGCTTGTCCTTGTTGTAATAGGTCTGCCGCACGCCCACTTTCGGCGTCACCAGGATCGGGCGGAACAGGTTCATCGCGTAGCTGAGCTGCTGGAACCAGCTCGCCCGGACCACGTCGGTGTCGTCGTCGGAGTGGGCGCGCTTGGTCTGAAAGTTGGACACGGTCAGCTTGGATTCGGTGAACAGGTTGGTGCCGCCGATGGGCTGCGGGCGCAGATCGAGCGTGGCGTCCGGAAAGGACTCCGTCACGGTGTCGAACCGGTTCATCCGCTTGCGGGCCACCAGGTTCAAGGCATACTGGGGCGTGCCGGTGACCATGGAGATATACGTGTCGGGATTGTCGTCGTGGATATACTCGTCTCGGAACAGGAACTCCTGGCGGAAATCCGCGTCGCTGAATTCCTGGATGTTCGTCAGCACCGTGGTATCCGGCATCGGCTGCCACGTGTGGCGCCAGAGCGCGCGGTACCGGTGCGAATACGATCCCTTCACCCGCGAGGCCTTGGGCCGGCTGATGTTGGGCGAGTCGTTGTAATACAGCTTCAGCAAGCCCCGGCCCCAGTCGGCGGATTCCAGCCGGTGGTCCAGCCCGAACCCCCAGAGCATGTTGCGGCGCCAGTCCATGTGCAGCGTGCCCCGCTGGCCGGAGGGCCATTCATACCGGTATCCGCCGAGGGCGTACTCCCCCCATTGCTTGTTTTTCCCCGGGATGATGAAGAAGGGCGTCTGGCGGTCCGCGATGGTGAGCCACGGCAGGTAGATGAGCGGCAGCTCTTCCACCGTGAAGGTCGCGTTGCGGCCGCGGGCGATCTTGTCATCGGTAAACACGGTGGCCTGTTGGCCCTGGAGGCGGAAATGCGGCGGCTCAAACTCGCAGGAGGTCAGGTAGCCGGACCGCACCCGCATCACGCCTTCCGCGATGTTCTCGATCACCTCGCCGTGCTCGTACCACACGCCATCGAAGGCCGTGCCGCCGAGGAAGCGGCCCTTCTTGGTGTGATAGTTGTAGTGGATCAGCTCGCCGCGGAAGCCTTCTTTGCCCTGGCGGAAGACGACATGGCCCTGGGCGTAGATGTCCTTGGTGTCGGTGAACACGGTCACGTCGTCGCAGGTCAGCACGCCGCCCTTGAACACCACGCGGACATGCCCCTGCGCGCGGGCGAGCTGCCGGTTGGGATCCACGTCCATGTAATCGCCGAAAATCTGCACGGCCCCGGCCGGCGCGCCGGCAGGCGCTTCCTCTTCTTCGAACGCCGGCGCCTCCGCTTCAGCAGAGGGCTGCAGCGGCTGCGCGGCCGGCACGCGGACCGGCTCCAATTCGACGGCCGAGGGAGCCGGCTCGCCGGTCTCAGACGGCGCAGCCGGAGCCGCTCCGGGCGACACCGTCCCCTCCGCCACCGGAGCGGACGGCGCAGCGGCCACCGACGGCTGCGGCGCGGCGGGGGCGGGGGTTGCGGAACCTTCCGGCGCGGGCGTCTGCTGCGCCGCGGCCATGGCCGCGCGCTGCGCGGCTTCCTGTTGTTCCGCCTCCGCTTTGGCCGCTTCCGCTTTGGCCGTCTCCTGCGTAGCGGCAAACTTCTGCGCCGCTTCCTGCTGCGTCTGCTTGAGCTGGGCGGTCCAGCGCTCCTGGTCCCGCGTGATTTGCCGTTCAAGCGCTTTCGCTTGCGCGGTCGCCCGCTTCTGGGCCGTTTGCTCGCGCCGCAGCGTTTCTTCCAGGCCCAGCAGTTGGCCGGGCGTCAAGGCCGTCAGCCGCCCGGCGTCCTGCAGCCGCTCCTGGCAGAGTTTCCGGTAGGCGGCCGCGATCGGATGCCCCGGATCCAGCTGGAGAATGATGTCCGCTTCCTGCAGGGCTTCGCGATACGCGCCGCGGGCGACGAGCTGTTTGAGGGCTTGGACTTGGGCGGGATCCACGGCGCGGCGGGACGACACGGCAGATGAGGCGGGCGCGCCGCCGGAGGCGGTGCCTCCAGGCGTGTCCGCCGAGCTGAACGGCTCGGAGAAGCTGGCCGTCAACAGCGACGCCGCCACGATGACCTTGGCGACGCGATTTCGCAGGCGCTTCACGAATCCCCTATGATGTTGGACGCGCAGATGATCAAGATCAACGCGAGGCGCGAATGCCGGCCTTGCCGCGCGGCGCGGCCGCGGCCGACGCTTTCCATTGCTTGGCTTCCGGCGGCAGGCGCTCCCAATCCGAGAGAAACCGCTCCAACCCGGCATCCGTCAGCGGATGCTTGACCAGCATTTCCAGCACGGCAAACGGCATCGTCGCGATGTCCGCCCCGATCTTGGCCGCCTCCGCGACGTGGATCGGGTGCCGCACGCTGGCCACCAGAATCTGCGTGGCGAACCGGTAGTTGGCATAGATGGTCTTGATGTCTTGGATGAGCAGCATGCCGTCCTGGCTCAAGTCATCCAGCCGGCCGACGAACGGTGAGACGAAATAGGCCCCGGCCTTGGCCGCCAGCAGCGCCTGGTTGGGCGAGAAGCACAGCGTCACATTCACCCGGATGCCCTCGTGCGAGAGCTGCCGCGTGGCTTTCAGCCCTTCCTTGGTGAGCGGGCATTTCACGACGATGTGCTGATGCAGGGCGGCAAACGCCCGGCCTTCCTCGATCATGCCGGCGGCGTCCCGGCTGACGGTTTCCATGCTCACCGGGCCGTTCACCCGCTCGCAGATCTCCTTCATCAGCGGCACAAATTCCCGCCCCTCTTTCGCGACGAGCGTCGGGTTGGTCGTCACGCCGTCAATCGCGCCCCAGCTCACCGCTTCATCAATCTCTTTGAGATTCGCCGAATCCAAGAACAGCTTCATGCATGCCCTCCGCGATCTTCCTCAAGCAAATAGGTCGCCCCCACCACGCCGGCTCGCACTCCCAACTGCCCCCGCACGATACGGGCGGTCCGGGCCGGCAGCGAAAAAGCTGACCGACGAACAGTCGCGCGTAATGCAGGCGAAAACCAGGGCCACGCATTCCCCACCCCGCCGCCGATCACCACACACTCCGGATTCAAGAGGTTCACCAGGTTGGCCACACCGATGCCAAGCCATTCACCCACTCCAGCCCAAATGCGCCGTGCTGCAGCATCGCCGCGCGCGGCGGCTGTGCTGATCACGGCAGGCGTCAGCTCGCCGGCCTCCTCCACGCACGCGCGCAGCGTCCGATGCCCCCACCGCATCGCGGCGCGGGCCTGCCGCAGGATGGCGGCAGTGCTGACGAGTGATTCTAAACATCCACGCCGGCCGCAGCCGCATCGCGGTCCACCCGGCAGGAGCACCATATGGCCCGGCTCTCCGGCCGAGCCGGTGGCTCCGCGCACCAAATGGCCGTGGCTGATGATGCCGCCCCCAACGCCGGTGCCCAACGTCAAATAGACGCCGTGCGAGGTGCCCCGGCCCGCGCCCGCGCGCCACTCGCCCAGCGCCACGACGTTCGCGTCATTGTCAATCACGCAGCGGCACCCCAGGCGGCGCGCCATCAACTGCGCGAACGGCACGCCCTGCCATCGCCCCGGCAAGTTCACGAGCTGGTGCACGATCCCGCGGGAGCCGTCCACCAACCCCGGCAATCCGATGCCCACGCCCCGGCAGGACCGGCGCGGCAACCCGTGGATCCCGCGAAGCTCCTCGATCGTCCGGCTCAATCCCTCCGCAAGCTTCGACGGGCTGGCATAGGACCGCGTCGGCAAGATCCGGTGCGCGAGCACCCGGCGGCCCTGGGCGGATACTACCCCCATCTTAATCTGTGTGCCGCCCACGTCAACCCCAACCATCCAGACCATCGGCTTTGCGCGGTTCCGCTCCTATGGACAGCGATAACACGTTCGGATATTTCCCTTCACTAGACCACATTTGTAATCAGCTTGGGTCCATCCCGCCGGGCAGAGGGCGGGAATGATGCCGCTACATCCGTTGCCTCCGTACAAGACCATGACCTGACAGACCGTATCGGTCCGGTAGCACGTTCGGACGTTTCCCTCTTCCACGCCGCATGCGTAATTCGCTTGGGTCCATTCCGCCGGGCAGGGGGCGGGAATGTTGCCGCTACATCCGCCGCCCCCGTACAGCAGCATCACCGAATCGCCTCCAGAACCGGACGAAGCGGCCTGCCAACTCGCCAGCCCGCTGGCATCCGAGGTGAGGACTTTGTTCGCCCCCGGGCTGCCGCCGGTGATCTTGATCCGACCGGCGATCTCCAGCCTGGCTCCGGGATTCGCCACCCCGATGCCGACATCGCCGGTTGGTGTGATCGTCAGGCGTTCAATTCCTGAACCCGTATAATTATCACTGGTGACAAAGAATAACCCGCCGCCGACCGCCGTGTTGATTCGCGAGCCGATTTTCGAAACCGTCCGGCCTGTATTATCCATAAAGACGATATCCGCGTACGAAAAACCTGGGGCCGTGCCATCCGTGGTGGTTTGAATCGCCACGCCCCCATTGGCCGCGCCCGGCCCCGTCCCGGCCGATCTCACCTGCAGCGCATTCACCGGACCAACCGTCCCGATGCCGACATTGCCGGTGTTGGTATTGGAGATGTTATTGCCCGTGGCGGTCCAGTACGTGCTGAATGGCTGGCCGTTCCTACGGTACTCGGCGGCATTCACGACCCCGTTGATGTTCAGGGCGTAGCTGGCCGGATCTGCCGTCCCAATGCCGACTTGCCCCTCGCTGTTGATCACGAAGGGTGCGGCAACTCCACCGGGGGTCTCCGCCAAGAAGGTCGGATGAAAGTTGTCGCCGATCACGTAGAGCCGAGGCGGGAGGGCCAACGGGGTCGTCGTGCCGATGGTGACGTCCCCGCTGGTTCGGAGTTCCTGGTACACCCCTCGCGGTGAAGGATAGTAGGTCGTCAGGATGAGATCTTCGGCGAGGGCATAGACAACGACACCCGCCAACAATCCCCCCGCCACTCCATATGGAACCCACCGATGGTTTCGGACCGATGTTCTCATGAAGGCCTTTTCCACTGAACGACGCGGTTGCGCCCGGCGCGTTTGGCGGCATAGAGGGCGGCATCCGCATGGGCGATCAGCTCCTGCAGCGTCGCGGCGTCGTCGGGAAAACAGGCCACGCCGATGCTGATCGTCTGCCGCAACACCTCATCATACGCACGGATCGAGTGCATTTCCACCACTTCGCGCAGCCGCTCCGCCGCCCCCATCGCCCGCGGCGGGCCGCTCTCGACCAGCAGGCAGATGAACTCCTCGCCGCCATAGCGGGCCACCAGGTCCATCCCGCGGATATTCTGCCGCAGGAGCTGCGCCGTCTCGCGCAGCACCACGTCGCCCACGAGATGGCCGTACGTGTCGTTTTTCGCCTTGAAGTGGTCCAGATCCACCATGAGGATCGCGCACGGAAGCCGGTGGTGCGCGCAGCGGCGCAACTCCTCGGCGGCGAATTCGTTGAAATACCGGCGCACGAACAGCCCGGTCAGCGAGTCGGTGACCGCCAGGGATTCCACCGCTTCATAAAACAGCACGCGCGCCACCTGCAGGGCCAGCTGATTGGCCACGATGGCCAGCGTCTCCAGGCGGTCCGCCGGCAGGTCGTCCACGACCAGCATGCCGATCACGCCCTGCTCGGCCGACAGGGGCGCCCAGGCCACCGTCGCGATATCGGAGGGCGCCGCCTCGCCGAATTCCACGGCGGCGCTCTGCCCGACTGCGGGCGCCTGCGCGGCCCGCTCGAGCACCGATCGCTCCCACGGTTGAAGCTCGCCATGGGACCCATCCGCCACCCGCCACGCCGTAGGCGCCCCACCGCCCGCCGGAGCAACGATGAGACGCGCCCGGCGCGTCTGCAGCAGAGGCGGCACGCATTCCGCCACCGCGGCCGCCAGGTCTTCCATCCGCAGCGCCCGGCCGGCTTCTTTCGTCACGTGGTACAGTTCGGTGATCCGGGCGATCTCGGATTCCACCTGTTGCGCCGCGCCTTCCAGCTCCCGCAGCGTCCGCGACCGCTGCTGCAGCCGCCCCAGCCGGGAGGCTTCCTTCGCCTGCAGCCGGTGGATCCGGCGCTCATGGCGCTCGCGCTGGGCCCACAGCAGCCATGGGCCCAGGCCGAGCATGATCCCTTCGAACGCGCCCGCCGGCGTCCACGCCCATGGGCCGGCGCCGGCCGCCCAGACCACCAGCGTCACGCCGGTCCACCCGCCGACCATGACGCGGTTCCAGCACGCCCCGGCCGCCATCGCCAGGACCCAGCACAGCAGCGCCCAGCTCATGCGGACACCACTTGGTTCTTCCCCGCCCGTTTCGCCTGGTACAACCGCTGGTCCGAGCGGCGGATTAAGTCCGTCTCCGATTGCGCGTCCTCCGGAAAGATCGCCACGCCGATGGACACGGTCACCGGCGCGCCCGACGCCCCATCGGCGCGCACCGCGGATTCGATCTGCCGGCGAATCCGCTCCGCCAGCGCGGCGGCGTCCTGGCGGGAGGTCTGAGGAAGGAGGACGGCGAACTCTTCCCCGCCATAGCGGGAGCACATGCCGTGCGGCGGGATATGCTCGCGCGCGAGATCGGCGATGGTTTTCAAAATCCGGTCGCCGGCCGGGTGCCCGAGCGCGTCATTGTGGCGCTTGAAATCGTCAATGTCGAGCATGAGCATGGCCAGCGGCTCGCGGGCCCGCACGGCGCGCGCCAGCTCGCGGCTGAGCTGCTCCAGGAACGGCTGGCGGCGATAGAGGCCGGTCAAGCCGTCGGTCAGCGCGAGCTGCTGCGTCTGGGCGAAGAGATGGGCGTTGGCGACCGCCGCGCTGATGAGGCTGAGGAAAATATCCAACAGCCGCAGGTCGTCCTGGGTGAACGTGCTGGGCGCGGCGCTGTCGAGGCGCAGCACCCCGTCGGCGCCGGGGGCGGCGCGCAGCGGACAGGCGATCACCGACGCGATGACCCGGCCGCCGGACTGCCGCGCGTTAAAGCGGAAATCCCGCCGGACGTCGTTGACCAGCAGCGGGCGCTGCGTGCGCACGACGTATTGCTCGAACTGGTCGCCCTGCTTCTCGCGCACCGCCGGAACGCCGGGCGACTTCCGCGAGGCGAACAGCGCGAGTTCTTGCCGCTCGCGGTCCACCAAATACAGCAAGCAGGCATCGGCCTTGCCGATCAGCTCGAACCCCCGCTCCACCGCCAAACGCCCGATGGCCTCCAGCTCGACGAGCTGGCTCAAATCCCTGGCAACAGCCTGGAGGTCTTGGTAGCGCGCCCGTTTGCGGTGCAGCGACACGGACGCGTCTCGGGCGACCGCCAGCGCTTGCTGCTTCACGTAGAGGTTCTCGGCCACGTCATCCACCTGCTGCTGGAGGCGCTGCAGCCGCTTCCAGCGCCGGCTCTGCTGGATCGCCACCACCCCCACCAGCGCGGCGCACATCAGGAGGTCGTACGCCAGGAGAGCGGAGCGCCGCGACAGCCAGCCGATCAGCAGCCCGAGGAGGACGGCGCCGCTCAGGGGCGCGCTGATGGTGCGGGGGAAGAGCGACCAGGCATAGGCGGTCACCACGATCATGGCCAGCGCCCAGGGATGGAGCGCGCGGGCGGCCGGCGCGTGGCCGGACAGGAGGAGGAAGACAAAACCCGCGTAGGAGACGAGCGCGCAGGCGGCCGTCAGCCCGCGCAGGTACCGGAGGGCGGCCACGCCGGACCTGAGGCCGCGGGGACGCGCCATCCGTGTCAGGCTACTGGATAGCCTGGTCGGTGTCCGGATCGAAGAAGTGCGCCTTCCCCATGTCGAACACGAGGTCGAGGTCTTGATTCACTTCCGGCCGCACCTGGGGATTGACGCGGGCGATCAAGGTCTGCCGGCCCGCGCGCAGGTGGAGGTTGACTTCCGAGCCCATCGGCTCCACCACCTCCACCGTCGCCGTCACGGTGCTCTCCTGCGGGGCCTCGGCGATGAACAGCCGGTCATACAAATCTTCCGGCCGCATGCCCAGCGTCACTGGCTTATTTTCGAAGGCGCGCAGCGACTCCGCCATGTCGTCCACGACCCGCAGGCGGAAGACCCCTTCATCAAAGAACAGCGTGTCCTCATCCCGCGTGATGCGGCCCGCGATGAAATTCATCGGCGGCGAGCCGATGAAGCTGGCCACGAACCGGTTGGCCGGGTGCTCGTAGACCGTCAGCGGATCGGCGACCTGCAGCATTTCCCCTTTATTGAGCACGACGATGCGGTCGCCCATGGTCATGGCTTCGGTCTGGTCGTGCGTCACGTAGATCATCGTGGTCTGCAGGCGCAGGTGGAGCTTATGGATCTCGGTGCGCATCTGGACGCGCAGCTTCGCGTCGAGGTTGGAGAGCGGCTCATCGAACAAGAACACCAGCGGCCGGCGGACAATCGCCCGCCCCACCGCCACGCGCTGCCGCTCGCCCCCGGAGAGCTCCTTGGGCCGCCGCTGCAGCATCGGGTCCAGCCCCAAGATCTGCGCGGCATCGCGGACCCGCGACTCGATTTCCGGCCGGCTGTAGCCCCGGAGCTTCAACCCGAACGCCATGTTTTCGAACACGGTCATGTGCGGATACAGCGCGTAATTCTGGAACACCATCGCGATGTCGCGGTCTTTGGGGGGGAGATTGTTAACCAGCTTGTTGCCGATCCAGATTTCGCCGGAGCTGATGTCTTCGAGCCCGGCGATCATGCGCAACAACGTGGATTTCCCGCACCCGGAGGGGCCGACGATCACCAGGAACTCCCGGCTTTCCACGCTGAGGCTGATGTCCTTGACGGCCATGACATCGCCCTTGTACACCTTGGAGACGTTGCGGATGCTGACTTGGGCCATGGATTAGTGGCTGAGTGGCTGAGTGGCTGAGTGGCTAAAAGGCTGGGGGACTGAGTGGCTGAGTGGCATCATGCGGTCACCTGGGGGCTGCCGGCGTAGGCCAGCAGGTTGGCCAGCGACGCTTTCAAGTCGCGGCGATGCACGATGAGGTCCAGCAAGCCGTGCTCCAGAAGGAATTCCGAGCGCTGGAACCCCTCCGGCAGCTTCTGCCGGATCGTCTGCTCGATCACCCGGGGCCCGGTGAACCCGATGAGCGCCTTCGGCTCGGCAATGATCAGGTCGCCCAGGCTGGCGAAGCTGGCAAACACGCCCGCCATGGTCGGATGCGTCAACACGGAGATGAAAAACCCGCCGGCCTCATCCAAGCGCATGAGGGCGGCGGAGGTCTTGGCCATCTGCATCAGGCTGAGCATGCCCTCGTGCATCCGGGCACCCCCGCCGGAGCCGGACACGATGACGACCGGCCGGCGCGACTCGGCGCCCCGCTCGATGGCGCGGGTGAGTTTTTCCCCCACGACCGAGCCCATGGACCCCATGAGAAAGCGCGAATCCGTCACGCCGAACGCCACGCGGTGCCCGCCGATCATCCCGGCGCCGGTAATGCAGGCATCGCGCATCCCGCAGGTTCGCTGCGCCTCCTGCAGCTTCTCGGCGTAGCGGGCCGGCCCGCGGAAATTCAGCGGATCCATGGGCGAGAGATCGGCGTCCCACTCGTCAAACGTTCCCGCATCAATCACTTGGGCGAGCCGTTCCGGGGCGGTCAATAAAAAGTGGAAATCGCACTTCGGGCACACTTTGAGGTCTTCTTCAAGGGCTTTGTTGTAGAGGAGCTGCCCGCACCCGCCGCATCTGCTCCAGAGGTCGGGTGGAAAACGCTTGGTGTTGCGGCCGAATGACGGGGAGGCCCGCCGAAACAGTTTCACCGTGTCACCTGTCGTTGCTGCGGAAACACCATACTTTCAAACGTCTGGTGTCCCCGGAAGCCGGAAGCCGTGCGGAAGTCGGAAGCCGTATCGTAGCACACCGCTCACCGGGCCGTCAACGCACCGTCCCGTTGAACGGGTGGATGAACAAGCCGGAGAGGAGTTTGGGATAAAAATAGGTGGTTTTTTGGGGCAGCGTCAGCCCGTTCGAGGCCAGCTCGTACACCTGGGCCAAGGGAATCGGCCGGACAAACCAGGCGCACGTCCCTTCCCCGCGCTGAACGGTGGCGACCGCATCCGAGGGATCCGGCGTATACCGGAACAGCCGGTCATGCTCGGCGGTTTCCTCCACCAGCTTCGGCACCAGCGCCCGGTGCAGCAGCACCACGTCCAGGTCCGCCAGGGCGGCCGGCACCGCCTGCTGCCGGTGCCACTCGGCGCGCACGGCCTCCCGCAGCCGCATGAGCGCGAAGCCGCCCTCGCCGTAGAAGCCGAAGCACCCCGGCTCGGCCGATTGCGCCAGCCGCGCGAAGAGCTCCTCGGCATTGGCGCAGGGCTGGCGCTCGACACTCGCCTGCAACCGCGCAGCCAGCGCCGGCTTGGCCTCCGCCGGCACCACCATCACCCGGTGGATCGGCCGCACGCGCACCGCCGGATCGCCCAGCCACGAAAAATAGACCATCACCGCGCTCGACATCCGGCGGTTGGTCCACGCCACCTCAAACCGATGATGCCCGTCCGCGATCAACACCTTGGTGGGCGCGAGGAGTGCCTGCAGCTCCCGGATCGCCTGAGGATCGGTCACCGCCCACACACGCGCGCGCTCCTGGTCCAGCGCGCACGCGCCCACCGGCTCCAGCTCGCGGCTGAGGCGGTCCGTCAGCGCCAGCCCGCGCCCGCCGGCATCCGGCGCGATGCAGAACACCGGGCTGAGATTGGCGCGGACGGCTTGCAGCAGTTGGGTGCGGTCCGCCTTAGGCGCGGAGAAGGTGGCTTCATGGCGCAGCACCTGCTCCCGCGTCGAGTCGTGCAGCTCCAGCAGTGCCACGATCCCCAGCCGCCGGAACGACTCGCCCTGGAAGGCGAAGGCGTGCTCATACACGTAGATGGCCGGCTGGGCGTCCTGCACCAGCACGCGCTCGCGCTGCCAGGCGTCGAAGACCTGCTTGGCGCGGGTGTAGCGGTTGTCGGCGTCGCTGTCGTGGGGGGATTGCTTGCCGTAAATCAGGCGCACGACGTTGTGCGGGGAGATGTCGTAGAGCTGCTCCTGCCGCGCCGGAGAGATCACGTCATAGGGCGGGGCGACCACCTGGCTGAGGTCGCCGACCGCGTCGAGGTTATAGCGAAGGGCGCGGAACGGCGCGATGGCTACCATGGGCACCATGTTTCTGTAGAGCGCCGATGGGAATGACGATGTCACCCAAGCAGCAGGGGATCCACACGGCTAACACGACGACCGACAAGACGGGAAAAATGAAATGGGCATCCATCAACCATCGCGTGAATCCGAATGATACGAGATACAAGAGCGCCGCCGAGCTGGCCACGAACACATGGGCCCCGTGGGAAAACACCGAGCTGGCGGCCAGCCGCTCTTCGAACAGGAACCCGCTGAGGATGCCCAACCCCAAAAACGGCAGGATAAGCTGCGGGTGGTCGATCAGGCAGATGTGCAGCTCCATCGGCTGCCCGAGCACGCGCCCGCCGATGAACGGCACAATATAGTCGGATAAGGCGCAGGGCACCACCGAGCTCATGCCGATGAGGACGGTCTTGAGCCATTTGCGGTCAAAATGCCACACCACCGCGGTCGTGGTGATGGCGCTCAGGCAGACGTGCAGCGGGTGCAGCACATGGAACGACCAGCCCATCTCGCTGCCCCACCCGGGGCCGTAGAGCTTGATCTGGCTCATCCCGAAGTACCACACCACCGCCATCGCGATCAAGGAGCTGACGATGGTATAGGGAAGATGGTGGGACAATTCGCTGATGACCGCCTGCCAACGCCGTTTCATTGAATGTTCACTGTTTCCGCTCAACGAGGATTACGCCGATGGCGGCTCCGAGCGCATTCGCCGCCGCGTCGCCCCATTCCGCCGACCGGTAGGGGAGGAATGCCTGCACGATTTCGAGGAGCGCCCCGTAGCCGCTTGCCGCTCCCCACGCCGCCCACCCGCGCGGAACACCGCTGGACCGCAGCGCCCGGCACAGGCACCAGGCAAACAGGAGATACTCGCAGAGGTGGAGAAATTTGTCAAGACGACCGACGCTGACGCCGGGTTGCGGAGGCCACACCGCCAGCGCGGCCATGCCGGCGGCTTCGACACAGACCGCCGCCCACCACAGGCGGGATCGTTTATTTGTCAGCGGAGGGCTTCTTCGAACACGGGCCCGAGCAAGAAGAAGAGGAAGACGAGGAAGAGGAGGACGGCTTGGACTGCTCGTCGCGCTTCTTGCCTTCCTGGTAGTTCTTGCTGCGGTAATCGGTGATGTAGAACCCGCTGCCTTTGAAGAGAAAGCCGGAGCCGCTGCCCATGAGGCGCGTGAGCTTGCCCTTCTTGCAGTTCGGGCATGTGGTTAACGGCTTCGCCGTGATGGACTGAAAGGCCTCGTGCAGTTTTTTACACGATTGGCACTGGTACTCGTACGTCGGCATCTTCAATGTCCTTTGAGCTTCGACAACAACGAACGACGCGCCGGATAGGATTCGTCTCCGAACGCCTTGTTCAATTCTTCCAAGAGCTGCCGCTGCTTCGCGCTCAGATTGACCGGCGTTTCGACCACCACGCGCACGAGCAGGTCGCCGGCGCGCCCGGTATGGACATCCGGAATCCCCTTGCCGCGCACCCGGAACACCGCACCGCTCTGCGTGCCCGCCGGGATCTTCATCGTCACCCGCCCGGTCAGCGTCGGTACGTCCACTTCCGCGCCTAATGTCGCCTGCGACAATGGCACCGGGTACTCCAGCAGCAGATTCGGCCCGTCGCGATGAAACACGAGGTGCGGTTCCACATGGATTAATACATATAAATCGCCGCGCTGCCGCGTGCCGCCCTCGCCCTCTCCGCTGACGCGCAGCCGCATGCCGCTTTCAATGCCGGCCGGCACGCTGACTTCGATTTGGCGCTGCGCCGACGTGCGGCCGCTGCCCTTGCAGGTGGAGCAGGCTTTCGTGAGCGTCCCGCCCTGCCCTTGGCACTTGGGGCACGTCCGGGCGATCACCATGAACCCGGCCGATTGGCGGATCTGCCCACTGCCCTGGCAGGTTGAGCACGTGGCGCGCGTTCCGCCTTCCCCGCGGCAGGCATGGCAGACTTCCCGCCGCGGCACCGTGATGGTCTTGCGCGCGCCGCGGGCCGCGTCCTCGAACGAGAGCACAAGCTCATATTCCAGGTCGCCGCCGCGCCCGTTGCGGCTGCGCGCGCCGCCGCCACCGCCCCCAAACCCAAACAACCCGCCCAACAAATCCTCGAACGCCGAAGCACCCCCGCCCCCGCCCATGCTTTCGAAGATGCTGGAGAAGTCGGCGTTGCGGAAGATGTCCTCAGTCGAGTAGCGCTGGTCAAACCCCGCGTGCCCGTACTGGTCGTACACCTGCCGCTTCTGCGGATCGGAGAGCACCGCGTAGGCTTCAGAGATTTCCTTGAACTTCTCTTCCGCCTCTTTCTTGTGCTCAGCCGACACCCGGTCGGGATGGTGCTTCATCGCGAGCTGCCGATAGACCCGCTTGATCTCGTCAACCGTCGCGCCCTTCCCCACCCCCAGGATGTCGTAATAATCTTTCTTCGTCACCGCCATGCTCTGGTTATGAGACCAGCACTTCTATAGGTAAATTCTTAACTGTGTGATGTTTGCCGGGTAAAAAGTTGAGTTTCTCAAATCCGATGACCTTGCCTTGGCGATTTTTTACCAAGACAACCTCTTCTCCGGTTTCCTCGCACACATACTCATTCTTGGGATTATCAAACCACACGTTGAGGGTATTACCATGAGAGTCGTAATAGACCCTTATCTTTTCCATGCAACCCGTCCCTCCTTCACCCTGTCAGTGATGTAAGCCGTCATGATGAAACCATCGGCTGACGTCACCCGTTTCGTGACCACGCAGAAATACCTCTTCCCTGATTTCCGGTAAAATAAATAGACAGCCGGGTCAGTTTTGCTGACTCGAATTTGATCCGGTTCGGTCAACGTCCGAATGACTGCACGCTCTTGCCCGACAAGTTTCGGGTGCTTGACTGCCGTAATCAACGTCCAATAGGTCTGCGTTGTTCGGACGGAATAACCTAGCCGCGACTGGACCACAAAGGCCCACTTTTTCGACTCTACAGGTCGCAGTTCTCGCCGATGAGGCTTTTTCACTTAGCTGTCCGACTGTTCGATCACTCAGTTACTTGTTGTCGTCGTCCTTCACCTTGAACTCGGCGTCAACGACACCGCCGTCCGGGCCGCTCGGCTTCTCGCTTGAACCGCTCTCGCCGGGTTCCTGTGCGCTGTGTGCTGTCTGCTGTGTGCCCGGCTGCGCTTTCTTGTACACTTCCTCGGCCAGCTTGTGCGAGGCTTCCGTCAGCTCGTCGGTTGCGGTCTTGATGCGCGCGGCGTCCTCGCTCTTGAGCGCCTCTTTCAGCGCGGCGAGCTTGCCCTCGATCTTCTGTTTGTCCTCGGCGGCCAGCTTGTCGCCCAGCTCTTTCAGGCTCTTCTCGGTTGAGTAGGCCAGCGAGTCGGCTTGGTTCTTGGCTTCGGCCAGCTCTTTGCGCTGCTTGTCTTTCTCGGCGAACTGCTCCGCCTGCTTGACCATCTTGTCGATCTCATCGGGCGCCAGCTTCTTCGGCGCGCTGATCTTGATGGACTGTTCTTTCTTCGTCCCCAAGTCCTTTGCGGAGACGTGCACGATGCCGTTGGCGTCAATGTCGAAGGCCACCTCGATCTGCGGCATGCCGCGGGGTGCGGGCGGGATGCCCACCAGGTCGAAGCGGCCCAGCTCGACATTGTCCTCGGCCATCTGCCGCTCGCCCTGCAGCACGCGCACGGTCACGGCCGGCTGGTTGTCCGCCGCCGTGGAGAACACCTGGCTCTTGCGCGTGGGGATCGTGGTGTTGCGCTCGATGAGCTTGGTGAACACGCCGCCCATCGTTTCGATCCCCAGCGATAGCGGGGTGACGTCCAGCAGCAGCACGTCCTTCACGTCGCCGGTGATCACCGCCGCCTGGACCGCGGCCCCCAGGGCCACGCATTCCATCGGGTCCACCCCGCGCTCCACCTTCTTGCCGACAGTCTCCTCGACGAACCGCTGCACGATGGGCATGCGGGTGGGGCCGCCGACGAGGATAATTCGGTCGATCTCCTTGGAGCTCAGTTTGGCATCAGCCAGCGCTTTCTGCACCGGGCCGCGGCACCGCTCGATGATGGGGCCCACGAGCTGCTCCAGCGTCGCTCGCGTGAGCTTCATCGTGAGGTGCTTGGGGCCGTTGGCGTCCGCGGTGATGAACGGCAGGTTCAAGTCCGTCTCCACCACGTTGGACAGCTCGATCTTGGCCTTCTCTGCCGCCTCGCGGATGCGCTGGGTGGCCATCTTGTCGTTGCGCACGTCAATGCCGGACTCTTTCTTGAATTCGCCGGCGATGTAGTCAATCAGGGTGTTGTCCATGTCCGTGCCGCCCAACTGCGTGTCGCCGTTGGTCGCCTTGACCTCAAACACCCCTTGCGCCATGTCCATGATCGTCACGTCGAGCGTTCCGCCGCCCAAGTCGAACACCAGCACCTTCTGCTCTTTGCCGGCTTTGTCCAGCCCGTAGGCCAAGCAGGCCGCGGTCGGCTCGTTGATGATGCGCAGCACCTTCAACCCGGCGATTTCGCCGGCGTCTTTCGTGGCGGTGCGCTGGTTGTCGTCGAAGTAGGCGGGACAGGTGATCACCGCCTCGCTCACCGGCTCGCCGAGGTGCGCCTCGGCATCCCGCTTGACCTTCTGCAGGATGAACGCCGAGATCTGCTGCGGCGTGTACTCCTTGCCGTAGATGCGGAACTTGTGGTCCGTGCCCATCTTCCGCTTAGCCGCCAACACGGTACCTTCAGGATTGGTGGCGGCTTGGCGCCGAGCCGGCTCGCCGACAAGCAACTGCCCGTCCTTGGTGAACGCCACGTACGACGGGAACGCTTTCCCGCCGACGGACGTGCCCTCCGCCGAGGGGATGATCGTCGGCCGCCCGTGTTCCATCACGGCGCAGGCCGAGTTCGACGTGCCGAGGTCAATGCCAATGACTTTTGCCATGTGAGGTCCTCCTTACGATATGGGCTTGTGTGCTGTTTGCTGTGTGCTGTCTGCTGCTTTTTTCGCCACGCGCACCATCGCTGGGCGAAGCACTTTGTCATGCATCGTGTAACCGACTTGCACCTCTTCGGCCACGGTGCCGTCCGCCTGTTTGTCCGTGGCGTCCACCTGCCCCACGGCGTCGTGGCGGCTGGGGTCAAACCGCTCCCCCACGGTGGCAATGCGTTTGACGCCTTCCTTTTCCAATACGCCCAAGAGCTGCCGGTAAATCAAATGCACGCCTTTGATGATCGCGTCGGGGTTCGACTGCTTGTCCACGGCGACCAGGGCTTGGCTCAGGCTGTCCACGATGGGCAGCAATTGGCGCACCACCGTGTCGGAGGCATACCGGACGAACTCGTCTTTCTCCCGCTGAAACCGTTTCTTGGTGTTTTCCAAGTCGGCCAATTGGCGGATGTATTGCTCCCCCTTGCCGGCCTGCTCGAGCAGCCGCTGGTGCTCGTCGGCGGACAAGGTGACCGTGTCGGCCTTCGGGGCCGGCTCAGGCGCGGCTGGGGGCTGCGGCTGCTCGGCCATCACGCCCCGGCCTCCCACCGCGCCATCGTTGTGGACACCAATTGCGCCACGTGCTCGGTCAGCGCCCGCGCGCGGCGGTAGTCCATCCGCTTCGGCCCGAGCACCCCGACCCCGCCCACAATCGCATGGTGGTGGCGGAACGGCGAGAGCACGTAGCTCCATTCGTCCACGCCCTCGACACCCAGCTCCTGGCCGATGCGCACGTGCGTGCCCTCGCGCGCCAGGTCCTCGCGGATCAGCTCGCGCAACAGTTCCGGCGAATCCAGGTAGTAGAGCAACTGCTGGACTTTCTGCGGCTCGCGCCTGGCTTCCGGCGCGGTGAACAAATTGAAGATGCCTTCGATGAACAGCCGCTCTTCCGGCTCGGTCGCCAGCACGATCTGCAGGAGGTGCAGCGAGCGCTTCACCAGATAATACAAGGAATCGTTCACCGCCAGCAGCCGCCGCTCCAGCGACACCAACCACTCTTGCGTGGGCAGCCCCACCAGCTCGGCGTTGAGGAAATGCGCCAGGGCCGCCACTTCCTCGCGGCTGAGCGGCTCTTCTGTCTCGACCACGTGCGAGACCACCAGCGTTTCCTGCCCCACCAGCACGCACAACAGCTTGCGCGCGCTCACGGGTACGAGCTCGATCTGCTTCACCGTGGTGCGCTTGATGGTCGGCGCCATGACGAAGGCGGCCTGCCCGCTCATCTCCGAGAGCATGTCGCTCACGCGGTGGAAATAGGCGTCCGCCTCCAACTGCTGCAAGAGCTGCACCGCTTCTCCCAGCCGGCCGGACTCATCCGTGGAGAGACGCATGGCCTCCATGAGGCTGTTGATGTAATAGCGGTAGCCCCGGTCCGTGGGCACGCGGCCGGCGGAGGTATGCGGCTGTTCCAGGAATCCGGCTTCCTCCAGCTCCACCATGATGTTGCGGATGGTGGCCGGGCTGAGGCTCTCCCGCAGCTTGCGGCTGATGAGCTCGGACCCCACCGGCGACGCGGTGGTGACATAGACCTCGATCACCGCTTCGAGGATGCTGTTTCTTCTTTGCTCAAAATCAGTTACAGACATCGTCGTTTCTCATGGTTAGCACTCTAGCAACACGAGTGCTAATAGATTAAAGCAAAATATTGCGGCTGTCAAGAGGGGCCGTCGGCGGGGACGTTCAACATGCGCTGGATCGTGGCGAGCAGCTCATCAATCCCCTGCCCATGCAGCGCGGAGACCGGCACCGCGGGCAACAGCTCGTTCTCCAGCCGGATGAGCGTTTGAGGATGCTCAACGCGGTCTACCTTATTGAGCACAGTCAGGAGCGGCTTGTTGGCCAGCTCGAGCATCCGCAGGACGGATTGCACCGCTTCCGCATGTTCCATCACCAGCGGATCGCCGGCATCCAGCACGTGCAGCAGCACGTCCGCATCCTGCGCTTCTTCCAAGGTGGCCTTGAACGCTTCCACCAGATGGTGCGGCAGCCGGTGAAGGAATCCCACCGTATCCGTCACGACCACCCACTGCCCTGAGGCGAACCGCAACCGGCGGGCCAGCGGATCCAGCGTGGTGAACAGCCGGTTCTCCACCACCGTCCCGGCCTTCGTCAAACGGTTCAGGAGCGTGCTTTTTCCGGCGTTGGTGTAGCCCACCAGCGCCACCACCGGCATGCCCACTTCCTTGCGGCGCTGCCGGGTGGCATCCCGCCGCTGCGCCATCTTGTCGAGTTCGCCCTTCAGCCGGCTGATGCGCTGGCGGATGCGCCGCCGGTCCACTTCCAGCTTCTGTTCGCCGGGGCCTCGCGTGCCGATGCCGCCCCCCAGCCGCGACAACGCGTCGCTCTTCCCCACCAGCCGCGGCAGCAGATACTGCAACTGGGCCAGCTCCACCTGCACCTTCCCTTCCTGCGACGTGGCGCGCTGCGCGAAGATGTCGAGGATGAGCTGCGTGCGGTCGATCGTCTTGATGTCGAGGGCCTCTTCGATATTGCGCTGCTGCGCGGGTGAGAGCTCTTGGTTGAGAATCGCCACGTCTGCTCGCTCGCTGACGGCGAGCGCAGCCAGCTCCTCCAGCTTGCCGCTGCCGAGGAACGTGGCTGACACCGGCGTATGGCGGCGCACCTGGACTTCCGACGCCACGCGGCACCCCGCCGAGGCCACCAGCTCGCGCAGCTCGTTCGCCTCGTCTTCAATCGGCCAGGGCGCGCCCTGGTTAAACCGACGCTCCAGCTCAATAGTGACCAGCAGCGCTCGCTCGGCGGACGACAACGGACTCATGATGACCTCACGGTGGCAATCGTATGGCGCTTATGCGCCGGAGGGTATCTCAAGTACCAGGCACCTGGTACTTGCTTGAAAGATGCTTCCACGCCGGACGGCCGGCGATTGGTGGAGTGGCAGGAGAATGCTGGATCACTTCATGCACGCGCGCGGCAGCATCGGAGGGCGTCTCCTCGGAGGACACGGTCACCCATTCCAACCCCTCGACCGCGCGGAACCAAATCCCTTGCCGCCGGGCATAGTTGCGCACCTGCTGCTGCCAACTCGCGATGGTCTCCTCACGGGTGGCCTCGCCGGCAAGATACGCGCGCAAGTAGCGCAGCCCATGCACCTGCAGCGCCGTGCGGCTCAACGGCAGTGATCCAACGCGCCGGGCTTCTTCCAGCACACCTTCGTCGTCGAGCATCCGCACCACGCGCTGGTTGATCCGCTCGTACAGCTCCGCGCGCTCGCGGGTCAACCCGATCACCTGCACAGCCAGCGACGGATCAGACGTGCGCTCCCAAAAGCTCGACAGCGGCTGGCCGGTGGATTCATACACCTCCATCGCCCGCACGACACGCCGCGCGTCGTTGGGGTGCACCACCTTGGCCGCTCGCGGATCCACGCTTTTCAGCCGCGCGTGCAGCGCCGGCGCCCCCGCGCCCTCAATCGCCTGCCACAACGCCTCGCGCACCTCCGGACGTCCCGGCGGCGCCTCGCACAACCCATGCGTCAGCGCTTTCAAATAGAGGCCGGTCCCACCCACGAACAGCACCGCCTTCCCTCGCGCCTGGATCGCGTTGACCGCGTCCAGCGCCGCGCGGCGATACTGCCCCACATTGAACGACTCAGTCGGCTCCACCAGATCGAAGAGGTGGTGCGGCACCATCTTCCGCTGCGCCGCCGTCGGCTGCTGGCTCAACACCGGCATGCCGCGGTAAACCTGCATAGAGTCGCAGTTGACGATCTCCGCGTCCAGCCGCGCCGCCACCTCCAGCGAGATGTCGGTCTTGCCCGTCGCGGTGGGACCCACTAAAGCGATGAGAGAAGACATTTGAAGTTACTGTGGACCGCGGACTGTGGACTGTGGACGCTCTTCCGTCAGCACTTCCCCAAACAGCGTATGCGGCAGCGCGCGAGTAATGCGTACGTTCGTCAGCCGCTCCGCCAGCTCCGCCCCACCCTCGATGACCACGCCGTGGTTCCCGCGCGTGCGCCCGAACATCTGTCCCGGCCGCTTCGCCGCGCCCTCGATCAACACCTCGACCGTGCGCCCCTCGAACCGCTGCAAGCGCTTCTGAGAAATCTCATCCTGCAATGCCAACAGCGTCTGGTTGCGCGCATTCTTCACCTCCACCGGCACATCATCTTCCTTCGCTGCCGCGTCGGTGCCAGGCCGCGGCGAATACTTGAAGATGTAGGCGCTGTCATACTCCACCTCATGCATCAGCCGGACGGTCTCGTTGAAATCCTCATCCGTCTCGCCGGGAAACCCGATGATGATGTCGGTGGACAGGCTGACGTCCGGCAGCCGCTCGCGCAAGCTGGCGATCTTCTCCAGGTACGCTTCATGCGTGTAGCCCCGCCGCATCGCGCGCAGCAGCCGGTTCGAGCCGGACTGCACCGGCAGATGCAGCCAGTCACACACCGAGCCGCACTCCCGCATCGCATCGAACAGCCGCACGTGCGCGTCAAACGGATGGCTCGTCGTAAACCGCAGCCGTGGTAGGGGTCTGACCCCAACAGGGGTCTGACCCCGAAGTGAAGCATCAATCATTCGCAGCAGCATCGGAAAATCCAGCAAACTCTCCGGCTCGTCTTCCAGCATCCGCAGCCGTCCGAGTGGCCCCTTGAAGCCCGACCCGTCCGGAAACCGCTTGCCATACGAGTTCACGTTCTGCCCCAGCAGCGTGATGTCTTGATACCCCGCCTCCACCAGCCGCTGCACCTCGCGGATGATCTCCTCCGCCGGCCGCGACACCTCCTGCCCCCGCGTCTTCGGCACAATGCAGTACGTGCAAGACTTGTCGCACCCCTCCATGATGGTGACGAACGCGCCCACCCCCGGCCGCCGATAGTCGCCTGCCGGCTTTTGCTCAAGCGGACGGAAGGCGCGGTCTACCGCCAGAGTTCTAGCGGACAGAGTACAGCGTTCAGCGTTCAGGTGTTCGCTTTCCGATGTCCTGTCCGCTCTACGCTGCACGCTGTACGCTAGACGTTGTCGCTTCTCTTGTATTTCCGCCAGCAAGTAAGGAAGGTCGTACAACTCCGCCGGCCCCGCGACGAGATCCACCTTCGGCAGTCGCTTAAAAATCGTCTCCTGCTGCAGCTTAGCCATGCAGCCAATGATCCCCAGCACCAGCTCCGGCCGCTCCCGCTTGAGCACCGAGAGCTCGCCCATCTTCCCAAACGCCCGCTCCTCCGCATGCTCCCGCACCGAGCAGGTATTGAGCAGGATCACGTCCGCGCCCTCAGGCTGCGAAGCAATCTGGTAGCCTTGCGCCGTCAGCATGCCAAGTACCTCTTCCGAGTCGCGCTCGTTCATCTGGCAGCCGTAGGTAGCGACATACAGGCGCGTTCTCATGGGCGCTTACCGGTAGACATCCTTGCGGTCATCAATCGTGATGATGTAGATGACCAGCTTGGCGTGCTCGATGCGGTAGATGATGCGGTAGTGGCCCGTACGATACTTGCGGTAGCCCTTCCACTCGCCCCTGAGAAACTCGCCACGCTCTGGATGGGCTGCCAGCCGCTCAATCGCTTTGGCGAGTTGTTCGCCCAGCGCGCGGTCAGCACGGATGAAACGGTCAAATTGTTCCTGGGCAACTTTGGAGAAGACAACCGTGTAGTGGGCCGTCATAACCCGTGCTGGCGCTTCACCTCAGACCAGGGGACAACCTCCCCGCGCTTGATTTGCCCTTCGGCTTCGAGGATTGCTTGCCCCAATCGGTAGGCGGGATCATCGGCGTCAATGAGCTTCTTGGGCTTCAGCAGCAGCTTGTGCCCGGACATAATGATCACCTCCAGCCGGTCCCCGCCTCGCAAGCGGAGCGCCTCACACACCACCTTTGGAATGGTGATTTGGTGCTGTCGGGTCAGCTTCACCTCAGTTGTCTGCATCTGTCCTCCTGGGCTGATAATTACTTTATCATTATAATAATATCACATTATTGGAAAACCTGGCGGGAAAACCTGGTGCCGTGCTCAATAGTGCCGCCTAAGACGTCGGCGGTACTATTTAGGCCGGCACCGCCTCTTTACCGACGGCTGCGCAGCTTCGCCAGCAGCCGGATGATCTCAAGATAGAGCCAGACCAGCGTGACCGTCAGGCCGAAGGCCGC
>JACPRA010000004.1 GCA_016190215.1 Candidatus Omnitrophota bacterium
GTTCTTGTTTCGCTGCTGTGTTGCGCATTTGGGTTAGTGGGGGTGGGAGAGGTGGGGGCGGAGGAGGCGAAGGAAGCGCGGGTGGTGCTGGATGATGGGACGGCGTTCACGGCATCCGGCGTGCATGTCCTGCCGGACCAGGTGCTGATGGCGCTGCCGCGGGAGCGCGTGGCCAGCGTCAACGGCGAGCCGCTCCCTGAGGCGATCAGCACCGGCGCTGTGGCGCCGGATTTCACCGGCGTTGACCTGAAGGGCGCCTCCCATCGCCTGAGCGATCAGCAGGGTAGGATCGTCCTTATCAAATTTTGGGCCACGTGGTGCCCGCATTGCCGCGCCGACATCGGCCTCATGAACGATCTCTTCACCCGCTATCAGGAGCAAGGAGTGAGCATTCTCGCGCTCAGCGTGGACCAAAACGTCGAGCAGCTCGAGCGGTTCGCGCGCGAGCACGCGATGCGCTACCCTGTGATCGCGGTGTACGGGCAGCCGAAGGGGCAGGATCTGACAGACCTCCCGGAGCGCTACGACATGCAAGGCGTGCCGAACTATGTGCTCGTCGGCGCCGATGGGGTGATCGTCAAGCGGATCGCCGGCTCCATCACCGAGTCGAACTACGACATCGAGCGCGACTTGAACGAGCTGTTGGCCGCGCGCCCCGTCCGCGTGAGCCGCGCGCCATGACCCTTCGACGCGCTATGCGCTTGCTCAGGGTCATGGTGAGCCGAGTCGAACCATGACCAACGCCGCGCTGAAGACCGACCTCCTGGAAGTCAATCTCGGGCCGCAGCACCCCTCGACCCACGGGGTCTTCCAGATGACGGTGGTGCTCGACGGCGAAACCATCGTCAGCCTCAAGCCGGTGCTGGGCTACCTGCACCGCAACCACGAGCAGATTTGCGAAGACGTCAGCTACATCGGCTGCTTTCCCTACACCGACCGGCTGGATTATTTCTGCGCCATGACCAACAATTTCGGGCTGGCCGTGGCGATTGAACAGCTCGGCGGCATCGAGGTGCCGGAGCGGGCGCAATACCTGCGCGTGATCCTGGCGGAGCTGACCCGGCTGGTGAATCACACGGCGGTCACCGGCTTCCTGCTCAACGACATGGGCGCGTTCGGCACACCGCTGTTGTACGCCTTCCGTGAGCGGGAAAAGATCCTCGACCTCTTTGAAATGGCCTCCGGATCGCGGATGATGTGCAACTACATCCGGCCGGGCGGGGTGCGCGAGGACGTGCCGGACGGGTTCGTGGGGCGGGCGCAGGAGATCGTCGCCGCCTATCCCCGGTTCCTGGATGAGATGGAAACCCTGCTGACCGAGAATGAGATCATCCGGCAGCGCACCCAGGGGGTCGGCGTCCTGCCGAAAGCGCTGGCGGTCAATGCCGGCATCACCGGCCCGATGCTGCGCGCCTCCGGCGTGGATTACGACCTGCGCAAAGTGGACGGCTACGGCGTCTACCCGCGCATGCGCTTCAAGGTGCCGCTCGGCACCGTCGGGGACGTCTACGACCGCTATTACGTCCGCGTGCTGGAGATGCGCGAGAGCCTCAAGATCCTCGAGCAGGCGCTGAAGGAGCTGCCCAAGACCGGCCCGGCGCTGAGCGCGAAGGGTCAGCTGATCGGGCGCTCGCCCCGCACCTTCCGCCCGCCCAAAGGCGACGCCTACGGCCGCATCGAATCGCCCAAAGGCGAGCTGGGCTTTTACCTCGTCAGCGACGGCAGCCCGCAGCCCTACCGCTACCACGTCCGCGCGCCCAGCTTCATCAACCTGACCGTGCTGGAAGACATGTGCCGCGGACAGAAAGTGGCGGATGCGATCATTATTCTCGGCTCAGTGGACATCGTGATGGGGGAGGTGGACCGGTGATCGGCGTGGGTGTGCTCAAGGGCATGGCCGTGACGCTGCGGCAGTTCGTCGGCACCTACCCGGCGGGCCGGGTGCTGCTCAAGGCGCTGCATCTGCCGGAGGGGAACGGGATCTTCACCATCTCCTACCCGGAAACCAAGCAGCAGCACGCGGAGCGGTTCCGGTATTTCCCGTTTTTGGTCTATGACGCCACACCGGACAACCTGCGCTGTGTGGCCTGCCGGATTTGCGAGCAGGAATGCCCCCCGCAGTGCATCCACATCACCATGGCCAAGGACGAGCAGAACCGCCCGCTCAAGGCCAACGGCCGCACCTTCCCGGCGCAATTCGACATTGACGTCTCCATCTGCATGTCCTGCCGCATCTGTGTGGACGTCTGCCCCTTCGAGGCGATCGAAATGGACAACCGGCACGAAATCGCCACGCATGCGCGCGGCCCGGAGCTGCTGTTTGACAAGACCGAATTGCTCCGCAGCGCGGAGTACTTCCAGCAGATCAAGCCGACCGAAGCCGCCGTCGTGAACCAGCGGCTGGTGGCGAAGGCCGCCAAATCGCAGCCGCCGAAGCCGGCCGCGGCCTCGACGCCTCCGGCGGCATGACCTGATGCTGGACCAACTCTTCGTCCACGCGACACGGGGGCTGCTCACCCTGCCCGGCCGCATGCTGCCGCCGGCCCTGAATGCGTGGGTCGGGCTGCTGCTGCCCATTGCCGCGATCGCGGCGCTCGCCCCGGCCGTCATGATGTACCTGACGTGGCTGGAGCGCAAAATCATCGCCCGCATGCAAAACCGCCTGGGCCCCAACCGCGTCGGCCTGTTCGGCCTGACCCAGCCGCTGGCGGACGGCGTCAAAATGTTGATCAAGGAAGACATCGTCCCCGCCGGCGCCGACCGGCTGCTGCACGTCATCGCCCCGGTCACGGCGCTGCTGCCGGCGATCCTGCTCTTTGCGGTGCTGCCGGTGGGCCGCAACATGGCGGCGGTGGACCTCAACGTGGGCGCCCTGTACATCCTGGCCGTGTCCTCGATCAGCTCGCTGGCGGTCTTCATGGGCGGCTGGGCGTCGCGCAACAAGTTCTCGGTGCTGGGGGCGATGCGCGCGGTAGCGCAGATCATTTCCTATGAGGTGCCCTCGGTCCTCTCGGTGGTGGCCGTCATCATGGTCACCGGCAGTCTCTCGCTGGTGGCCGTCGTCAATGCGCAGGCGGAGGGCTGGTTCATTGCCACCCCCTGGGGCGCCGTCGCCGCGCTGACGTTTTTCCTCAGCGGCATCGCCGAGGTCAACCGCACGCCCTTCGACATGCCCGAAGCCGAATCCGAATTGGTGGCCGGTTTCCACACCGAATACAGTGGCATGAAGTTCGCCCTGTGGTACATGGCCGAGTTCCTTGAGGCGTTCGCGGTGTGCGCGTTTACCACGACGCTGTTCCTGGGCGGTTGGCAGGGTCCGGCCTGGCCGGTATGGCCCTGGTGCCTCGCCGCGGCGCTGGTGCTGGCTTCGGCCCGGACGCTGGCCGGCCCCCTCCGGCTCCTGGGCCTGCTCGGATGCGCGTGGGCGGCGGTGGCGCTGCGCAGCGAGGTCGTGCCGTCCTGGGCGTGGTTTCTCCTCAAGACCTACGCGCTGGTCTTCGTCCTGGTGTGGCTGCGGGGCACCTTCCCGCGGCTCCGGGCCGACCAGCTCATGGGATTCGCCTGGAAGTTTCTCCTGCCGCTCGCGTTGGTGAACATCATCGCGGCCGGCTGCTGGAGTGTGTGGCCGGGCCTGCGCGGGTCGCTGATCGCGCTGGGGCTGCTCGTCGGCAGCGCATGGGCGCTGATCCGCGTCAACGCGCCGGCCTCGGAGCAACGCCGGACCTACGTGCTCGTCGAGTAGTCGCGCCAACCACCACGGAGGGAAGATGCCTCAGCCGTCCGCGGATACGCCCGGTCTCCTCGCCAACGTCGAATGGGAACGCAAACCCTCCACGATCGACGCCAACCTGAAGGATTATGACGCCGCCTGCCGTGCCTTCCGGTGGGAAGACGTTGAGCGGGAGTTCGACTGGTCCCGCACCGGCCAGGTGAACATCGTCCACGAGGCCGTTGACCGCCACGCGGCTGGGGCGCGCAAGGACCAAGTGGCGCTCTACTACACCGACTACGACGCGCGGGATGAGCGCTACACCTTCGACGATCTCAAGCGGCAGACCTCCAAGTTCGGCCATGTGCTGAAGCGCCTCGGCGTCAAGCGCGGCGACCGCGTCGCGACCTTCCTGCCGCGCGCGCCTGAGCTCTACATCGCCATCCTCGGCATCCACCGCATCGGCGCGATCCCGGTGCCGCTCTTCGAAGCCTTCATGGAGCAGGCGATTCAGGACCGGCTCGCCGATAGCGCCGCGCTCGTCTGCGTGACCACTCCCGCGTTGAAATCCCGCATCCCGCGCCAGGCGCTGCCGGCGCTGAAACACCTGGTCCTGGTCGGAGGGGACGGCAAGGCCGGGGCCGATGAGCTGAGCTACGAGCAGGAGATGGCCAAGGCCGCCGACTGGCTCGAGCCGGAATGGCTCACGAAAGACGATGGGCTGATCATCCACTACACCTCCGGCTCGACGGGCAAGTCCAAAGGCGCGCTGCACCGCCAGTACGCGATGGTGGGGCACTACCAGACCGCCAAATGGGCGCTGGACTTGCGCGACGATGATATTTTTTGGTGCACGGCAGATCCAGGGTGGGTCACCGGCACCTCCTACGGCATCTACGGCCCCTGGACGCTGGGGGTGAGCAGTGTCGTCATCGGCGGGCGCTTCGACCCGGCGCGCTGGTTCCAGACGATCCAGAAGTACCGGGTGAGCATGTGGTATAGCGCGCCGACGGCGTATCGGATGCTCATGTCCGCCGGCGATGCCACCCCCAAGCAATACGACCTCTCCAGCCTGCGGCACATCTGCAGCGTGGGCGAGCCGCTGAACCCTGAAGCGCTCAAGTGGGTCAAGAAGATCACCGGCCTCGCCCCGCATGAAACCTGGTGGATGACTGAGACCGGCATGCAGCTCATCTGCAACTACCGCTCGCTGGACTTCAAGATCGGCTGCACCGGCAAACCGTTCCCCGGCACCTACGCGACGGTGGTGGACGATCAGGGCAGGGAGCTGCCGCCCTTCGAGCTGGGGAACCTGGTCGTCAAGCCGGGCTGGCCCTCGATGATGAAGGCCATCTGGAACAACCCGGCGAAGTTCGACGAGTATTTCCGCATCCCCGGCTGGTACGTCAGCGGCGACACCGCGATGAAAGACGCCGACGGCTACATCTGGTACCAGGGACGGGCGGATGATGTGATCAAGACCGCCGGCGAGCGGGTGGGGCCCTTCGAAGTCGAGAGCGCCCTCGTGGCCCACCCCGCGGTGGCCGAGGCTGGCGTCATCGGCAAGCCGGATGCGGTGCGCGGGCACATCATCAAAGCGTTCATCGCGCTGCGCAAAGGCTATGAGCCCTCCGACGCCCTCAAGCAGCAGATCGCCGAGTTCGTGAAGACCAACCTGGCCGCCCACGCCGCACCCCGGGAAATCGCCTTCGTCGAAAAAGTCCCTAAGACCCGCTCCGGAAAAATCATGCGCCGCGTCCTCCGCGCGTGGGACCAGGGCCTGCCGACGGGCGACATCTCGACGATGGAAGAGTAAGAACCGTGCTGGCGTGGTGATGTCAGATAAATTGATCCTCACAGATCTGGAGCTGCAGTGCCGGCTTGGCGTGTACGAGTGGGAGCAGGCGGCCCCGCAGCCGGTGTGGATGAGCCTGGAGCTGGCCATTGACGCCAGGAAAGCAGCTGAGCGCGACGATGCGAAGGACGCGGTGGATTATGCCAGGGTCGTGGCGCTCGCCAAGCAGCACGCGGAGTCCGGCGCGTTCCATTTGATGGAAACCCTAGCGGAGCAGGTGGCCGCGCTCCTCTTGAAGGAAACCGGCTGCCGCGAAGTGACCGTCCGGGTCACGAAGCGGGCGCTGCCCAACGTGGAGTCTGCGGCTGTCGA
>JACPRA010000005.1 GCA_016190215.1 Candidatus Omnitrophota bacterium
CTTCCACGATCACCAGGCGGCTGTCCACCGTGATCGGCGCCGGGGGCAGGCCGAACAGCCGGCGCAGATCGGTCACGGAGAGCACTTCGCCGCGAAGATTCACGATCCCGATGACATGCGGAGGGACGGAGGGCAGCGGGGTGACATGGCCGACGCGCACCACGGTCCTCGCCTTGGCGATCGGCAGCCCGTACCATTCGGTCCCCAGGCGCAGGGTGATCAGCGACTCGGTCGGCTCCTCGACTGGCAGTATTTCCTCGGCCTCGCCGCCGGGCGGCACGCGTTCCGCCTCAGCGCTCATCCCGCCACCGAGATCAGCCGCCGCAAGAGGGCGCACACCATCAGGCAGACGCCGAAGGCGCACACGATGGTCGCGCCGGTGGGCAAATCCCAGGCATACGATGCCGCGATCCCCGCCATGCTGGTCAGCAGCCCCACCAGCCATCCGACGGCGAGCCTCCGCCCGATGGATTTCGCCAGCAGCACGCCGCAGATCGCCGGCACCACGAGAAACGAAAAGACGAGCAAGACCCCGGCGATCTCCACCGAGCTGGTCACCACGAACCCGAACATCGCGTAAAAGAGGAAATCCCACCACCGCACTTTCAATCCGCCGGCAAACGCCGCGTGCGGCTGGCGGGAAATCAACAGCAGCGGCCGGCGGGCCACCCAATGGATGACACCGATCAAGGCATAGAGGAACGTGATATGCCGGATCTCCGGCCAATCCACGAACAGCAGGTGCCCCACCAGCAGCGCCTTGAGATGCTCCCCGCCCTCCGGGGCCCGGCTCAGCACGAGGATGGAGGCCGCAGCGGAAACCGCGTAGACGACGCCGATCAGCGATTCGTGCGGAACGATGGGTTTGCGCAGGCGGGTCGCGGCGAAGATCGCCGCCCCGGCCAGCGCAAATCCCAGGGAAATCAGATGCCCGGCCGAGGACGTCAGCCCGACCCCCCACAAGAACCCGACGGTCGCGCCGAACGCCGCCAGCTGCGCTAAAGCCAGATCCACGAAAATGACGCCCCGCTCGATCACGTGCAGCCCAAGATAGGCGTGCATGCCGGTCAAAATCAGGCACGCCAGGAACGGCTGCCACATCAGATGCAAAAATTCCGTCATCGCCGACCTTGTTATCCTCCAGCAGGCGCGCCCTGCTCCAGCGCGCCGACCAATTGCGTGACATTATACTCCAACATCGAGAGATAATCCGAACAGGCCGGAAGCTCCCGCGCGTTCTGACAGAGGAGCACGACAGATGCCCCGGTGTCCCTCGCCACTGCGTCGCTGGTCCGCCGGGGAAAATAGGTCGCCTGGACGACGGCGGGGATCCGATGATCCCGCATATAGCCTTCAATGAACTGCACCTGCTTCGGCGTGGGAGGAATGCCCGGCTTCGGCTCAAGGTACTGCTCCATCTTGAGGCCGGCAAACCGCATGAGATAAGGCCATTCTTTGTGGTAGCCCACCAACTCCTGTCCCTGATATGGGGCCAGGCGCGCCTTCCACTCCGAGATCTTCTGATCCAGCCGGGTCAGAAAGTCCTGGAGGTTGCGGCGATAGTCCTGTTCATGTGCCGGATCGATAGCGGAGAGCTTGTCGCCAATCGCCTGCGCCATGACCTTGGCATTCTCCGGGTCGAGCCAATAGTGCGGGTTCCCGTAGATATGAATGTCTCCCTCAGCCCGGCTGATGACGCGCGTGGGCACCTCCAGCAGCGGAATCCCCTGGGATAGATCCAGCTCGCCGGGCTGTCCGGGAAAGAGCCGGGTATTGCCGGCGGCGTCCAGCAAGGGCCAGCGCCAGAGCTCCAGGTCCAACCCGGCATGGATCAGGAGCGCGGCCCGCTTGACCTTCAGCACGTCGCTGGGCTTCGGCTCGATGAAATGGGGATTGAACGTCGCCGGCGCAATCGTGGAGACGTTCACGTGCTCCCCTCCCACCGTCTTGGCCAGGTCGGCAAAGGTGGACAAGGTCGCCACCACATTCAACGGCTTCTCTGCTGCCGCCTCAGCCGTGACAAGTGACAAGTGACAGGTGACAAGAAAAAAACTGAACAGGAATGCTCGTCTTCGGCACGCGCCATCACGTTTCCGATGATAGGCTGCCAATGTCAAAGGGTCGCTTCTCATAGTCGGTCTCTTTGTGTGTGACGTGTCGCTTGTCACGTGTCACCTGTCACTGGAGTTGGTGCTTGTGCACGCCGATGGCCACGGTGCCCTGCAGGAAGACGGCGTTGTCATCCCCGCCGGCGGCAAACGTGCTATGGCGGTATTGCAGCCGCCATCGCGCGAATTCGCTTTGGTAGAACGTGAGATAGCCGCTCAACCCCACGTCGCCCTGGCGCACCAAGGAGCTGCGGGCGGCGCCGATCGGCTCGACGTAATCCACCCGCCCGCCCACGCCGAACCGCGGGCTCAACCGGTAGTCCAGCAGCGAATAGGCGCCCCACGGGTTGTTCTGGACGTTGAGCTCCGTGCCGTCCTCCGCGAACGTAGTGGTTTCTTTGCGGTCTTGCACGTACAGCTCGTTCTGCCACTTGAATTTGTTCGTCGGGGTCACGTAGTGGATCAGCGTGGCATCCAGCCCCAACGCATTGACCTCGTAGCTGGAATCCGCGTCATCCGAGCCGGTCAAATACGTCGCCCCCACTTCCAGGTTGGACACGTCCGAAATGTCCCAGAAGTTTTTCAGATGAGTGTAGAAGGAAGGCCGGCGGCGCGTGGACCCAAACAACGTCCCGCCTTCGCCGACACCGCCTTCCATGATCCCGCCGGTCAGCTCGTGCGTCACCGCCGTCCACGGCGCGGGGATGAAGCCGGAGAGCTCCACCCCGGTCCGGGTCAGGCCTTCCGCGCCAAGATACTGCGAGACCACCAATGGCTCATCCGCGGTCTCCAATACATCCCGGTGCACCGCGCTGGCTTTGCCGATCTTCGGGCGCATGCGGCCGATCTTGGCCCGCATCTCCGCCGGCATGCCCCAGTGTGTGATGTAGGCTTCTTCCAGGCTTGCCGCCTCAAAATCCGAGAAGGTGGCCGTCACGTCCAGCCGGGAATAGGGGTCAATGGGATGCCCGAAGATCAGCTCGACTTCCCGCGCGCTGATCTTGTCGTTGCCTTCCGCATCCACTTGGCTGCTCTCGGAGGTTTGGGCGACGATATCCGCCAGCACGCCGATCTCCGGATTGAGCGCTTGCAGGCCGGTTTTGGCCATCTGCGGATTGCCGCGCGGCGCAGTGTAGTACTCACCCCCGGCCGAGGGAGTTGGGGCGGCTGACACCAGCGACACGCTTGACGGCGCGGTGGATCCGCGCCCTTGTTCCAAGACCGCCAGGCGGGCTTGCTGGGCTTGAATGGTGCCGCGCAGCTCGCCCACCACGTCCTTGAGCTCCTCCACCTGCCGGCGCAGCTGCGCCACATCCTGCTCTGACGAATCCGCCCAGACCTGGGCTGAACTTACGAAGCTGATCAATGCCGCGATGAAGAGCATGAACGATGTCATGATGTCTGCGCCTCTCCTGATAAGCACGTCGGTTGAACTGAAATCGAACGAATCCTCAGCTCAACACCGGAGGGGCGCGGCATTCGGCGCGTGTGTGGTGCGCCTGCGGCCGCGGGATTGCGTAGGCCAGCAGCAAGATCCCCACCACGACCGGAACGGGGAGGACCGACAACAGAGCGCGTTGGGGAGCGAGCGACTGCTGAGGCAGCTTGCACCACCGGCAGGACGATTCGGCGGCGCGGGCCACGGAGGACCGCGGCTCATGATGATGGGGGAGCGCTACGCGGCTGAACAACACGACCGCTGCTGCCGCTGCAGCAATGAACCACCATTGGGAATTGGAGCGCGGTCGCATTCGAATGTAGTAGCTTACGGCTTAGACAAACCCACTGTCAAGCTTACTCTAGGTGTTTGAGGAGGTTGAGGAACACGGGGTCGCGCTCCAGGGCGTCGGCGATCACCTGGTGGCCCCGGGGGGTGAAGTGGCCGTCCCAGTCGTAAAACAGCGGCTCCTGCCGCGCGGCGGCGAACGCCGGCGCGGTCGTGAGAAACGGGATGCCGTGCTCCCGCGCAAAACCCGCCATCAATTCGAAGGGAAACGGATCGTCGTACGTGATCCCCGGCTCAAACCCAAACGCGGTGCGCCCCTTGCCCCATTGATCCGGCCCCACCTGGACGCCGTAGGGATACGCGGCCAGCACCAGGGGAACGCCCCGCGCCTTGAGCAGATCGCGGATCATCAGGATATACCCGCCGGTGCGCTGCCAGTGCCGCTCGATCTCCGGCAGGTAGGCCCGGTCCCGGATCATCAGCAGCTGGTCGTAATGTAGCGGGTCCGTGTGCCGGCGCTCTTGTCCTTTGAGGTTGGCGATCGCGGCTTTCGCGCTCCCGCCGCGCAGCGCGATGAGCAGGTAGCGCCGCCACCCCAGGATTTGGGCCTTTTGGATCGTCCGGAACAGCTTGTTGTTGATGTACTTCGCCAGCGCGAAGTGCTCCCGCAGATACCGCCCGCGGTCAAACCGGCCGTCGGTGTAGTTGGGATCGCAGGCCGCCGGCTCGCCGCCAGGCCCCCGCCGCACGTTGCGCTCATACCAAAAATCGTTTTGCAGGTCGCCGAAGTCGAACCACAGCACCACGGCATCGGGATCCAACGGGAGATAGAGATCGCGCAGTGCCAGGTAATGGAGCAGCGGCGAGTAGCTGCCCAGCCCGGCATTGATGATCTCCACCCCAGCCTGCCGCTGATCGAGACGGCGCTGGACGAGATCGCAGAACGTCTCGCCGTCGTTTACCCCGACCCCGAAGGTGAAGGAATCGCCCAGCATCAGCACCCGCCGCACGCCGGGCGGTTTCGGGCCATACTCCCGCGGCCCTCGAAGCGCCAGGCTGTTGGTGGTGGCCAGCGTATCAATATCCGGCGAGTGCTGCGGATAGCGCCAATTCGGCTTGAGGCGGTGATGATAGACCGGGTGGTCTTCGTTGTCCGGCTGGGTCAACCGGTGCCAGTGCGCCACGCGGAACCCCGCTTCCAACACCACGACGCTGAGGCACACCGACACGAGGATCAACAGGACGCGCTGAACAATGACGGAGGGCCGAACCATGGGATGGAAGGAACTCTAACACCGCCCTGCAGCCGCGTCAAGCGAACCGGCGCGTGCGTTGACACTGCCGGGGCGCGCATGTTATTCTCCCGCAATGTCCTTGACGCATGCGCTGGCTTCCCTCCGTCAAGCGGCCTACCCTCCCAGCTGCCTCCTGTGCGGGCAGCGCATGATGGACCCGGACGCCGCCATCTGCCTCAGTTGCGAGCGCGGCATGCCGCGGCTGCAGCCGCCCTTCTGCCAGCGATGCGGGGTGAGCCAACCGGGTGCCTGGGATTCGGCCATGTGGTGCCGCCGCTGCCAGCGCACCCCGGCGGCCTTTGCCTTCGCCCGCGCTCCGCTGGTCTATGCCGGCCCCGCGCGGGAGGCCATCCAGGCGTTCAAGTACCGCCAGCATCACCGGCTTGGAGCGTGGCTGGCGGCCCACATGACATCCGTCGCGCGCCGGCAGGTGCCGATGTCCGAAGTGGAAGCTGTCTTGCCGGTGCCCATGCATTGGTTCAAACAGCGCTGGCGAGGCCAGCACTCCTGCGCGCTCTTGGCGCAATCCATCGCCTCGAGCTTCGGCTTGCCCTGCCCGGATGGCGCACTCATTCGGACGCGCTGGACGCCGGCCCAGTCGTCCCTGACTCCGACGCAGCGATTCCGCAATGTCTCCGGGGCCTTTGCCGTCAGACGCTTGCCGGCCCGGCGCGTGCTGCTGGTGGATGACGTGCTCACCAGCAGGGCCACCGCGCACGCATGCGCCGAGGCGCTGCGGCAGGCCGGCGCCGACGCGGTCTGGGTGCTCGCGGCAGCCATCACACCGCTGCGCGCCCCATGAAAATCCTCCGCGGCTATCTGCTCACAGAGCACGCCGCGCCGTTTGCCGTCACCCTCTGCGGCCTGACCGGCGTGCTGCTGATCGGCAACATCATCAAGTTCGCCGAGCTGGTCATTTCCAAAGGGGTGAGCATATTCGAAATCCTCCGCCTGCTCATCTACCTGATTCCCTACATGCTCTCCTTCACCATCCCGATGGCGGCACTCATCGCCATGGTGATGGCCTTCAGCCGCTTCAGCAACGACTATGAGCTGATCGCCCTGCGCGCCTCCGGCGTGGCGCCGGCGAGGTTGATCCTGCCGCTGCTGACCGCCGCCCTCATGATCAGCGGCGGGGTGATGCTGCTCACCGATCGCATCGTCCCCCAGTCGCACCTGGCCTTCCGCCGGCAGCTCAAAGCCATCGGCATCAAGCGGCCCGCGGCGTACGTGGAAGCCGGCGCGTTCATTAAAGACTTCCCGCCGTACGTGATCTTCGTTTATGAGGTGGAAGGCGACCACCTCTCCGACGTCCGCATTTACGAACCGAAACCCAACGGCCCCACCCGGACCATCATGGCCACGCAAGGGACCATCGAGCCGTTCCCTGACGAACGCGGCGCGCAGCTCAAGCTCTATGACGGCACGATTGACGAGTGGGACCCGGAGCACCCCGGCACGCTCTATAAGGTGTCCTTCGGCACGTATTCCATGAACCTGCTGCTGGATGCCGACGCCCGCAAGCGGCTGGGCAAAAAGCTCAAGGAGATGACGTTCCGCGAGCTGCGGGCGGAGGAGCGGCAGATGGCGGCCCAAGGCATCCCGGCACTTCCCATCGTGCTGGAGCTGCACCGGCGGATCGCCTCCTCGTTCTCGACGGTGGTGTTCGTCATCTTCGGGCTGGCCCTGGGGCTGGGGCTCCACCATCACGAGCGGCTGATGACGTTCGTCTGGGTGCTGGGGCTGTTCATGCTGTACTACCTCAGCTCCATCGGCGCCAACGCCCTCGCGCTGAAAACCTGGCTGCCGCCCTGGCTGGCGATGTGGCTGCCGAATTTTCTCATCGGGGGGGCGGGCGCGGTCCAGTTGTGGCGGACGGTGAAGCGATGAGAATTCTTGACCGCTACTCCGCCAAGCAGCTCATCCCTGTCTGGGTCTGGTGCATCCTGGTCTTCATCTTCGTGAGCTGCCTCATTGACCTGTTTGAGCACCTGGATGAGATCCTGCGCTACCGCATCCCCGTCCAGACGGTGCTGCAGTACTACGTGAACTTCATTCCGCTGGTCTTCGTGCGCGCCTCGCCCCTGGCGCTGCTCTTGAGCGTCGCGTTCGTCGTGACCCGGCTGGTGCGCTACCACGAGCTGTTGGCCATGAAGGCCAGCGGGCTGAGCCTGCTGCGGATGGCCATCCCGTTTCTCTTCATCGGGTGGCTGGTGGCCTTGCTCGTCTTTTTCGTCAACGAGCGGGTCGTCCCCTCCACCGCGTTTGTCTACGAGCAGCTCCGGCAGGAGGCGTTCCGCGGGCAATCCTCGCAGGACAAGCTGGAGAACGTCACGACCATTGACCGCGCCAACCGGCTGTACCACGCCCGGCTCTTTGATCCCAAGCTGCAGGAGCTGCGGGACCTGACCATCGTGGAGCATGACGCGAACAACCGCCCGAAGAAAACCATCTATACCCAGCGGGCGGTCTACACGGCGCACGGATGGCTGCTGCTGTACGGGGCGGTCACCCGGCTCGGAGCGCATGGCGCGCTGACGCATGATCCGGAGCCGTTTGTCGAACGGTTAATGGATTTACCGGTCACCCCGAAGACGTTCCGCCAGCCGAATGCCGACCCGGATACGCTGCGCTATGGCCAATTGCGCCAGCTGATCAGCCAACTGCGGGACATCGGCATCACGAACCTGCGGCGCTACCAGGTGGAGCTGGTGGGCAAGATCACCCTGCCGCTGATGAACGTCATCGTGTGCCTCATCGCGTTCGTCGGCTCCACCCGCCGGTTTACGCGCGGCCACTTAAAGGGGCTGGGGATCAGCCTCGTCTGGGGCATGGGCTACTACATCGGGGTCGCGGTCGCCCACGGCATCGGCAAGGAAGGGCTCCTGCCGGTGTGGATCGCCGTCTGGGTGCCCCACGTGGCGGCCGTGGGCTATTGCGTCCGCGAACTCCGCCGCGATGTGTAGTAAGACGGTGAAGGGTCAAGGGTGTAGGGTGAAGGGTAAGAACGACTCTACCCTTCACCCTTGACCGTTCACCCTTCACCGGTAGTTACGTGCCAACCTCCCAGCTCGATAAGTAGCGCTTCTGCGCCGCGTTCAACCGGTCGATCGGCACCCCCAGCGCTTTCAGCTTCATCGCCGCAATCCGCTGATCCAGCTCCGCCGGCACCGGATAGACCTTCCGCTCCAGCCGCGCGGCGTGCTTGCGCAAGTATTCCGAGGAGAGCGCTTGGTTCGCAAACGACAGGTCCATCACCGTGGAGGGATGCCCCTCGGCGCAGGCCAAATTCACCAGCCGCCCCTCCGCCAGCACGTTCACCCGCCGGCCGTTCTTGAGGACGTACTGGTGGATGCTGTTGCGCACGGTCCGGTCGGAGCGGCTGATCCGCTTGAGGGCGGCCAGGTCGATCTCCACGTCGAAGTGGCCGGAGTTCGACACGATAGCACCGTCCTTCATCACGAGGAAATGCTGCCGCTGGATGACGCCGGAGCAGCCCGTCACGGTGACGAAGATGTCCCCGACGCGGGCCGCCTGGCTCATGCTCATGACCTGGAAGCCGTCCATCACCGCCTCCAAGGCGCGGGTGGGATTGATTTCGGTCACGATCACGTGGGCGCCCATGCCCCGCGCCCGCTGCGCCAAGCCCTTGCCGCACCACCCGTAGCCGGCGACCACGAACACCGAGCCGGCCAGCAGGCAGTTGGTCGCGCGGATGATGCCGTCAATGGTGGACTGCCCGGTGCCGTAGCGGTTGTCGAACATGTGCTTCGTATCGGCGTCGTTGACGGCGATCACGGGATACCGCAGCTTCCCCTGGGCTTCGAGACTGCGCAGGCGGATGACGCCGGTGGTGGTCTCTTCCGTGCCGCCCAGGATGTCGCGGCCGTAGCGCTGCGGCTCGCGGTGGATGCTCGACACCAGGTCCGCGCCGTCGTCCATCGTCAGGTGCGCGGAGATGGAGAGCACCGCGTTGATGTGGTCGTAGTAGGTGGTGCGGTTCTCGCCGCGCACCGCATAGACGGCGATCCCGTAATCCTTCACCAAGCTGGCCGCGATGTCATCCTGCGTGGACAAGGGATTGGAGGCGCACAGCGCCACCTGCGCCCCGCCCGCCTTGAGGGTCAGCATCAAATGCGCCGTCTCGGTGGTCACGTGCAGACAGGCGGCGATGCGCGTGCCCGCCAGCGGCCGGCTGCGGGCGGCCTGGGCGCGGATGGCCAGCAGGACCGGCATATGATCCTGCGCCCACTCGATCTTCGCCCGACCCCGCTTGGCTAATGCGAGATCCTTCACATGAAATCGTTTGCTCACAGCAATTTCCTCCCTGTTATGTCGAGCGGACAGCGTACAGGAAAAAGAACCTGAACGCTGCACGCTGTCCGCTGTTTTTAGTGGTGTCGAATCGCCCGCTTGATATCGTTCACCCGGTCCATCTCTTCCCAGGAAAACCCGTCTTCATCGCGCCCGAAATGGCCGTAGGCCGCCGTCTTCAGGTAGATCGGCCGGCGCAGCTTGAGCGTCCGGATGATCCCCAGCGGAGTCAGGTCGAACGTCTCCCGGATCACCTTGATGAGCGAGGCCTCCGGGAGCTTGCCCGTGCCGTGCGTGTCGACCATGATGGACACCGGCTCGGCCACCCCGATGGCGTAGGCCAGCTGGATCTCGCAGCGGTCCGCCACGCCGGCAGCCACCAGGTTCTTCGCCACGTAGCGCGCCATGTAGGCGGCGGAGCGGTCCACCTTGGTCGGGTCCTTGCCGGAGAACGCGCCGCCGCCGTGGCCGACGACCCCGCCGTAGGTGTCCATGATGATCTTCCGTCCGGTCAAGCCGGTGTCTCCCATCGGGCCGCCGACTTCGAACCGGCCCGTCGGGTTGACGAACACCTTCGTCCGCCGGTCGAGCCACTGCTTCGGCACGATGGGCTCGATGACGAGATGCTTCATGTCAGCGCGGATCCGCGACAGCGGCACGCCGGCTTTGTGGTGCGCGCTGACCACGATCGCCTCCAGGCGGGCCACGTGGCCGTCATGATACTCCACGGTCACCTGGGTTTTGCCGTCCGGGCGCAGGTAGTCCACCAGGCGCTGCCGCCGCACCTCCGAGAGCCGGCGGGCGAGCCGGTGCGCCAGCACGATCGGCAGGGGCATGAACTCCGGCGTCTCGTTCGTGGCGTAGCCGAACATCATGCCCTGGTCCCCGGCCCCGCCCTTATCCACCCCCATGGCGATGTCCGGCGATTGCGACTGGATGGCGGTGACGACGCCGCAGGTCTTGTAGGCGAAGCCGTGCTCCGGCTCTACGTAGCCGATGTTGTGGATCGTCTCCCGCACGATCTGCGGAATTTCGATGTAGCAGGAGGTCGTGATCTCTCCGGCCACGAACGCCAGCCCGGTGGTCACAAGCGCCTCGCAGGCGACGCGGCCATTGGGGTCCTTCTCATAAATAGCGTCCAGGACCGCGTCCGAAATCTGGTCCGCGATCTTATCCGGATGCCCCTCGGTCACCGATTCCGAGGTAAACAGGTGCTTCCGCGACATCTTTACCTCCTGTAAACACGGCGGTTACGCGGGGCCACGCGCACTGGGCGGTTGCGCCAGCGCCGGCGGACTTGCCGGTACACGTCGTGGGACCCCACATCAAACCACGTTCCCCCCGTCACGAAACCGTACACCGCTTCGCGACGCACCAGCCACTCCACAAAATATCCCGGCGCATCGCCCGGATGCCCCGCGCTCAAAAACTTGGCCACCCGACCTCGCCGCGCGGCCGGAATGTAATAGACGCACAGCGCCACCGTCGTTGAGGACGGGTGGGCCGGCTTTTCGACGAACCGGGTCAGGCGCCCCGCGGCGTTCAGCTCGACGACGGCGAACTTGCGCGCCTGCGCCTTCGAGCGCAGCCGGAACGCCGCCACGGTCAGAGCAGGCCGGCGCGCCTGGGCAAACGCCGCGAATTCCTTCAGCGGCCACGTAAACAGGTTGTCCGTCCCCAGCACCAGCACGTCGTCGCCGGCGGGGATCCGCTTCAACGCCAGCGCCAGATCCCGGATCGCGCCCAAACGCGTCTCCGGCGTGCGGCTGCCGTCATTGATCATGACGAGTTTCCGCAGGCCCCGCTGCCTGCGCCACGCGCTGAACTCTTTGAAAAACAGCGCGTTGCTCACCATGACGATCTTGCGGACCGTCACGCCCTTCAGATGCTCCATGATGGTATCGAGCAGCACGCCATTCCCGATCGGCAGCAGGGCCTTCGGAAGCGTTTTGGTCATCGGATAGAGCCGCGTGCCGTACCCCGCCGCCAGCAGCACCACCGACATGGCCGGTTCCTTGGCAGGTGTTCTGTCTGCTGTGTGCTGTGTGCTGTCTGCTAATCTCATTCCGCCAATTCCGGCACCAGCTGCCGCAAGTGCGCGGCCAGAAACTCTTCCACTTCTTTGCCGGTGCGCAACGTCAGCGCCTGCTGAGCGATGGCCTGGGCGGCGCGGTACTCCACCGTCCGGATGATTTTCTTGATCAGAGGGATCTGCACCGGCGAGGTGGAGAACTCATCCAGCCCCAGGCCCAGCAACAGCAGGACGAGCCCGGGCTCGCCGGCCATCTCGCCGCACATGCCCACCCAGATGCCGGCCGCATGCCCGGCGTCAATGATCTGCTTGATCAGCCGGATGACCCCCGGATGCGTCGGCTCGTAGAGGTAGGCGATCTTCTCGTTGACACGGTCCACCGCTAGGGCGTATTGGATGAGATCATTGGTGCCGATGGAGAAGAACCGCACCTGGTCGGCCAGCAAATCGCACGTGAGCGCGGCGGACGGCACCTCGATCATCGCGCCCACTTCCATCTCTGCGGAGAACCGGTGTCCTTCCCGCGCAAGCTCGGTTTTCACCTCCTGCAGGATTTCCCGCGCGCGGCGCAGCTCCTCCACCCCGGAGATCATCGGGAACATGAGCTTGAGGTTGCCGAACGCGCTGGCGCGGAGGATGGCGCGCAATTGGATGGGGAAGATGTCCGGGCGCGCCAGGCTGAACCGGATGGCCCGCCAGCCCATGAAGGGGTTCATCTCGGAAGGCAGCTGCAGATGGGAGAGAAATTTGTCGCCGCCCAGGTCCACCGTCCGGACAATGACGGAGTGCGGCTTCATCCGCTCCGCGACGGACTTATACGCCTGGAACTGCTCTTCCTCGGAGGGCAGGTCCACGCGGTTGAGATAAAAGAACTCCGTGCGGTAGAGCCCGATGCCTTCCGCCCCGTGCGCAATGACGGAGGGCAGCTCATCCGGCAGCTCGATGTTCGCCGACAGCACCACGCGCCGGCCGTCGAGCGTTTCCGCCGGCAGCGCCTTCAAGTGCAGGAGCTTGCGGCTCATCTCCTGCAGCCGGCGCTGCTCCACCTCGTAGCGCTGGATGGTCGCCTGGTCCGGGTCCACCACCACTTCGCCGCGGACGCCGTCGACGATCACCCGGTCGCCTTTCTTAATGCGCTTGGTCGCGACCTGCATGCCGACGACGGCGGGGATCGCCAGGGCTTTGGCCATGATGGCCGTGTGGCCGGTGCGCCCGCCGATGTCCATGACGAACGCCAGGACGTGCTGCTTGTGCATCAGCGCCGTCTCGGAGGGGGAGAGATCGTGGGCCACCACGATGACCGGCTCCTGCATCTGCGAAAGCCGCTCCGGTTGGCGGCCCAGCAGGTTGCGCAGCACCCGCTTGCGGACGTCTTCGATGTCGGCGGTGCGGTCGCGCAGGTACTCGTCTTCCGTCCGGGCAAACGCGCGCAGGTGCCGCAGCACCACGTCGTTGAAGATGGCTTCCACGTTCAGCCGCTGGGTCTTCAAGCCGGTCAGGATCTCTTCGCGCAGCGACTGGTCCTCCAGCACCAGCACATGGGCATTGAAGATCTCCGCGTGCTCCTGGCCCATCTCATCCGCCAGCCGGTGCTGGATCCCCAGAATCTGGTGCCGGGTCTGGATCAGCGCCTCTTCGAGGCGCAGGATCTCATGGGGGATCTGCGCCTCGGTGATCGGCCGGCGGGGCACGAGCACCTCTTCGGCATCGAACAGCATGACGGGGCCGATGGCGATGCCGGGCGAGGCGGGAATGCCTTTGATGACCATCATCTGCGCAGCGCTCTTAAAATTCCTTGGGGGTCGGCGATTGCGGAAGCGGCTCGGTCACCAAGCGGCTCAGCGCCTCCAGCGCTTCCCGGGCATCCGGCCCGTCGGCAATGAGGGCGATGCGGGAGCCCGGCCCGGCGGCCAGCGTCAACAACCCCATGATGGATTTCCCATCCACGCTCTTGCGGCCCTTCCGCACCGTCACCGTGCTGGCAAACCGGCCGGCGGCCTTCACAAAGAGGGCCGCGGGCCGGGCATGCAAGCCCTGGCTGTGGGTAATGGTCAGCGTCCGTTGCATCACCGGCATCAGTTAGATCGCCTCAATCGTCCAGTCCACGCGGCACCGCCAGGATCGTCTTCCGGCCGTGCGCCAACACCAGACCACCGCCACGCCTTGCCACGTCCGCTCCAATCCTGCTTCGGATTCCGAAATCGTCTCCACCGGAAAATAGGCCAGCGACCCCGGCGGGTCGGCCCGCATCGTGACGGCCACCCCGGCATCCGGGTCCCGCACCGTGAACTCCGCGGCCCGCGCGCGCTCGCCGGACGCCATCCGCTGCGCGTCGCGCAAGCCCAGCGTCCATTCCAGCCCCACCACCGGGGCCTCGATGCCCTGCAGCGCGTATTCAAACCGGATGCGCCGGGCGCCGGCGGCCACCGCGACGATTTTCTCCAGGCGCCCGCCGCCGATGGCGCGGCTCATGCGCAGGCGCGTCTCAGCCGATGACGCGGCGACGTTCCCCTGCACCGTCCAGGGGCCGTCCGGCAGCAGCCGGGCCGTGTCCACGGCGCCGGCCTGCAGCTCCGCCGCCGAGGGCACCCGCGGCAGCACGCAGTCCACAAAGCCGCTGCGGCGGTGCGCGTCATAGACCAAGTGCCGCTCCAGCCCGGGCTCTTTCACGCTGACGATGTCGTGAATGCTCACCGCCACAGGCTCCGCGTTCCCCGCGGCCACGGCGGACGAGGCGGCCGCGCGCTCGAGCTTGCGGTGGTACGGTTCCGGCCGGCGCGTGAGCGTATCCAGCACGTTGATGCCGCGGCTGACGCAATCCAGCTGCGTCATCGTGCCGCCGGATTGCGGATCGATCACCGCGCGCAGATCGTGCCCGCGCAGCACGAATTCGGCTGCGCCGTCGCCGTCCACGTCGCGCGCATCCCACCGCCGCCGCGGCTCCGCCTCGCAAAGCCACCGGTCCGCCGCAATCAAATGCTGATAGATGGCGCGGCGCAAGTTCCCTAAGTACAATCCGCCGAACACCCCGTGCCAGTAGGCGTCGTTGCACTGCCCCTGGTAGAGCTCCCGCTGAGCCTGTCGAACCAACGCTGGGCGCCGAGTGGCTCGAAGCTGGAGGCTGGAGGCTCGAGATGTTGCCTTGAGCTTTGAGCTTTGAGCTTTGAGCGCACCCAGGCGCCGGCTGATGTCCAGCATCGCCTGGTAGAGCGCGTTCGCTTCAGGATAGCGGACGAAGAAGTTCCGGAAGTAGCCGCCCGACCATTCCTGCATCTCCTCGTAGCTGGCGCAGGGCAGGTACACGCGGCCGTTCGGCCGGGCATGCGCCAAGTACCCGGAGAACGTCTCCGTGCTCAGCCACGAGGATTCCGCGTCCAGCGCCGAGAAAAACTCTTCCAGCCAGCCGCGCCCATAGACCCACTCATGCGTCTTGGGCCATAACCCGAACTTTTCCCCGTCGTCCGCGAAGGTGATCGCCGTCGGCTCGGCCCGCCGGAGGCCCTTCAAGAACTCGATGGTGCGCCCCGCCTCCTGGAACGGCAGCCAATACCGCAGCCGCCGGGACGCGGGAAACACGATCAGCGGCTCTCCGCCATGCTCGGTCGTGTAGCAGCCCAGCAGGTCCCAGCCGTCGTCATCCTCGACCTGGAGCGCCTCCGGCACGAGCCCCCGCGCCGTCTGGAAATGGCGGGTGTCCACCAGCGTATAGCGCACGCGGTTGCGAACCAGCGTGGAGGCCACGTCCGGCTCCCACACGCGCTCGGTCAGCCAGGCGCCCGTGGGCCGCACGCCGAACTGCCGCTGCAGCAAGCGCTGCATGCCGCGCAGCTGCCCGTCCCGGTCCGCCTCCGGCAGAATGGCCAGGATCGGCTCATACCGGCCGGAACCCAGCAGCTCCACCTGCCCGCGGCGCACGAACGCCGTCAGCCGGGCGAGGAAGCGCGGCTGGCGCGCCTGCAGCCACTCCAACAACGGGCCGCTGTAATGTAACGAGATCCGGATGCCGCGGTGCCGGTCCAGCGCGTCCAGGAACGGCGCATACGCCTCCTGCACCGCGCGCTCAAACACAAAATCAAAATTGCCCACCGGTTGATGGCAGTGCATCGCCATCAACAGCGAAACCTGCCCGGGCATCGCCGCGCTCACCCTGCGCTGATCGGGTGCGCGGACGCGCGGGGATCCGCGGGAGGCACCGGCGCGCTCACCGCATGGGATTGGCGGCGGGTCCCCAGGGTCAGGTGAATGATGAGCTTGGCCAGCCGGTCCGGATCATGGCGCACGTGATCCTGGGCGCTCATGAGCGGCTCCGCCACCACTTGATAGCCCAGCGCGCGGATCTGGTCGGCGTCCGCGTCCACGGGAAACGCGTCTTCCTTGCGGTATTTCTCCAGCAACTCCGAGGGCACCGTCCGGGTATTGATGATGCACAGATGCAGCGCGCCGGGATTGGTATGCGCCACCAGCGCGCGCACGTGGTCGCTGGCCTTGAACCCCGAGGTTTCGTGGAACTGGGTCATCACGTTGCACACGTAAATCTTCAGCGCCTTCGACTGCACCACCGCATCCGCCACGCCGTCTACCAGGAGATTGGGGATAATGCTCGTGTAGAGTGATCCCGGGCCCAGGATCACCGCGTCCGCCTCGCGGATGGCCTCAATCGCGTCGGCGGTCGGCTTAGCACTCGCCGGCTCCAGGTAGACGCGGCGGATCGGCACCGGCGAGGCGGAGATCTTCGATTCCCCGATCGTCACCGACCCGTCTTCATGCTCCGCCACCAGCCGCACCCGATCGCAGGTGGAGGGCACCACCCGGCCCCGGATCGCCAGCACCTTGCTGGAGGCGCGCACGGCCGTCTCGAAGTCGCCGGTGATCTGGGTCATGGCCGTGAGAAACAGGTTCCCGAAGCTGTGCCCCTCCAAGGCCGACCCGTGGGTGAAGCGATACTGGAAGAGGCGCTGCATCAGCGGCTCGGTGTCCGCCAGCGCCACCAGGCAGTTGCGGATATCGCCGGGGGGCAGCACGCCGAATTCCTCGCGCAGCCGCCCGGAGCTGCCGCCGTCGTCCGCGACCGTCACGATGGCGGTGATGTTGTCCGTGTAGGATTTCAAGCCGTGCAGCAGCATGGAGAGGCCCGTGCCCCCGCCGATGGCCACCAGCTTCGGCCCCTTCTCCAGGTGCCGGCGCTGGAAAATCAGCTCCACCAGGTCGCGCTGCGGCACCGGCGACACGACGTCGAGCAGCGACCGCACCGTGCCCACCACGCCGGTGATGATCGCCCCCACGCCGGTGCCCAGGATGGCCAGGCTCGCCAGGCGGATCCATACGCTGTTCTCGGCGGGCAGCAAGGCGGAGCCCATCATCAAGAGCAGCATCCCCAGCAGCGCGAGGACAAGCCATCGCTTGATCTTCATGCCGGGATAAAACCACTTCAAGAGGCGCATGGGATGGGTGTGGGAGCAAGCGCGGGGACTGACCGACGGACGTCAGCCGCCCTCGCGTCAATGGCGGCGCTGGTCCTCGTCCCGGATGATCTTGACGAGCGTTTTCTCGTCTTTGGCATGGCGCAAGCTGTCTCGGAAGTGCTTTTCTTTCAGCAAGCGCGAGATGCGGGCCAGCGCTTTCAGATGCGGGCCGGCGGAATCTTGCGGGGCGACTAAGAGGAAAAAGATATGGGCGGATTCGCCGTCCAACGAATCGAAATTCACGCCGGAGCGCGCCACCCCCACCGCCCCGACCAAGCTCCCCACGCAATCGGTTTTCCCGTGCGGGATCGCGACACCCTGCCCGATGCCGGTGGAGCCCAGCGCTTCGCGCTCCAAGAGGGTTTGGGCGAGCTTACCCGCGTCGCGGTCCTTGATGGCGCCGGCCTTCACCAGCAAGCTCACCAGCTCGCGGATGACGTCCCCTTTGGTGGTGCCGGTGATCTCACAACTGACCGCCCGTTCGTCCAGAAATTCGGAAATCTGCATGACCGGCTGACCTCACGTTGTTCGTGCTGCTGCGAGAGAAAAAACGAGCGGGTGATGGGATTTGAACCCACGACATCGACGTTGGCAACGTCGCGCTCTACCACTGAGCTACACCCGCAAAACTTGCCACTGTGAATCCCTGGGCAGGATTGCTCTTCGAAACGATGGGCGGAAGAGGATTTGAACCTCTACGGGTTTCCCCAACGGCTCCTAAGGCCGTCGCGTCTGCCATTCCGCCACCCGCCCACTCAATGAACAAAACGTGGGCCGCGATGGAATCGAACCATCAACCTTGGGATTAAGAGTCCCCTGCTCTGCCGATTGAGCTAGCGGCCCGTGCTAATATTGAAAATCCGCGCCCGGCAGGATTCGAACCTGCTGCCTCTTGGTTCGAAGCCAAGCGCTCTATCCAAGTGAGCTACGGGCGCACGAAACGAGAAAAAATTGTAACACAGCTCGTCGAGGTGGAGCAAGGCGGCTGACGCCCGGCTTCACCGGCGCGGCAGCCCGGCCAGCCGGCGCGGATCCAGGGCGCGGGCGGCTTGCGCCCGCGAGAGCACCCCATGCTCCACCACCACGTCAATCAGCGACCGGCGCGCGGCCAACGCTTCTTTGGCCACCTTGGCGGCATTCAGGTACCCGATCGCCGGGGCCAGGGCCGTCACCAGCGCCAGGCTGCGCTCCGACAAGGCGCGGCACCGGGCCGCGTCCGCCGTGATCCCCTCGATGCACCGGCGCGCCAGCGCGCGGGTGGACGTCGTCAACAGCGCCATCGCCTGCAGCACATTGTAGGCTACCACCGGCATCATCACGTTGAGTTCCAGCTGCCCGGCCTGCACCGCCATGGCCACCGTCGCATCATGCCCGACCACTTGAAACGCCACCATCGTCGCCATTTCCGGCATCACCGGGTTGACCTTCCCCGGCATGATGGACGAGCCGGGCTGAATCGCCGGCAGATCGATCTCGCCGAAGCCGGTGTTGGGGCCGGAGCTCATCAGCCGCAGATCGTTGGCGATGCGGATCAGCTCGAGGCTGTAGTTCCGCAGGCTCCCGGAGAGCTGCGCGACATCGCCCAGGCTCTCGGTGCGTTCCATCATGTCCTCGCCCTGGCGCAGCGGAAACCCGGTCCAGCGACGCAGGTGCGCGATGGCCGTCGCCCGGTAGCGCGGATGCGCGTTCATGCCGGTGCCCACGGCCGTGCCGCCCAAGCCCAATTCGCCGATCACCGGGCCCAGCCGCCGGATCTGGGCGCGGGCCTTGGCCAAGGCCAGCGCATACGCGCCGAACTCGCGCCCCAGGCTCACCGGCACCGCGTCTTGCAGGTGCGTGCGCCCGCTTTTGACGATGCCGCGGAACGCGCGCGCTTTCCGCTGCAAGGCGCTTTCCAGCTCCCCCAGCGCCTCGTTGAGCGGCCCCAGCTTCATGAGCGCGGCCAGCCGAATCGCGGTGGGAAACGTGTCGTTGGTGGACTGGGCCATGTTCACGTGGTCGTTCGGGTGGATGAACCGGTAGGTGCCGCGCTTGGCCCCCAGCAGCTCGTTGGCGCGGTTGGCCACCACCTCGTTGATGTTCATGTTGAAGGAGGTGCCGGCCCCGGCTTGGTACACGTCCACGACGATCTGGGCGTCAAACTTCCCGGCTAACAGCTCGTCGCACGCGCGGATGATGGCGCGTCCCTTGCGGGCTTCCAATGCCTTCAACTGCACGTTGGCGGCGGCGGCCGCTTTCTTGATGAGGCCGTAAGCGCGGGTCAGCTCCGGCGGCATCCGCAGGCCGCTGATGGGAAAGTTCTGCACCGCCCGGTGGGTTTGAATGCCATAGTACGCGCCGGCGGGGATGCGCTGCCGCCCGAGGGAATCCTGCTCAAGCCGCGTCACGTCACGAAAACTCCGCGAAGATCTCTTCCAAGCGGGGGCGGCTGGAGGCTTGGGCGCGGCTTTTCACCTCCGCCACGCCGTCCTCGAAGGTGGGTTCCTGCACCTGATAGAACACGCCCAGGTACATGCGGTCCTCTTTGAGCGACAGCTCGAATGCCTTGGCCCGGTCGCTCGCATCGTGGTCCGCCGGCACTTCGGCCAGCCGCGGCGGGATCACTTTGTAGGTGTTGTAGAACGTGATGCAGGGGCTGATGATGTCAATGAACGCGAAGCCTTTGTGGTCAATGGCCTTCTTGATCAGCTCGGTCAGCTCCTTCGGCTTGCCGGAGTAGCCGCGCGCCACGAAGGTGGCGCCGTAGGCGATCAGCATGGCCAGCGGGTTCAGCGGCTTCTCAATATTGCCGTAGGGGGTGGAGCCGGCCTGAAAGCCTTTCGGCGCCGTCGGGGAGTATTGCCCCTTCGTCAATCCGTACGTGGAGTTGTCCATCACCAGGTAGGCGATGTCCAGGTTGCGGCGCGCCGCGTGCGGGATGTGCCCGCCGCCGATGGCAAAACCGTCGCCGTCCCCGCCCACGCCGATGACCGTCAGCTTCGGGTTCGCCAGCTTCACACCCAGCGCCACCGGCAGCACGCGCCCATGCAGCACGTGGAACCCATAGGAGCGCACGAACCCCGGGGTGCGCCCGGAACAGCCGATGCCGGAGACCACCACCAGGTCCTTCGGCGGGATCTGCAATCCCGCCAACGACTGATACAGCGAGCTTAAGACCCCGAAGTCCCCGCAGCCGGGGCACCAAATCGGGTGCTCGTCGGTCTTATACGCTTGCGGCGTGAGTTCGGGAGCCACTGCCTCGGCGGACATTGGTCGCAACCTCCTCGATTTTGTCGAAAATGTCTTGCGGCGTAAACGGCAAGCCCGTGGCCTTGTTCAATTGGACGAAATCTTTGGCGAAGCGTTTGCGCAGCAGCGTGGCGAACTGCCCGGTGTAGTTCAGCTCCGGAATAATCACCGCCTTGGCGCCGACGATGAACTTGGTCAAGCGAACCAGCGGCAGCGGGTAGAGGATCTTCGGGTGCATCGCCCCGACGGAATAGCCCTGCTCCACCGCCATCTGCACCGCCTCGCGGATCACCCCTTCGGAGGAGCCCCAGCCGATCACGCCGATCTCCGGCTGCTCCACGCCGTACTGGCGGGTCAGCTCGTTCGACAGCGCTTCAATGGCGTAGAATTTCTTGTAGCGCTTCTGGGTCATCCGCACGTGGTTCTCATAATTGGACGCGGCGGGATACCCGATCTCGGTGTGCTCCAGCCCTTCCGCCACATAGTAGCCGCCTTCCGTCCCGGGGATCGACATGGGCGAGACGCCCTCCGGCGTCAGCAGGTAGCGCTTAAAATCCGGCCCAAGCTCGTCGGGGGTGGGTGTGCGCCGCTCAATCACCGGCACCTTGGACGGGTCCGGCGCCGGCACGGTGGCTTTGCGGTGGCCCAGGTACTGGTCCGAGAGTACCACCACCGGCATCTGAAACTGCTCGGCGATGTTGAAGGCGCGCATGATGCCGTAGAAGCAATCCTCCACACTCGTCAGCGCCATGACGACGCGCGGCGAGCTGCCGTGGCCGCCGTAGACGGCCAGGTAGAGATCCCCCTGCTCGGTCTTGGTGGGCATGCCGGTGGAGGGCCCCACCCGCTGCACGTCCACGACCACTGCCGGGGTTTCGGACATCACCGCCAGCCCCAGCATCTCCACCATCAAGGAGAAGCCGGGCCCGGAGGTCGCGGTCATCGCCTTGCTGCCGGCGTAGGAGGCGCCCAGCACCGTGCCCAGGGCGGAGATTTCATCTTCGGTCTGCACCACGAAGCCGCCGATCTTCGGCAGCTCCTTGGCCAAGAACTCCATGATGTCCGTCGCCGGCGTGATGGGATAGCCGGCGTAGAGCTTCAAGCCGGAGGCGATCGCGCCCAGCGCCAGCGATTCGTTGCCGGAGAGCACGAGCTCTTTTATCTGCCTCGGCCCGCCCCCCATGCGGATGGTGTCGCGCTTGGGCTGCGACTTGATGTAGTCGAATCCCACTTTGAGCGCCTGCAGGTTCTTGTTCACCACCGCCTCACCCTTGCGGCCGAAGCGCTCCTTGAGCAGTTCTTCAAATTTTTCGAAGGGGATGTCGAATAAGCCGGAGAACACGCCCAGGGCGACGATGTTCTTGGTGAGCTTGACGCCGATCTTCTCCGTCGCCAGCGACGTCATGGGAACGGGGTACGCGATGCAGCCGTCGGTGTTCGGGGGGGTCACGCTGTCCGAGTCGTAGATCAGCACGCCGCCTTTGCGCAGGTCCTTGATGTGCTTCTGGTAGGCTTCTTCGTTGAAGGGGACCAGCACGTCCACCCACGCGCCTTGCGACAACAACAGTGTGTCCGAGGCCCGCACCTGGTAATTGGCATGGCCGCCCTTGATCTCCGCCGGGTAGGTCCGGAACGTGTAGATCTCATAGCCGGACCGCGCCAGCGTCAAGGTCAGCAATTCGCCGGTGGAAATCACGCCCTCTCCGCCTTCCCCGCCGATCCGAAAAACGCAATCTGTCATTGACGATGCCCCCAACATGTAGTGACGCATTGGAGGCGCCAGATCCGAGCCGACTCCAAGGCGCGACGACGAAGGCGTACTGGACCCCCAGTACGTCGAGAAGGAGCAACGCCGGAGGCGGCCGGAGATGGCGCCTCCCCTGACGAAAACTCTTGGGGGCGGGGCAGGCTGGGCGCGGGCCGTCGTTGCTCGTCGCTCGCGTACCGTGAGCCCGGTACGCCACGCTCCTCGCGCCTCGGCCCGCTTCCCAGCCTGCTCCCGCCAATGCTGTCACTACATGTTGGGGGCATCGTTATATTTGACACAGCTCGGGGGCCGCGGACGCCCGCTGCCAGGCCGCGCGCTCAACCGTCCAGCGCCGCCGGCCGCAGCGGAACTCCAACGCACCCTCGGGCAGCTTGTCCTCCTTCACATGCTGCAAAATCGCCTGCACCACCGCCGCGTCCCACTGGTCGCGCCCGATGCCGATCACCAATGCCGCCGGCCCGGGAAACACCGGGCTGATGAGCGTGTAGCGCCCATCGTCGGCGTACCCTTCCAACCGCAAATTCTCCAGCGCATTGCGCCCCAGGATCACTTTGGTGCCGTCGTCCAGCCGCAGGTGCCGGCCGAGCGTGAGCAGCTCCATGTCCTTGGTCGTCGGGCGCGCCTCGTGCGCGAACAAATCCTTCGTCTTCTTCGCAAACGTCTCGTCGGTCAGCTGGCACCCGCCCGCCGGCTGGCTGTACTCGGTCAGCCCGTGCTCCGCCGCCAGCGCGATCTGCGCTTGGCGCGACCGGCCCGACAAACCCAGCAGCTTGGAGCGATCTACGACGCCCTCGAGCTCCGGCACGGTCGGCTCCAATAACTGCGCCGACAGCGGCCGCAACAGCCGCCCCTCCAGCCCGGCGTCCCGCTCGATGACGCCCAACGGCTGGCGCCGCTGCGACATCGGCCGCTGCCCCAGCACCTCGCCGGTCACGATGAAGCCGGCGCCGACTTCTTCCATGTAGCGCTTGGCCAGCGTAAACATGTAAATCCGGCAGTCAACACACGGGTTCATCTGCGTGCCGTAGCCGTATTTCGGCGCGCGGATCACGTCCAGATACGCGTCGCCCACGCCGAGCACCATCAGCGGTACATCAAGTTGCTGCGCGGCCGCCATGGCCTTGGGCTTCTCGCAGCAGCCCCAGCTCATGGCCAGGAACAGCGCGTGCACGCGGATGCCCTGCTCGAGCATCAGCTTGGTCGCCAGCGTGCTGTCCAACCCGCCCGACAACAGCGACACGCACGCCCGCTCCATGCCACTGTTATCGGACACCACGTCCCTCAAGCACACAGCACACAGCATACAGCACACAGCACATAGCAAACGGGCATTTCATTACGGCGTTTTCTCTGTCTGCTGTGTGCTGTATGCTGTGTGCTGTTGCATTAACGGGCTTTGACGGTCGCTTTCGTTTCCGACACGACCCCGTTGGTCGTCTGCATCAATTTCGTAATCCGCGTGGACATTTCCAGCGCTTCCCCAAATCGGCGCTGCCAGAAGTTGCGCCCGAAGATGAAGCCGGTGACGCCGGCTTCCAAACAGTCCTGCACGTCCTGGAGCAGCTCCTCATCGCTGCGCTTGGACCCGCCGGAGATGATCACCAGCGTCCGGCCCGCGGAGGCGACGACCTTCTCCAGCATCTCGCGCTGGGAGAGCTTTAGCTCGTTGTACGGCTTGGGGTACTGCGCCCGCTTTGCTTCATCCACCTTTGGGATGTTCACCTTCACGACGTCCGCACCCAGCTCTTGGGCCACGCGCGCGGCGTAGTCCACGGCAAAGAAGCTTGCATTGCCGCCCTTCTGCTCGATGTACTTGCCGCGCGGGTACGCCCACATCACGATGGGCAGCCCGACCCGCTCCGCCTCGCGCCGCACCTTGCCGAATTGAATGAAGTCCTCATCCTGCCGCGACGAGCCGACGTAGCAGGTATAGCCGATGGCGTCCGCGCCCAGGCGCAGCGCGTCCTCCACCGACGCGTGGCAGGGGGAAAACGCCTCGTCGTCCGGCGGGATTTCCGTTTTGCCGTTGAGCTTCAGGATCAAGGGCACCTTGCCGGCGAACGCCTTGAAATATTTCTCCGCCAGCCCCACCTGGAACGCGATGGCGGAAAAGCCGCCCTCCAGCGTCAGGCGCAGCTGGTACTCCGGGTTCAAACTGTCGGGGTTCACGAAGAAGTCGCGCGGGCCGTGCTCCAATCCCTGGTCGATCGGCAGCACCATCATCTTCCCGTGGCCGGGGCCGTACTTGTAGAGCAGCCGGTACAACCGGGTTTTCTTGCCTGCGGAAAGATCCAGATCGTCCAACGTCACGGCACGCTTCATTGCTGAGCACTCCTCCTGTGTGTAGGGTTTGGGGGTATCGGAAGACCCTGACGGAACCGTTAGAACTTGATGCCGGCACTCTTCAGGAACTTCCGATCGTCGTCGGTGAGCTCGAACTGAAGGACTTCGCCTTGCGGGGCGCCGCCGATCAACGGCACCACGTAAATCGCCAACTCCACCTGCTCTTCCCGGAGCAGCTCGCGCAGCTCCTCAAACTCTTTCGACTTCGCGACGAGGCGCCGAATCGCCTTGTTCAATCGATTCAACTGCTTCGCGAGTCGCTTGTGAAGATTCATCGGTTAACGCCTCCTGTCGCTCGTCAAGCTTGGCGGTTTGCGTAATGCGCATGGAACAGAACTTGGGGCCGCACATCGAACAGAACTTCGCGTCTTTATAAAACCCGTCGGGCAGCGTTTCGTCATGCATCCGGCGCGCCGTCTCCGGATCCAGGGAGAGCGCGAACTGCTCCTCCCAGTGGAAGCCGAAGCGCGCCCGGGAGAGCGCATCGTCCCGGTCTCTCGCCCCCCGCCGGCCGCGCGCGACGTCCGCCGCGTGGGCCGCGATCTTATAGGCGATCACCCCGTTGCGCACGTCCTCTTCGTTGGGCAGGCCCAGGTGCTCTTTCGGCGTCACGTAGCACAGCAGGCTCGAGCCGTACCAGCCCACCATGGCCGCGCCGATGGCGGAGGTGATGTGGTCGTAGCCCGGAGCCGCGTCGATCACGAGCGGCCCGAGCGTGTAGAACGGGGCCTCCTGGCAATAGCGGCGCTGGAGGTTGACGTTCATCTCCAGCTGGTCCATCGGCACGTGGCCGGGCCCCTCGATCATCACCTGCACGTCCTTGGCCCACGCCCGCCGGGTCAGCTCGCCGAGCACTTTGAGCTCCGCCAACTGCGCTTCGTCCGAGGCGTCCGCCAGGCAGCCGGGGCGCAGGCTGTCGCCCAGGCTGTACGAGACGTCATGCTGCCGGAGGATATCGCTGATGGCGTCGAAATATTCATACAAGGGGTTCTGCGCCTGGTGGGCGCTCATCCATTGCCCTAAAATGCTGCCGCCGCGGCTGACGATGCCGGTGATCCGGCGATTCACCATCGGCAAGTGCTCGCGCAGGATGCCGGCGTGGATAGTCATGTAATCCACCCCCTGCTCGGCCTGCTCGGTGATTACCTGCAGCAGGATCTCCGGGGTCAGGTCTTCCACCCGGCGCACGCGGCTGAGCGCTTCGTAGATCGGCACGGTGCCGATCGGCACCGGGCTGGCGGCGATGATCGCCTTGCGGATGTCCGGGATGTTCCCGCCGGTGGAGAGGTCCATGACGGTGTCGGAGCCGTAGTGGACGGCCATGTGGAGCTTTTTGAGTTCCTCGTCCTGGTGGGACGTGACCGCCGAATTGCCGAGGTTGGCGTTGATCTTCACCGTCGCGACGGTGCCGATGCCCATGGGGTCGAGGCTGGTCGCCAGGTGATGGATGTTGGCCGGGATGATCAGCCGCCCCCGAGCGACTTCCTGGCGGACCAGCTCAGGGTCCAGTCCTTCCCGGACAGCGACCCGCTTCATGGCCTCGGTGACAAGGCCCTGGCGGGCATAGAATCGCTGGGTGTTGGCGGTGCCGTTGGTCAGGCTCATCCGTGCTCCACAATGAGGGATTATTGTATCACAGACGTCCCCGCTCCGCTACGGACCGGCAGGGCGCCGGAGAGCGGGCGGCGGGCGGCCTGCACGCGGGCGGCGATCCATCGGGACAGCGCCGGGTGCGGCAGCAGCGTTTCCCCGGTAAATGCGTAGGAGAGCCCGGCGAGCCGCTTCGGGATCTTCTGCTCGATGCCGCCGGGGGCCAGCAGCACCGGCACCACCAGCACGCGCGTGGCCTGCCCGGCCTGCTCCACCGCCTGGCGCAATTGGCGGGTGGCCTCCTCCCGCACCGCGTCCGGCGCGTCATCCCGCAGCGTCAACCGCTCAATCTTGGCAAACCCCCCGTCGCGCTCAAGGACCGCCGAGGCGCCGGCCATCGCGTCCAGCCAGCGCTGGTTGTCGGCCTCGTCCACCGGGCCGTGCGCCACGAGCACGACGGTTTCCCGCGCCGGGTCCCGGCTGAGGCGCCGGACCCGATCAAACACGATGTCCCCCACCACCGGGTCGCCATCCAGCGGCTGCAGCATTGTCACGGGAACGGACAAGGCCACCGGCCCCCCGGCATCCGGCCACGGAGCGTCCGGCCGCATGCCGAAGAGGTATTCGAATTGCCGGAACACGTCCGAGGACGACGACAACAAGAGCGGCAGCACGATGATCCGCGTCACGCCATCCGCTTGCAGCCGGTCCACCGCGGCCTGAAAATCGTGCACCTCATGGCCGTGCATGCCCATCCCGAAGGCCGTTTCAACCGGCCCGGCCAGGCGCGCCTGCGCCACCGCCGCGCGCACGGTGTGGTTCCAGCGGGGCGAGCCTCCGTGCGCTAGGATCAGCACACCCGCCGGATCACGAGCCTCGACATAGCGCGTTGCGATGACCGCGCAGCCGGGGAACGCACAGCACACAGCCAACAGCAGACAGCACACAGCAGACAGAGGAAAACCTGTGCGGGTATTCCTGTGTGCTGTGTACTGTGTGCTGTTTTTCATGTTTAACGCGAGCGGATCAGCGTCAAAAACTCCGCGCGCGTCTTCTCGCTGGTGCGGAAGACGCCGAGCATGGCGCTGGTCACGGCGCGGGTGTTCTGCTTTTGGACGCCGCGCATCATCATGCACAAGTGCTGGGCTTCCATGACACACGCCACTCCGCGGGGCTTCAGATGCTCGTTGAGCGCCTCCGCGATCTGGGTCGTCAACTGCTCCTGCACCTGCAGGCGCCGCGAGAAGGCATCCACCACCCGCGGGATTTTACTCAATCCTACAATCTCTTGATCCGGCAGGTAGGCCACGTGGCAGGTGCCGAAGAACGGCAGCAGGTGATGTTCGCAGATGGAAAAAAAATCAATCCCCTGCACGATCACCATCTCGTCGTGCTTGACGGCGAACCGGCGCTTGAGGATCTTGGCCGGGTCCAGCCGGTAGCCGCCGGTCAGAAACTGCAGCGATTGCTTGACCCGCAGCGGCGTGCGCCGCAGGCCCTGCCGGGCCGGGTCCTCGCCCATGAGGCGGATCAGGAGCCGGATCGCCCCTTCCCATTCCTGGCCGGAAGGAATCTCGAGAGCTTGCTTCAGGTGTCTCAGTTCATCATCACTGCTTGGCATAAACTCCCTCCTCAGCAAACAGCACACAGAGAGGATTGACGACACCACATCTGTGTGCTGTGTGCTAACTGCTGTGTGCTAGGTCTCATTTCCAATTCTCCATCAGTGAGAGCAGCAGGCGCACACCGACGCCGACGGCACCCTTGGGGATGTAGGGCTTGTCCTTATCCGTCCACGCGGTGCCGGCGATGTCCAGGTGCGCCCACGGCAGCCCCTCGGCGAACTCCTCGAGGAACTTCGCCGCGGTGATGGTGCCGGCCTCGCCGGTGTTGGTCACGTTGCGCAGGTCGGCGATGTCGGACTTCATCGCCGGGCCGTACTCGTCCCACAGCGGCAGGCGCCACACGCGCTCGTAGGTCGTCTGTCCCGCCTGGTTGATGCGCGACGCCAATTGCTCGTGCTTGGTCATCAGCCCGATGGCCTCGCTGCCCAGTGCGACGACGCACGCGCCGGTCAGCGTCGCGAGATCCACGACCACGTCCGGCTTGAACCGCTTGGCGTAGTGCAGGCAGTCCGCCAGCACCAGCCGCCCCTCGGCATCGGTGTTGAGCACCTCGACGGTCTTGCCGGAGAGTGTCGTGATGACGTCGCCGGGCTTCTGGGCGCTGCCCGAGGGCATGTTCTCCGTTGCCGCGATGATGCCGACGATCCGCACCGGCAGCTTGAGCGCGGCCGCCGCCTTCACGACCCCCAGCACCGCGGCCGCGCCCGCCATGTCGTATTTCATCAGCTCCATCTTGGCGGAAGGCTTGATGCTGATCCCGCCGGTGTCGAAGGTGATGCCTTTGCCGCAGAACGCGAACGTCTTCGTCGCGCGCCTGCCCCGGCGTGAGCTCCCGGCGGGCCGGGGCGCGGGCCGGTACTCCAAGACGATGAACTGCGCCGGATGGACGCTGCCTTGCGCCACCCCGACGATCCCGCCGAATCCAAGCCGCTTGAGCGTCGCAAACGAGATGACCTGGCATTTCAACCGGTGTTCCTTCGCGATCGCCCGGGCCTGATTGGCCAGGTAGGTGGGGGTGACGATGTTCGAGGGGCCCGTGATGAGATCGCGGGCGAACAACACCGCCTCGGCAATCACCTCCGCTTTCGCCGCGCCCTTGCGCGCCGCCGCGAGGTCGGCCGCCCGCTCCACCACCAGGGTGATCGTGTCAATGCGGCGGTTGCGCTCGTGTGCCGGCACCGTGCGCAAGTGGTCGTACCGGTACAACCCCAGCAGCGCGCCCTCGATCAGCGCCTGCGCCACCGCGTCGGCGGCGCCGAACATCCGGTCGCTCAGCAGCGGCAGCGCCACCTGCTTCAAGCCCCGCGCCCGCACGACGCGCGCCGCGGTGCCGGCCAATTGCCGCACCCGCTCCACCGAGAGGTCCTTCGACTTGCCGAGACCCACGACCAGGACCCAGCCGGTTCCCTTGGGCAGCAGGGTTGTTTCATTGGACGCGCCGCGGAACCCGGAGCGCTGGATCAGGCCAACCAGCGCGCGGTCGCGCGCGACCGACGCCGGCAGCAGCCGTTCGGGACGCTGCTCACCCTCGATGGCGCCGATCACCTGCACCGCCCCGCTCACCTGCCCGATCCCTGCCCGCTTGACGACGACGCGCATACAATCCTCCTGGTTAGGCTGACTGACCTTGGGTAAGAAAAAAACGCATCAATTCAAACCCCTGCTCAAATGTCTTTGCGGACGCGCGCACCGCCGTTTCGGTGTAGGCGCTGACCCCGTCCCGTGTGCCGCCGCTCGACGCATACATCGCAAACGGCACCGCATCCGCCACGTGCGTCCGCAGCGCCGTGCTGGTGGGGTGGTCCGGCACCACCAACACGCTGAACGGCCCGCCCCGTTTTTTCAGCCCGTGCAGGAGCGGCGCCACCAGACGGCTATCCACGTCCTCGATGGCCTGGATTTTCTTCTTCGCATCGCCCATGTGGCCCGCCTCGTCGGTGGACTCCACGTGGACGATCACCACATCATACCCCTCATCGAGCGCGGTGAGCGCATGGGAGGCTTTGCCTTCATAGTTCGTGTCGAAATAGCCGGTGATGCCCGGCACCTGCAGGATCTCCAGCCCGGCCAATCGTCCGATGCCGCGCACGATGTCCACCGCGC